>NZ_JAATOX010000065.1 GCF_011806385.1 Phaeobacter sp. HF9A | reverse complement strand
TCGTAGGCTTTGAAGTCACCGAAGTATTTGGTGATTGCTGCGGTCAGCGTGGTTTTACCGTGGTCAACGTGGCCAACGGTGCCGATGTTGACGTGCGGTTTATTACGTTCAAACTTTTCCTTAGCCATGATGGCCTCCTTTTAGCGTTGGGAGGGAATGCGCCTTTGCGCATCCCCTCAATTCTTTTGCTGATTAAGCGTATTTCGCCTGGATCTCGTCAGAGATGTTCTGCGGGACCGGATCGTAGTGCGAGAACTGCATGGTGAACTGCGCGCGGCCCGAGGACATGGAGCGCAGGGTGTTGATGTAGCCGAACATATTCGCCAGCGGCACGTTTGCGTCGATCGCAATCGCATTGCCGCGCGGCTCCTGGCCGGACACCTGACCACGACGGGAGGTCAGGTCACCAATGATACCGCCGGTGTATTCTTCCGGGGTGATCACTTCGACCTTCATGATCGGTTCCAGCAGTTTCGCGCCAGCTTTGCGCATGCCTTCACGCATACACATACGGGCTGCGATCTCAAACGCCAGAACGCTGGAGTCAACGTCGTGGAACTTACCGTCGATCAGGGCAACTTTGAAGTCGATCACGGGGAAGCCAGCCAGCGGGCCGCTATCCATAACCGAGTTGATGCCTTTTTCAACGCCCGGGATGTATTCCTTGGGAACCGAACCACCAACGATGCGGGACTCAAACGAATAACCTTCACCAGCTTCTGTCGGCGAGATGATCATCTTCACCTCAGCGAACTGACCCGAACCACCCGACTGTTTCTTGTGGGTGTAGGTGTGCTCGACCTCGTGACCAATGGTCTCGCGGTAAGCCACCTGCGGGGCACCGATGTTGGCTTCGACTTTGAACTCGCGCTTCAAACGGTCCACCAGGATGTCCAGGTGAAGTTCGCCCATGCCCTTCATGATGGTTTGACCGGACTCGATGTCGGTCTCCACGCGGAAGGACGGATCTTCTGCGGCCAGACGGGCCAGACCCTGGGACATTTTCTCCTGGTCGCCCTTGGTTTTGGGCTCCACGGCGATCTCGATCACCGGATCGGGGAAAGTCATGGTTTCCAGAACCACCGGATCCTTGGCGTCGCAGAGAGTGTCACCGGTGGTGGTGTCCTTCAGACCCGCCAGCGCGATGATGTCGCCTGCAAAGGCTTCCTCGATCTCTTCCCGGTTGTTGGAGTGCATCATCATCATACGACCGATGCGCTCTTTCTTACCTTTGGTGGAGTTCAGGATGCTGTCGCCCTTGTTCAGCACGCCGGAATAGATCCGGGTGAAGGTCAGGGAGCCAACAAAGGGGTCGTTCATGATTTTGAACGCCAGGCCAGAGAACGCCATGTTGTCATCCGCACGACGCGGAATGTCACGGGTTTCTGTCTCGTCGCCGGGTTTGAAGCCCATGTAATCAACAACGTCGAGCGGGCTCGGCAGATAGTCGATCACAGCGTTGAGCAGCGGCTGAACGCCTTTGTTCTTGAACGCGGAGCCACCCAGAACCGGAACGAAGGAGAGCGACAGCGTGCCTTTACGCAGCAGGCTGCGCAGGGTCGCGACGTCGGGCTCTGCGCCGTCCATCAGGTAGTTTTCCATCGCGTCGTCGTCCATTTCGACGGCCGCTTCGATCATTTTGCCGCGCCATTCGTCGGCCATGTCTTTCAGGCTGTCGCGGATCGGAGCTTTGATCCAGGACGCACCCAGATCTTCACCCTGCCACAGCCATTCTTCCATGGTGACGAGGTCGATCAGACCTTCCAGCTCGTTCTCTGCGCCGATCGGAATACCGACGGGAACAGCGCGCGCGCCGGTACGATCTTCAATCATGCGAACGCAGTTGAAGAAGTCCGCGCCGATTTTGTCCATTTTGTTGACAAAAACCATACGCGGAACCTTGTAGCGGTCAGCCTGACGCCACACGGTTTCGGTCTGGGGTTCAACGCCGGCATTGGCGTCGAGCACACATACGGCACCATCGAGAACCGCCAGCGAGCGTTCAACTTCAATGGTGAAGTCAACGTGGCCGGGGGTGTCGATGATGTTCAGACGGTGCTTTTCGGTGTCGGCAGTCTGGCCGTCCTCGGTGCGTTCCCAGAAGGTGGTGGTCGCAGCCGAAGTGATGGTGATGCCGCGTTCCTGTTCCTGCTCCATCCAGTCCATGGTGGCTGCACCATCGTGCACCTCACCGATGTTGTGGGATTTGCCGGTGTAAAACAGGATGCGCTCGGAGCAGGTGGTTTTCCCTGCGTCGATGTGCGCCATGATACCGAAGTTGCGGTAGCGGTCTAGCGGATAGTCGCGTGCCATTTGGATGAGCCTCTAAAGAGTTACCAGCGATAGTGCGAGAAGGCTTTGTTTGCCTCAGCCATCTTGTGCGTGTCTTCGCGCTTCTTAACGGCAGTACCCCGGCTTTGTACAGCATCGAGGAGCTCACCGGCGAGGCGTTCTTCCATTGTGTTCTCGTTGCGACCGCGCGCGGCGGTGATCAACCAACGGATCGCGAGCGCTTCACGACGCTCGGGGCGCACTTCGACGGGCACCTGGTAGGTGGCACCACCCACACGACGAGAGCGAACCTCGACGGAAGGTTTCACGTTGTCGAGCGCTTCGTGGAAGACTTCGACAGGTGCGCGCTTGATTTTCGCTTCAACGCGGTCGAACGCGTTGTAGACTATACGCTCTGCGACCGATTTCTTACCATCGATCATCAGGTTGTTCATGAATTTAGACAGAACGCGGTCGCCGAACTTGGCGTCGGGCAGGATCTCGCGTTTTTCTGCAGCGTGACGACGGGACATCTTTGTTTATCCTTCTTCTTACTTAGGACGCTTCGCGCCGTATTTGGAGCGACGCTGCTTACGGTCTTTAACGCCCTGGGTATCCAGAACACCACGCAGGATGTGGTAACGGACACCCGGAAGGTCTTTTACCCGGCCGCCACGGATCAGAACCACGGAGTGTTCCTGAAGGTTGTGGGATTCACCCGGGATGTAGGAGATCACTTCAAAACCGTTGGTCAGGCGAACCTTGGCCACTTTCCGCATAGCGGAGTTCGGTTTCTTCGGTGTGGTGGTGTAGACACGGGTGCAGACGCCACGTTTTTGCGGGCACTGCTCCAGGTGCATGGATTTGGAGCGTTTGATTTTCGGCTGACGCGGTTTGCGGATCAGCTGTTGGATCGTTGGCATTCCGGTAAGTTCCCCGTTTTGCAACATATGTTAGTGCACGTGGCCCGGAATGCCCCGGTGTACGTGCGGCGAATTCATCTGCATCTGCCACTTACGCAAACGCAAAAACCGCAAACGCTCCCATTCCGAGGTGAACGTCGCGGTGGGTTTACAGAGGGTTCGGGTGATAAAAGTTCCCGGACCTTGAGCCACTACAGATATGACAACAGCATAAGGGGGACTTCTCCCCCGGAGCTGGATAGCGCGCGTATATGCAGAGTCGCGCCCCTTGTCAACAGCCCGCCCCCGGCGCAACGCCCAGCGGGCCTGCCGCCAGCGGCCACGACGCATTGCAAGGCAGGGCGGCTGGCGTCATAGTCGCAGCGGATGATCTGCCAGACAGGATACCCAATGCAAGTGATCGGTCTCTGCCGCTTTTCCTATCCTGCAATTGGCGGTTTTCAAGTCGAACATGACAGCATCGAAGAGCGCATGGCCTTCCTCTACAACGAGGCTCGCATGGAGGAGCGCTTTCGCCTTTTTGAGGCGGTCGCCCTGCCCTGCCTGCGCGAACAGACCGACCCGGATTTTGAACTGATCATCGTCATCGGCGACAGCCTGCCCCCCCATCACGAAAGCCGCCTGCGCGATCTGATCGCCGACATGCCGCAGCTTCGGATCGAAAAACACCCGCCCCGCAAGCAACGCCCGATCATGAAGGACATTCTGAACGCCGCGCGCCGCGACCCGGACGCGCCCTGCCTGCAATTTCGCTATGACGACGACGATGCGGTCTCGGTCGATTTCGTCGAGCGCCTCCGCCAGACCATCGCGAATTGTCCCGGCCTGATCGCCCGCAACCGCGCCGTCGCGGTGGATTTCAACATGGGCTATGTGGCCGAATTCGGCGCGGACGGTATTCGGGCGACCGAGATCCATCGCCCTTATTATGTCGCCGCGCTTGGCATGTATGTAAAAGGCGGCTCGCCGCAGACGATCATGAACTTCGCCCATGAAAAGATCCTGCGCTTCATGCCGACGGTGACCCTCTCTGATGCGCCGATGTTCGTGCGCGGGCATCACAGTTCCAATGACTCGCGTCAAAAGCCCGTCAAACCCGTGCCGGTCAGCCCCCTGACGCCCGAGCTGCGCGGCGCATTCGAGGCCCGCTTTGCCCTGCGCGAGGATGTGGTGCGTCAGGTGTTTTCCGCCACCTGACGCTCGCGCAGCAGCGTGAACATCCCTGCCGCGACCACGATACCAGCCCCCAGAAGCGTCAGCGCCGAGGGCCACTCCCCAAAGATCAACCAGCCCAGCACCAGGGCCCAGACCAACCCCGTGTAGCGCAGCGGCGCCACGGCAGAGACCTCGCCCACGCGGATGGTCATCACCGCAAAGAGATAGGCCAGAAGAATCAGCACCGAGGTCGCGCCCAGAAGCGCATATTCCCGCAGGCCGATGGGTTGCCAGCCCTCACCGGCGCTCGCCCCAAGCCCGACGCCAAAGAGCATGACAGAAAACGCCGCAAGGAAGGTCACTGTCAGCGAGGGCACCGCCGCCGACATCTGCCGGGTCAGTAGGTCACGCAGGGTCAGCAAGACCACCGACAAAAGCGCGTAAAATGTCGCCGCGCCAAAATCGGCACTGCCCGGACGCACGATCAACAGCATGCCGCCAAACCCCAGCAGAATCGCAAGACTGCGACGCCAGCCGACCCGCTCTTTCAGGAACAGCGCCGCCGCGAGTGTCACCGTCAGGGGCAGCATCTGCAACACCGCGGTCACATTCGCCAGCGGCAGTTGCAAAAGGGCCGACAGGAAGAAATAGGTCGCCCCCATCTCCGCGCCGCAGCGCGCCAGCACCAAGGCCCAATCGCGACGCCCAAAGCGAAACCGCAACGCGCCCAGCTTCTGTGCCAGCCCCAGCAAGAGCAAGCTCGCAAGCGCGCCGCGAACCGTCACCATCTGCCAGAGCGGCACAGTCTCGCCCACCAGTTTGACCAGCGTATCATTGCAGGTGAAACACGCCATGCTGCCCAGCATCAGCAGCGCCCCCTGCTGGTTCGGGCTCAAACGCTCGCTCATCTCAAAGCGCCTTCAGTTCAGCCAGCGTCAGGCCGAAATGCGCCGTCAGGTCGCGGTCAATCCCGACCTCCGACTGTCGCCCCGTCAGCCCCATCAGCGCCGGGGTGGAGTGATTGTCCCAATGGACCGTGCGAATAAAGGAGGGCACAGAGATATCCGAAAACAACGGGTAATGCTGGGCAAGCTTGCGGTGGTTGAACCGATAGGGATTGGCTCGCCCTTCTGCGGGCCGCACCAGCACGGTACCCGCCGACAGCGGCGCACGTTCGCAGCTGTCCACCACCTGCGGCGCCTGCCCCTCGCGTTTGATCAGATAGATCCCGCGATTATAGGCAATGGCGAATTGCGTCTCTGGCGTGGGTTGCAGCGGCAGCAGACCAGTGGCCAGCCGTTTAGTTCGGCGAATAAACGCGCCATCCAGCGCGTCATCATCATCGAGCCGAAACAGGATCCGGTGGCTCTCGCCGCGCTTGGGCACCTTCGCATAGGCTTGTTTCAAGATCCCATAGTGATTGTCTGGCGCAAACGGCACCAGGCTGATCTGGCGATGCGGCGCCAGCAGCTCCTTGAGATAGGACAGGTGGCGCGCCGGCATCCGGTCCGACGTGGCAACCACCACGTGAAAATCCTCGTCGCTTTGGCGCAGGAGCGACGGCAGGCAAAGACGCTCAAACAGATGCAGGCGCAGGGCCATACGGTCATCGGCAAAAATCGCCTCCGCCGCCGCATCCAGGCTGGGAAACCGATCCGCGTTAAACGTCGGTGTCAGCACCGAAAATCGAATGACCCCAACCGTGTTGAATGTAGCCGCCACCCCGATGCTCCCGATTTATGCGTGACCTCAGTGAAACCACGCCACCGCGCTCTTGCCAAGAGCCAAGCACCAGCGACGCAGTGCCCCGCGCGCGCGACGAAAAAGCCCCGCGTCACGGTGGACGCGGGGCTTTCTCAAATCATGTCAGAACCGATGCGGCTCAATCACGGCTTTCCGGGGTCTCCACCAGGAAATCCCCATCATCGGCACCGCTGTCATCCATCATCGGTGCAGCAAGGGCTGCGGCGGCTTCGGCCTCTTCGCGACGAGCCTCAAGCACGACATTGTCGCGACCCTGTGCGATGTGACGCATCTGCTGGGTTGCGCCACCGGTCCCTGCGGGGATCAGACGACCCACGATGACGTTCTCTTTCAGGCCGACCAGCTTGTCCTTCTTGCCCTGCACCGATGCCTCGGTGAGAACCCGGGTGGTTTCCTGGAAGGACGCCGCCGAGATGAAGGAGCGTGTCTGCAACGACGCTTTGGTGATACCAAGCAGGATCGGCTCGCCCTGTGCGGGACGTTTGCCCCGGGCCAGCGCCTTCTCGTTGGCGGCATCGAACTCTTGCTTGTCCACGTGTTCGCCTTTCAGCAGCGTGGTTTCGCCGGAGTCCGAGATCTCCCACTTTTGCAGCATCTGGCGAACGATCACCTCGATGTGCTTGTCGTTGATCTTCACACCTTGCAGACGATACACGTCCTGGACTTCGTCGATCATGTAGTTCGCCAGCGCTTCGACACCCATGATGGAGAGGATGTCATGCGGCGCCGGGTTGCCGTCCATGATGTAGTCGCCCTTCTGGACATAGTCGCCTTCGACCACCGGGATGTGCTTGCCCTTGGGCACCATGTATTCCACGGGCTCCATGGACTCATCTGCCGGTTCGATCGAGATGCGGCGCTTGTTCTTGTAGTCGCGGCCAAAGCGCACGTAACCATCAATTTCAGCGATGATCGCGTGGTCTTTCGGACGACGGGCTTCGAACAATTCGGCCACACGCGGCAGACCACCGGTAATGTCCTTGGTCTTGGCGCCTTCACGCGGGATCCGCGCAACAACGTCACCGGTCTCGATCTTCTGACCATCTTCACAGGACAGGATCGCATCCACAGACATCGGATAGGTCACCGGGTTGCCCAGATCGTTGCGAACCGGTTCGCCATCTTCATCCACCAGGATGATTTCCGGTTTCAGGTCAGAGCCCTTCGGTGCCGCACGCCAGTCGATCACGATCTTCTGGGTCATGCCGGTGGCATCGTCAGTTTCTTCACGCACGGCCAGCCCGGAAACAAGGTCCACATATTTCGCAGTCCCCGGTTTCTCGGCGATGATCGGCAGGGTGTAGGGGTCCCATTCGAACAGCTTGTCGCCGCGGTTGACCGTCTGGCCTTCCTTGACGAACAGCTTGGTGCCGTAACCCAGCTTGTGGCTGGCACGTTCCTCGCCATGCTCGTCCTGGATAATCAGCTTCATGTTCCGACCAACGGTCAGGGTTTCGCCATTGGCGTTGACCAGCGTGTTGGTGTTCTCAAAGACGATCTTGCCCTCTTGCGAAGCTTCGAGGAAGGACTGCTGGCCACCCTGGGCCACGCCGCCGATGTGGAAGGTCCGCATCGTCAGCTGCGTACCAGGTTCACCGATCGACTGCGCCGCGATGATGCCGACAGCCTCACCGGAGTTGACCATGGTGCCGCGCGCCAGGTCACGACCATAGCAGGTCGCACAAACGCCCTCTTCGGCCTCACATGTCAGCGGGCTGCGGATCCGTGCCGTCGGCACACCCGCATCCTCGATGGCATCGGCCATACGTTCGTCGATCAGCTGACCATAGGCCACGATGATCTCGTCGGTGCCCGGACGTTTGATATCCTCGGCCGCAACACGACCCAGAACCCGCTCGCCGATGGAGGAAACAACCTCACCATCGTTGACGGCGGCTTCGGCGGTGATCGCACGATCCGTACCACAGTCGCGCTCGCGCACGATGCAGTCCTGCGCCACGTCCACCAGACGACGGGTGAGGTAACCGGAGTTCGCGGTCTTCAAAGCGGTATCCGACAGACCCTTACGGGCACCGTGGGTGGAGTTGAAGTACTCCAGAACGGTCAGACCTTCTTTAAAGTTCGAGATAACCGGCGTCTCGATGATGTCGCCGTTCGGCTTGGCCATCAGGCCGCGCATGCCGCCCAGCTGACGCATCTGCGTCACCGAGCCCCGCGCACCGGAGTGGGCCATCATGTAGACCGAGTTCGGTTCCATGTCGGAGCCATCCTCTGCCTTTTTGACCGCCGAGATGGTGGACATCATGGCTTCGGTCAGCTTGTCGTTACACTTCGACCAGGCATCCACAACTTTGTTGTATTTTTCGCCCTGAGTGATCAGGCCGTCCATATACTGCTGTTCAAAGTCTTTCACCTGATCGCGGGTGTCGTCGACGATGGTCCACTTGTTGTCCGGGATCACCATATCGTCTTTACCAAACGAAATGCCGGCCTTGAACGCCTCGCGGAAGCCCATGGTCATGATCTGGTCACAGAAGATCACCGATTCCTTCTGACCGCAGTACCGGTAGACGGTATCAATGACCTGCTGCACTTCGCGTTTACGCAGCAGACGGTTGACCAGTTCAAACGGTGCCTTGGCGTTCTTCGGCAGCAAAGAGCCGAGGCGCGCCCGGCCCGGGGTGGTCTCGAAGCGTTGGAAGACCTCGTTGCCCTCTTCGTCGATCTGCGGAACCCGCACCACCACTTTGGAGTGCAGATGCACAACACCGGCGTCCAGCGCGTGATGCACCTCATCAAGGTTGCCAAAGACCATGCCTTCGCCCTTCATACCTTCGCGCTCCAGCGTGAGGTAATACAGGCCCAAGATCATATCCTGCGAGGGAACGATGATCGGTGCGCCGTTGGCAGGCGACAGAACGTTGTTGGTGGACATCATCAACACGCGCGCTTCCAGCTGGGCCTCAAGGCTCAGCGGAACGTGCACAGCCATCTGGTCACCGTCGAAGTCCGCGTTAAACGCCGAGCAGACCAGCGGGTGCAGCTGAATGGCTTTGCCTTCGATCAGCGTGGGTTCAAAGGCTTGGATGCCAAGACGGTGCAGCGTCGGTGCGCGGTTCAGCATCACCGGGTGTTCGCGGATCACCTCGTCGAGGATATCCCAGACTTCGGGGCGCTCTTTTTCCACCAGCTTTTTCGCCTGCTTCACGGTGGAGGACAGACCTTTGGCCTCCAGACGCGAATAGATGAAGGGCTTGAAGAGTTCGAGCGCCATCTTCTTGGGCAGACCGCATTGGTGCAACTTGAGCTCCGGCCCGGTCACAATCACCGAACGACCGGAGAAGTCGACGCGTTTACCCAAAAGGTTCTGACGGAAGCGACCCTGTTTGCCTTTCAGCATGTCGGACAGCGACTTCAGCGGGCGCTTGTTGGCACCGGTGATGACGCGGCCACGACGGCCGTTGTCGAACAGAGCATCAACCGATTCTTGCAGCATCCGCTTTTCGTTGCGCACAATGATATCCGGCGCACGCAGCTCGATGAGGCGTTTCAGACGGTTGTTCCGGTTGATCACCCGACGATAGAGATCGTTGAGATCCGACGTCGCAAAACGGCCACCATCCAGCGGCACCAGCGGGCGCAGTTCCGGCGGAATGACCGGGATCACGGTCATGATCATCCACTCGGGGCGGTTGCCCGACTCGAGGAAGGACTCCACGACTTTCAGACGCTTGATGATCTTCTTGGGCTTCAGCTCGCCAGTGGCTTCGGCCAGTTCGGCACGCAGCTGCTCGGCTTCGGCTTCCAGATCAATCGCAGCCAGCATTTCGCGGATCGCTTCAGCGCCGATATTGGCGGTGAAAGCGTCCATGCCATAGGCGTCCTGCGCGTCCATAAACTCTTCTTCGGTCATCATCTGGCCGTATTGCAGGTCGGTCAGACCCGGCTCGATGACAACGTAGTTTTCAAAGTAGAGCACGCGTTCCAGATCGCGCAGGGTCATGTCCAGCATGAGGCCGATCCGCGAGGGAAGCGACTTCAGGAACCAGATATGCGCCACCGGCGCGGCCAGCTCGATATGGCCCATCCGCTCGCGGCGGACCTTTTGCAGCGTGACTTCCACACCGCATTTTTCGCAGACAACGCCGCGATATTTCATGCGCTTATATTTGCCGCACAGACATTCGTAGTCTTTGATCGGGCCAAAGATACGCGCGCAGAACAGGCCGTCACGCTCGGGTTTGAACGTACGGTAGTTGATGGTTTCCGGCTTTTTGATCTCGCCGTAGGACCACGACAGGATCCGCTCCGGCGAGGCCAGCGAGACTTTGATTTCGTCAAAGACCTTCGGCGGCGTCAGCGGGTTGAACGGGTTGTTGGTCAGTTCCTGGTTCATTTTGATATCCTCAAATTCGGGCGTGGGTCAGAGGGGGCACCCGGACTTTTCGAAAAGTCCGGGCAAAAGTTTTTGAAAAACTTTTGGGCGCCTTATTCCTCAACCTCCGCATCCAGGAGTTCCATGTTCAGGCCGAGGCCGCGGACTTCTTTCACAAGAACGTTGAAGCTCTCGGGAACGCCCGCCTCGAAGTTATCCTCGCCCTTGACGATCGATTCATAGACCTTGGTCCGGCCCGCGACGTCATCCGATTTCACGGTGAGCATCTCTTGCAGAGTGTAGGCGGCCCCGTAAGCTTCCAGAGCCCAGACCTCCATCTCCCCGAAACGCTGACCACCGAACTGCGCCTTACCACCCAGCGGCTGCTGCGTGACAAGCGAGTAGGGTCCGGTCGAGCGCGCGTGGATCTTGTCGTCGACCAGGTGGTGCAGTTTCAGCAGATACTTCATGCCGACAGTGACCTTACGGGCAAATTGTTCACCCGTGCGGCCATCAAAGAGCACCGACTGTGCGGAGGTATCAAAACCTGCCCGCACCAGCGCGTCGTTGATGTCTTCTTCCTTGGCACCGTCAAAGACCGGCGTCGCGATCGGCACGCCACGGGTGACGTTGCTGGCCGCTTCCACCAGAGTTTCCTCGTCCATATTTGCGATGCCTTCGTCGTAGACGTCATCACCATAGGCGTGATGCATGGCTTCGCGCACCGGAGTCAGATCGCCGGTCCGGCGATAGTCCTGCAACGCATCGTCGATTTTCAGACCCAGACCACGTGCGGCCCAACCCATGTGGGTTTCAAGGATCTGACCAACGTTCATACGCGACGGCACGCCGAGCGGGTTGAGGCAGAAGTCAACCGGCGTACCGTCCGCGAGGAACGGCATGTCCTCCATCGGCACAACGCGCGAAATCACACCTTTGTTGCCGTGACGGCCCGCCATCTTGTCGCCCGGTTGCAGCTTGCGCTTCACCGCGATGAAGACTTTGACCATCTTCATCACACCCGGCGGCAGGTCGTCGCCACGGCGGACTTTCTCGACCTTATCCTCGAAACGGGCATCCAGAGCACGCTTCTGTGCCTCGTATTGCTCGTTCAGAGCTTCCAGGATCTGGGCGTCTTTCTCGTCCTCAAGGGCGAGCATCCACCACTGGCCACGGGTCAGCTGGTTGTCCAGCAGATCCTCGGTGATCTCGGTATTGCCGCGTACGCCTTTGGGCCCTTTGACAGCGATCTTGCCGATCAGCATGTCCCGCAGACGGGCATAGATGTTGCGGTCCAGAATGCCGAGCTCGTCATCCCGGTCACGGGCCAGACGCTCAACCTCTTCACGCTCGATTTGCAGCGCGCGCTCGTCTTTTTCCACACCATGGCGGTTGAAGACGCGCACTTCGACGACGGTGCCGTAGTCACCCGGCTTCACCCGCAGCGAGGTGTCGCGCACGTCAGAGGCTTTCTCACCAAAGATGGCGCGCAGCAGTTTCTCTTCCGGCGTCATCGGGCTTTCGCCCTTCGGCGTGATCTTACCCACGAGGATATCGCCCGGCTCCACATCGGCGCCGATGTAGACGATGCCCGCTTCGTCAAGGTTGCGCAGGGCTTCCTCGCCGACGTTGGGGATATCGCGGGTGATCTCTTCCGGCCCAAGCTTGGTGTCACGCGCCGCGACTTCGAATTCCTCGATGTGGATCGAGGTGAAGACGTCGTCACGTGCGATACGCTCGGAGATCAGGATGGAGTCTTCGTAGTTGTAACCGTTCCAGGGCATAAACGCGACGACCACGTTCTTGCCGAGCGCCAGTTCCCCCATATCGGTGGAGGGACCATCGGCGATCACCTCGCCCTTCTCGACCTTCTGGCCCACTTTCACCAGCGGACGCTGGTTGATGCAGGTGTTCTGGTTCGAGCGCTGGAATTTGCGCATGCGGTAGATGTCCACACCCGCGTCACCCAGTTCCAGATCCTCGGTTGCCCGGATCACGATCCGCTGCGCGTCGACCTGGTCGATGATCCCGGCCCGTTTGGCCATATAGGCCGCGCCGGAGTCGCGTGCGACCACTTCCTCGATGCCGGTGCCGACCAGCGGCGCCTCGGCCCGCAAGAGCGGAACCGCCTGACGTTGCATGTTCGACCCCATCAGAGCGCGGTTGGCGTCGTCGTTTTCAAGGAACGGAATGAGCGATGCCGCGACCGATACCAGCTGTTTCGGGCTGACGTCGATCAGGTCCACGCTCTCATTGGGGGCCAGCGTGTAGTCACCCGACTGGCGGGTCGACACGAGGTCATTCACAAACCGGTTGTCCTCGTCGAGGTTGGCGTTGGCCTGCGCCACGGTGTGACGCATTTCCTCGGTGGCCGACATGTAGTGAACCTCATCGGTCACCTGACCGTTGTTCACCACGCGGTAGGGGGTCTCGATAAAGCCGTATTTGTTCACCCGCGCAAAGGTCGCCAGCGAGTTGATCAGACCAATGTTCGGACCTTCCGGCGTTTCAATCGGGCACATCCGACCATAGTGGGTCGGGTGCACGTCGCGCACCTCAAAACCGGCACGTTCGCGGGTCAGACCACCGGGCCCAAGCGCCGAGAGACGGCGTTTGTGGGTGACTTCCGACAGCGGGTTGGTCTGGTCCATGAATTGCGACAGCTGCGAAGAGCCGAAGAATTCGCGCACTGCGGCAGCCGCCGGTTTGGCGTTGATGAGATCCTGCGGCATCACCGTGTCGATCTCGACGCTGGACATGCGTTCCTTGATCGCACGCTCCATACGCAGAAGGCCAACGCGATACTGGTTTTCCATCAGCTCGCCCACCGACCGCACACGACGGTTGCCGAGGTGGTCGATGTCGTCGATGTCGCCCTTGCCGTCGCGCAGCTCCACCAGCGCCTTAATGCAGGCGACGATGTCTTCCTTGCGCAGGGTGCGCTGGGTGTCTTCTGCGTCCAGTGCCAGGCGCATGTTCATCTTCACCCGACCAACGGCCGAGAGGTCATAGCGCTCGCTGTCAAAGAACAGGGTGTCAAACAGCGCCGAGGCGGCCTCGACGGTGGGCGGCTCGCCCGGGCGCATGACGCGGTAGATGTCCATGAGCGCGGTATCGCGGCCCATGTTCTTGTCCGCTGCCATGGTGTTGCGCATGTAGGGGCCGACATTGACGTTGTCGATATCCAGGACCGGGATCTCGGTGATGCCCGCATCCAGGAGTTCCTTGACTGTGCCGCCAATGATGTCGCCGCCCTTGTCGTATTCCAGGGTCAGCTCATCGCCGGCCTCGACATAGATGGCACCGTTTTCTTCGTTGATGATATCCTTGGCGACATATTTGCCAACGATATGCTCGAAGGGCACCAGAAGCTCGGTGATGTTGCCCTCGTCGATCATCTTCTTGACGGCGCGCGGGGTAACTTTCTTGCCGGCTTCGCAGATGATCTCGCCGGTGGCGGCATCCACGAGATCATAGGTCGGGCGGGTGCCGCGGACACGTTCCGGGAAGAACGGCGCAACCCAGCCACGGGATTTTTCCAGCTTGTAGTTGATGGTCTGATAGTAGGCATCCATGATGCCTTCCTGGTCCAGACCCAGCGCATACAGAAGCGTCGTCACCGGCAGTTTGCGGCGACGGTCGATGCGGGCAAAGACGATATCCTTGGCGTCGAACTCAAAGTCGAGCCAGGAGCCGCGATACGGGATGATGCGGCAGGCAAACAGCAGCTTGCCCGAGGAGTGGGTCTTGCCCTTGTCGTGGTCGAAGAACACGCCCGGGGAGCGGTGCATCTGCGACACGATAACGCGCTCGGTGCCGTTCACGATGAAGGTGCCGTTCGGGGTCATCAACGGCATGTCGCCCATAAAGACATCTTGTTCCTTGATGTCTTTCACGGATTTCGCACCGGTGTCCTCGTCGACATCAAACACGATCAGACGCAGGGTGACCTTCAGCGGAGCCGCATAGGTCATGTCGCGCTGCATGCACTCGTCAACGTCGTATTTCGGACGCTCCAGCGCGTAGTTCACGAATTCCAACACGGAGGTTTCGTTGAAATCCTTGATCGGAAACACCGACTGGAACACGCCTTTGATGCCTTCGCCGTCAAGCGGCAGCTCTGCATCGCCAGAGCGCAGGAAAAGGTCGTAGGAAGATTTCTGAACCTCGATGAGGTTCGGCATGTCCAGCACTTCGCGGATCTTGCCGTAGTACTTGCGAAGACGTTTCTGGCCAAGGAACGATTGAGCCATGTCAGATGTCACCTTTCAGAGTTCTCAACACACAAGATGCCGCCGGGCCCCGGCACCTTGCCCGTCAGAGACAGCGCGATTTGGATCAATTCATGGCCACCGTCCCGAATGGTGACCTCCCGATCCAGCGAATCTTGCCTGAAAAAAGGGCCCACCTGGGTCAGGTGAAAAAGGCCCCTTTCTGAGACAGATTCAGCCGGACCCGGGTTTCCCCGGATCCAGCCAAATATTTCGAGGCCTATAGAGCAGAACCAGCCTGGAAAAATCCAGTGTGAATTCGCGCTCGAATGTCCCCGTGTGCAGGCTTAGGCCAGCTCGACTTCGGCGCCAGCTGCTTCCAGCTTGCCTTTGATGTCTTCGGCTTCGTCCTTGGACACGCCTTCTTTGATTTTGCCGCCGGCTTCAACGAGCTCTTTGGCTTCTTTGAGGCCCAGGCCGGTGATGCCGCGGACTTCTTTGATGACGTTGATTTTGGACGCGCCGGCGTTCTTCAGAACGACGTCGAATTCGGTTTTTTCTTCCTCAGCAGCGGCACCGCCGTCTGCGGGACCAGCCATCATCACTGCGCCGCCAGCTGCGGGCTCGATGCCGTACTCGTCTTTGAGGATGGTTTTCAGTTCTTGTGCTTCCAGCAGGGTCAGACCAACGATGCTTTCAGCCAGTGCTTTCAGATCAGCCATTGTATTAGCTCTTTCCGTTTACAGATGTGTGTTCCAACGTGAGTGTTTGTCACCCGACGCCAGTCATTCAGTACCAACCGCTTACGCAGCTTCCGCCTTCTCTTCGATGGTCGAAAGAATGCTTGCGATGTTGCTTGCAGGTGCGCCAATCGCGCCGGCAATGTTGGAAGCAGGTGCGCCAATGCAGCTTGCGATCTGAGCAATAAGCTCGTCGCGGGACGGCATTTTCGACACGGCTTCAACGCCTGCGCGGTCAAGAGCGGTCTCACCCATTGCGCCGCCGAGGATCTCAAACTTTTTGTTATCCTTGGCGAAGTCCTCGGCCACCTTGGCAGCTGCCACGGGGTCCTCGGAATAGGTCAGAACGGTCATCCCTGTCAGCAGGTCAGACATGCTTTCACACGGCTTACCCTCAAGGGCGATTTTGGCGAGCCTGTTCTTGGCAACACGCACGGAGCCACCCGCGTCACGAGCACGTGCGCGAAGGTCCTGCATTTCAGCAACTGTCAGACCGACATAGTGGGCTACGACCACCACGCCAGAGCTTTCGAAGATCTGGCCGAGTTCCTCGACCACTTTCTCTTTCTGGGCTCTATCCACAGTTCTCTCCAAGTTATGGGACAAAAGTCCCGGCTCATTTTCTGCCGGGCCCTGACGGGTCCGGCGGTCAAGTCCGTTTTACGGGGTTTGAGCCAAAATTGCCCGAAGGTTAAAAAACCCTCGATCGTTCATTGGTCTTTACCCGTCTCGGGAGGGAAATTAAGACCCGATCGACAGGTCACCCACCTTCTTGGACGAAAAGGAATAAAGCGCGCGACGAATCGCACGCTTTGCTCCGTGGGCCGTACATAGTCCCAAGCGGATAGATTTCCAACCCCTAAACAAGGCGGACGCGCATATTCACAAGGCGCAAGCAGGACCTGCCCGGGGCGCTCAGGGCAGATCGTCCAGCGAGACGCCAAAGAACTCCGTGACCAGCGCAGGCAGGTTTATCCGCAACACCAAGAGCAAATCATGCGCCTCCAGCCGGGACAGCAGATCCTGCGTCGCGCAATGCAGCCGGGCAAAAAGCGCGCGGAGCGGCACATCCGGGTTCGGCTGTGCCAGCGCGGCCTGCACGCGTTCTGTCAGCGGGCCGGTAAAGCCGCGCGAGTCACAGCGCCAGTCAAGCTTGCTGCGCCAGATATCATAATCCGCCCCGATCATATGCAGAAGATGCGCGCCCTGGTGGTGATCCACGACCTCCTCGCGCGCCTCCCCCGCCACACCGGCCAATGCTGCCGAAGCCGCAGCCCCGGCACACCGCAGCGTATGATCGACTTGCCCTGCGGATGCCCGACCAGCCCGGCCCGACGCGGCCCAAACAGCGCAACATCTTCGCCATAGACCGCCTTGCGCAGCTCATAGGCCATCGGGCGGCGGAAATAGGTATTGCCATCCTCCCTGGCGACAAGGATCCGCTCCGCCGTCACGATCCGCGCGGAGTGGCGCGCCTCGGGCACGCCCGCCAGAAACGCCGCCACGCTGCGCCCTTCCAGGAACAGGAATTCATCGGCATCGACGTTCAGCAGCCAGCCGCTGTCATATTGCTGATAGACCCAGCTCAACGCCGCGTTCTGGCGAAGCACAAACCGCTCCTGCGCATCACTCCCCACCGCCGCCCAGAACTCCGGCGTGCAGGCGATGCAACGCAGGCGGGGATGATCCTGCAAGAGCGTCAGCGCCGGATCCTCGGGGTTATCAAAACAGATCACCACCTCTTCGGCGCCAAGCGCCAGATACCAGGCGCAGAACTTCAGCACCTCTCGCAGAGGCTCATTCATTATGGCGCCAACCCGCCAGATCTGCGCTTGGCCGTCGCTCATTCATCCACTCTCATATTTGCGTCACCGACCGGATCTACCTCAGGATCGTGCACAAAAAAAGGCGACACCAAGGTGCCGCCTTTCATCACGTCGGGGATGGGTCCGATTACTCGGAAACTGCGCCATCCACATCAACAGTCACGCCCGGGCCCATGGAGGAGGACAGAGCGATTTTCTTCATATAGGTGCCTTTGGCGCCAGTCGGTTTTGCCTTGGCCACAGCGGAGACAAACGCCTTGACGTTTTCGACCAGCTTGGCTTCGTCAAAGGACGCTTTGCCGACGCCAGCGTGCACAACGCCGCCTTTTTCCGCCTTGAACTGAACTTCACCACCTTTGGCAGCTTCCACGGCGGTTTTCACGTCCATGGTCACGGTGCCAACTTTGGGGTTCGGCATCAGGTTGCGCGGGCCGAGGACCTTACCGAGACGACCAACGACGGGCATCATGTCCGGGGTTGCGATGCAGCGATCAAACTCGATCTTACCGGACAGGATGGTTTCCATCAGGTCTTCTGCGCCAACGATATCCGCGCCAGCCGCTTGGGCTTCTTCGGCTTTGGGGCCACGTGCGAAGACAGCAACGCGCATGGTTTTGCCGGTGCCGTTGGGCAGGCCAACAACGCCGCGCACCATTTGGTCCGCGTGACGGGTGTCAACGCCCAGGTTCATCGCGATGTCGATGGTTTCGTCGAATTTGGTGTTGGCGTTTGCCTTCACCAGTGCGACGGCTTCCTCGACGGTGAGGTTCGATTTGCCTGCAAAGGCTTCGCGCGCTGCGCGGGTACGTTTACCGAGCTTTGCCATCTTACTTCACCTCGATGCCCATGGAGCGGGCGGAGCCCAGGATGATCTGCATCGCGGCTTCGATATCGTTCGCGTTCAGATCTTTCATCTTCGCTTCGGCGATCTCTTTCACCTGCGCGGCAGTGACCGTGCCAGCGACTTCGCGGCTCGGGTTGTTCGCACCGGATTTCAGGTTCGCAGCCTTCTTCAGGTAATAAGACGCGGGCGGCGTCTTGATGTCCATGGTGAAGGATTTGTCCTGATAGTAGGTGATCACGGTCGGGCAAGGGGCGCCTTGCTCCATATCTGCGGTCTTGGCGTTGAACGCCTTGCAGAATTCCATGATGTTGATGCCGCGCTGACCCAGCGCCGGACCAACCGGCGGGGAGGGGTTTGCCTGGCCCGCGGGGACCTGCAATTTCATCGAACCAACCAGCTTCTTAGCCATGTGGTTTTCCTTTCAACAAAGGTGGAACGCGTTCCACCCGGTTATGCGTTGCGTGGTAGCGATGTCAGGATCGCGATCCTTTCATCTCCCACGAGAGAATCTCGCCCGAAGACGATAGAAGCGGCATCTACAGGGGAACGCAGAGGTTGGCAAGTGGGCGAGGCCGCAAAGCGGAATAGCCGCTCCGAGCCCGAACCTACCGGATGCTGCAAGATTACCCAATATCAGCTCCCGAGTACAAGCATCAAGCTAGCCTCACTTTTTCCACACCGTATTTGGCTTCTTGGACGCAAGTCTCCATCCCTCGTTTTGAAGCTCTGACACGTCGTCCGCTAGGTCAGCCTCAGTTTCCCAGAAATCAACTTTGCCCTCCGGATTTCGGGTGACGCCCAAGACAACTCGTGCCGACCCATCAACATCATGAACGACTTCGGTTACAACTTGGGGCAACAATCCGCCTGCATCGATCCGCACAAATTCGCCTGTTACCGGAACACGTTCGAAAGCCATCTCCCTCGTCATCCAGACGATTGTCGTTTCAGTCAGAAGGCATAAATCTACGATAGTCATATGAAGGTATTTATATTGAACTTGGAGGAGTGCAAATCGCTTGGCAGCACAAAAGCCGACGTTGGCCTGCAAGAAACCAAAGGCAGCTTCCTCCCGCTCACCCGCCAAACAAAAACGCCGCGGTGCAGATGCAACGCGGCGCCATGAATTCCAGTCCGAGGGGGCTTGTCAGCCCTGCTTGGTGACCTGCGTGAAGTCCAGCTCCACCGGGGTTTCGCGACCAAAGATGGACACGGTAACCTTGAGCTTTTGATTGTCGTCGTCGACGCCCTCGACCATCCCGTCGAAATCCTCGAAGGGGCCATCGTTGACCTTGACCCGCTCGCCTATCTCAAAGCTGATAAGCGTCCGCGGCGTCTCTTCGCCTTCCTGCACGCGACCCAGGATGCCCTGAACCTCGGCATCGCGCATCGGCATCGGGCGGCCTTGCGGGCCGAGGAAACCGGTGACCCGGTTGATGGAGGAAATCAGGTGATAGCCCTTGTCGGACATCTCCATATGCACCAGCACGTAACCGGGCATAAAGCGGCGCTCGGTGGAGACTTTCTTGCCCCGGCGGATCTCGATCACTTCCTCGGTCGGAACCAGAACCTCGTCGATCTGATCCTCAAGGCCCTGCTCTTCGACCGCGGCGCGAATCTGCTCTGCGATTTTCTTTTCGAAGTTCGAAAGAACGCTGACCGAATACCACCGTTTCGCCATGAACCTGATCGTCCTTGTGTTCGCTGCGGGTCGCCCCGCGAAATATCTCTTTTACAGCCTTTGGCTGCGGCCCAACAAAAATCGGCGTGCGAATCGCCGCACGCCTCTTCCAGTGTCGGATGACCTACCGCCCTGTGCCCCCAATATCAAGAGGCAAGCCCGGCAGATAGCTGTGTCTTAACCGAACATCCCGAGGATACCGTTCAGCCCGGTGCGGATCAGCAGGTCCACCAGCGCAAAGAACAGACCCATCAAGGCCGCCATGACAAACACCATGACCGTGGTCAGCAGAACTTCGCGGCGGTTCGGCCAGGCAACCTTGCCGACTTCGGCGCGCACCTGCTGGATGAACTGAACGGGATTGATGGTGGCCATAGGGCTTTCACACTTTCTCTTGTCGACTGACAGGCCACTTAACCGACTGTCCGGCCGAATTCAAGGCCCACGCCTGCCTGCCCCGGTTCGTCGCACTCAATTCAATATTAAGCATTCGGTTTCACTACTGGCCTCAGGCAGCCAGAATGGTCTGCTTGCGCTCTGGTCCGCCATGACCAGCGCCCCAGAGTCAATTTGCAGAGAGACAGAACGTCATGCCCCTCGCACATTCACCACAGCCGCCGATCGAGATGCCACTGGGCGTATTGAACGCCGCCCCCCTCTGCCCCGAAGGTGACGACGCGCCAGCGCGCTATGCCGACCCGCTGCCCGCCGAGCTGATCGAGCGAATCGCGACCGTATTCAACGCGGGGAAGTTCGACGAGACCTCCTCGGTTTGCTCGCGGCTGTTGAAAGACTTCAAAACCTCCGCCTTCCTCTGGACGATGATGGGCCTCGCCCTTGCCCGCAAGAACAACTTTGACGATGCGCTGACTTGCCTCAACAAGGCACAGGAGCTCGCGCCGGCACTGCCCAAGGCGCATGTCGGCATGGCCGAAGTCTATGCCGCCCAAGGCCGCACTCAGGACGCCGACAGCCACTTTGGCATCGCCCTGCGCCTTGATGACACTGATGTCAGCCTCCTGAACAACTACGCCAGTTTTCTCTCCGCCACCGGGCGCCCCGATGCCGCCCGTCATCTGCTGGAGCGCGCCTGCACCCTGGCGCCGGACAATGGCATCCTGTTCTACAATTACGCCAATACGGAAATCAGCCTCAGCAACGATGAAAAGGCCCGCGAGCTCTATCAGACGGCGCTGCGCCTGGACCCCGACTTGCGTCAGGCGCGCTTCAACCATGCCCAGCTGCTGTGCAATGATCGTGAATTTGTCAGCGCCGTCGCGGAATTTGAAAAGGTTCTCGCTCAGAAACCCGATGACGACCGCGCCCGCAGCTACAAGCTCCACGCGATGGCCATGCTGAATGATTTTCGCTGGATCGAGGAATATCAGACCCATCGCCGTCAGCTCGGCCTGCGCGACGCCGCGATCCAGCCCTTCGCCGCGCTCATGCTGGAGGACAACCCCGACCTGCTGCGCGTCCGAATTCAGGCCCATGCCAGAACCCATTTCCCCCTGACGCAGGCCGCCCCGACGCTAAAATCGCGCCCTGATGCGCGCCCCGAGCGCTTGAAGGTCGGTTATTTCTCCGCCGATTTCCACGATCATGCCACCATGTATCTCCTCGGCGGCCTGCTGCGCAGCCACGACAAGAGCCGCTTTGAAATCCACGCCTTCTCCTACGGCGCGCCCCGCGACGACAAGATGCGCGCCACCGCCCGCGCCTATGCGGATCATTTCCACGACTGCTTCGGCCTCTCCGACAAGCAGCTGATCGAGGTCGCCAGGGCGCAGGATCTTGATATCGCCATTGATCTCAAGGGCTTCACCGGCCATTCCCGCTGCGCCATCTTTGCCGAGCGTCTGGCCCCGGTGCATATCTCCTACCTGGGCTTTCCCGGCACCCTGGGCACCCCGGCGATGGATTATCTGATCACCGATTCCGTGGTCAGCCCGCCGGGCAGCGAACGTCACTTCGATGAACACCTGATTCGCATGCCTCACAGCTATCAGCCCAACGACAATCAACGCGCCATCGCGCCGCAAACCCTCAGCCGCGCCGACTGCGGCCTGCCCGAAGATGGCTTTGTCTTCTGCTGCCTGAACAATTGCTACAAGATTACCCCGCGCGAACTCGACATCTGGATGCGCCTGCTGACTCAGGTAAAGGGCAGCGTGCTCTGGCTGCTGTCCGGTGGCGCCGAGTCCGAGGCCAATCTGCGCGCCGCCGCCAAATCCCGGGGCGTCGCGCCGGACCGCCTGATCTTTGCCGAGAAGATGGAGCAAGACGACCACCTTGCCCGCCTGCAACGCGCGGACCTCTTTCTCGATACCTTCACGGTCAACGCCCATACCACCTGTAGCGATGCGCTCTGGGCCGGGCTGCCGGTGCTGACATTGCCGGGCAAGCAATTCGCCGCCCGCGTTGCCGCCAGCCTGCTGAGCGCGGCCGGCCTGCACGAAATGATCGCGGACAGCGAAAGCGACTACGAGGCCCGCGCGCTTCACCTGGCGCAGACCCCCGAGGAGCTGCGCAGCCTTCGCAACAAACTCGCGCAGCAACGCGACAGCGCGCCGCTCTTCGACACAGCGGGCTACAGCCGCAACCTGGAGCAAGCCCTTGATATCGCCTATGATCGCTGGCGCATGGGCCTGGCGCCAGAACATCTGTCGATTGCGCCCTGACAGGGGCGCAGCCAGCAGAACACCAAAGGAACAGCGCCTCTGGGGATTATTGAAACTGGCGTTTGTCTGGAAATGGCAGGGGCAGCAGGGTTCGAACCCGCTACCTACGGTTTTGGAGACCGCGTCAACATATTACAATCATCTAAATATTTCTCAAACCTGCACAAAAGCCTCCCTAACAACATCAATACGTTATCACCCTTCTCGGCCTTGTTGCACAAATCGGCTGATGTGCGAGCTTCCTCCTTCCCCGAACGGACTTACTCTACGGGCTCTGTGACGGGGATTCCAAGTGCCGTGTATTCACGTTCAGCGCCCTTTGGCGGCGACAGAGCGTGCTGAAGTCCGGCACGGTCCAGTCCAGCCCGACCAGGCGCAAGAGGCTCTGAACGAACCCCGTCGTCTGTCGCAGAGGCATGCCAAAGAGCACCTTCATCGTCAGGCAGGCCTGGATCGCGGCATCGCTGAAGCTCTGTTGGCGACCGCGCTTCC
>NZ_JAATOX010000064.1 GCF_011806385.1 Phaeobacter sp. HF9A | reverse complement strand
TCTTCATCGGAATCTCCTCGTTCATCCTGCCGAGAAAATTCTACTTCCGCATCCCCTTAAGATCGGGGGGGATTACCTAAGGTTCGCTTGCGATACAAGAATGATCGAGTCCTCTCCGAAGATCTGGCGCCCAGCGAAACCTCAGACGGACAAGCGCATCCTCTCCGCTGGCGAAGCCCGCGCACTGATAGATGGCGCGATCGAGCCTCACATCAGACTCGCTCTCATCCTGCTTCTCGGAACCGCAGGGAGGGTTGGCGCCGTTCTGGACCTCACATGGGATCGTGTCGATTTTGACCGAGGGACCATCAATCTGCGGCTCGAAGATTCCCAGACCAGGAAAGGACGAGCCGTAGTGCCGATGAATCCTAGTACCCGCGCCGCGCTGGATGTGGCTTACCGTGCCGCACTATCTGAGTATGTCGTTGAGTATGCCGGCGGACAGATCAAGTCGATCCGCAAAGGGTTTCAGGGTGCCGTGACCAGATCAAAGGTTGGGCATGTGCGGATCCACGATCTCAGGCACACAGCTGCTGTGACAATGCTGGCCAGCGGCGTCACGCTGGAAAAAGTGAGCCAAGTTCTCGGCCACAGCAATACAGCCGTCACGTTCTCGACTTACGGACGATATTTGCCAGAACACATGAGCGACGCCGTGAATGTCCTGGACTTCATGAACTTGAAAGCGTGCCGCTAGGTTCAATGAACCAAGGCGCACTTTGCAATAAAGTGCAGTAACTTCGAAAATATCAATGATTTCAATAGGAAAAGTGGTGGGTGATAAGAGATTTGAACTCCTGACATCTTCGATGTGAACGAAGCGCTCTACCACTGAGCTAATCACCCGTGAGGCCGGTGTTTACCTGCAGCTTTCGCAGTTCGCAAGAGGGGCGCATGCAGATTTTTGCGCCATATCGGAATTTTCCTCTATGGCCTCTCGCGGAGGGGGCGATAGCACAGAGTTCGCAAGTGGCCGGCCCGAAAACAAGCTCGTCTCGCCCACACGCGGCAGAGCAGAACGGAAAGGGGCTTTGCCCCTCTTGGCCTCGGGCCAATTCACCCCAGGATATTTGGAGTTAGAAGAAGGGCGGCATCCTTGCTTCTTCTAACGAGAAATATCCCGGAGCGCGAGGCAGAGCCTCGCATTGCGTTGCCAATCCAGCGTGCAGCATGCTTGGCCTAAGGCGCAGTGGGGGGCAATTTGCCCAGGTGACCAGCTCCACGAAAAAGGGCGCCCCAAATTGGGACGCCCCTTGATTTCAGCAGATACGCGACGGTCAGTGGGCCGTGGCGCCGCTGCTGTCACCACTTTTCAGCGCGGCGGCTGCGGCGGCGGCTTCTTCGGCTTCTTCGTCCCATTCAATCGGGTCGGGCGTACGCACCAGCGCGATCTTCAACACCTCAGAGACGTTTTCGACCGGGATGATCTCCAGCCCTTCTTTGACGTTGTCCGGGATCTCCGGCAGGTCCTTCTCGTTCTCCTTGGGGATGAGAACGGTCTTGATCCCGCCGCGCAGTGCGGCCAGCAGTTTCTCCTTGAGGCCGCCAATGGCCAGCGCATTGCCGCGCAGGGTCACCTCGCCAGTCATGGCGATGTCCTTGCGCACCGGAATGCCGGTCAGCACGGAAACGATGGAAGTCACCATCGCGAGACCCGCCGAGGGGCCATCCTTGGGCGTGGCCCCTTCGGGCACGTGCACGTGGATGTCCCATTTGTCAAATCGCGGCGGCTTGATGCCCAGACGCGGCGAAACGGAGCGCACATAAGAGCTCGCGGCCTCGATGGATTCTTTCATCACATCGCCGAGCTTACCGGTGGTCTTCATCCGGCCCTTGCCCGGCAGGCGCAGCGCCTCGATCGACAGAAGCTCGCCGCCGACCGAAGTATAGGCCAGCCCGGTCACCACGCCGACCTGATCCTCCATCTCTGCCAGACCATAGCGATACTTCGCCACGCCCAGGAAATCGTCGAGATTGTCGCGGGTTACGCTGACGCTCTCAGTCTCTTTCTTGACGATGGAGGTCAGCGCCTTACGCGCCACCTTGGCGATTTCGCGTTCCAGATTCCGCACCCCCGCCTCGCGGGTATAGGTGCGGATGATATCGGTCAGCGCCTCGTCGGAGAGTTCAAACTCCTTGGCCTTCAAGCCGTGGTTATTGACCTGTTTGGAAATCAGGTGCTGCTTGGCGATCTCGCGTTTTTCGTCCTCGGTATAGCCCGAGAGCGGGATGATCTCCATCCGGTCCAGGAGCGGGCCGGGCATGTTGTAGCTGTTCGACGTGGTCAGGAACATCACGTTGGAAAGGTCATATTCGACCTCCAGATAGTGATCCACAAAGGTGGCGTTCTGTTCCGGGTCCAGCACCTCCAGCATCGCGCTCGCCGGGTCGCCCCGGAAATCCTGGCCCATCTTGTCGATCTCGTCGAGCAGGATCAGCGGGTTGCTGGTCTTGGCCTTTTTCAGCGCCTGGATGATCTTGCCGGGCATCGAGCCGATATAGGTCCGGCGGTGGCCGCGGATCTCGGATTCGTCACGCACACCGCCGAGCGAAATGCGAATGAACTCGCGCCCGGTTGCCTTGGCAACGGATTTACCCAAGCTGGTTTTACCCACGCCCGGAGGGCCGACGAGGCAGAGGATCGGCCCCTTGAGTTTCGCCGAGCGCTGCTGCACTGCGAGATATTCGACGATGCGCTCCTTGACTTTTTCCAGCCCGTAGTGATCCGCATCGAGGATCTCCTGCGCGCGGTTCAGGTCTTTTTTGACACGGGATTTGGTGCCCCATGGGATCGACAGCATCCAGTCGAGATAGTTGCGCACCACGGTGGCCTCGGCCGACATGGGCGACATGTTCTTGAGCTTCTTGATCTCGGCCTCGGCCTTTTCCTTGGCCTCCTTCGAGAGCTTGGTCCCGGCGATTTTCTCTTCCAGTTCGGCGATTTCGCCAGCGCCGTCCTCGCCGTCGCCCAGCTCCTTCTGAATGGCCTTCATTTGCTCATTCAGGTAATATTCGCGCTGGGTCTTTTCCATCTGGGTTTTGACGCGGGTCTTGATCTTCTTTTCGACCTGCAACACCGAGAGTTCCGACTGCATCAGCGCATAGACTTTTTCCAGCCGCTCGCTGATCGAGAGGGTTTCCAGCAGTTCCTGCTTGCGGTCCACCTCGATGCCGAGGTGACCGGCGACCAGATCCGCCAGCTTGGCCGGCTCGGTGGTCTCGCCCACGGCGGTCAGCGCTTCTTCGGGGATGTTCTTGCGCACTTTGGCATAGCGCTCGAACTCGTCGCCGACAGTGCGCAAGAGCGCCTCGGTGGTGGTCACATCGCCGGGCATCTCCGAGAGCGCCTCGGCGCGGGCCTCGAAGAAACTGTCATTGTCGAGAAACTCGGTGATCTTCACCCGCCGCTGGCCTTCGACCAGCACCTTGACGGTGCCATCGGGCAGTTTCAGCAGTTGCAGCACATTGGCCAGCACGCCGGTGCGGTAGATCCCGTCCTGATCCGGGTCGTCCTCGGAAGGGTCAACCTGGCTGGACAAGAGAATCTGCTTGTCGTCGGACATCACCTCTTCAAGGGCGTGCACCGACTTCTCCCGGCCCACGAACAGCGGCACGATCATGTGGGGGAAGACCACGATGTCGCGCAACGGCAGAACGGGGTAGGAGGAATTGAGAGGCTCTTGCATACTCGGTCCTTTTTCTTGGCAAGACGGCCCGGCCCCGGATTCGGCAGCCACGGTCATCTCCTCTTTGACTGTCTTTATCTGGTCAGCCGGTTAATATTTTTCAACCAGCCGCCACATGCTGTTGTGAAGAGCATGCCCGTCCCCGCAGGGGACCACAAGGGCACTTTGCCTTCACTTTGCTGGAAATCACGATCCGGGAAGCAGCCTGCACCACGCGCCGGATCTGCGGCAAAACCAGCGGAAAAATCAGGCATCGATCGCAAAAAATGCAGCGCCCGCTTTCACGCGTAACCCGACGGTAACCTTTGGAAAAGGCAACATTGCATGCAAAAGCTGCAATAGTGACGCAAGGTTCTCGCATAGCGCGACCACCGCCGCACTCCCGCCGCGACGCACGCCCGGCAAATCGGCCTCAGAGCGGCTCGATATCGCCCATCTCGCGGTTTGCGTGAAAATCCTTCTGCCAGGCGTCAAATGTTCCCGCCGCGATTGACTCGCGCATGCCCGCCATGATGTCCTGAAAGTAATGCAGGTTATGCCAGGTCAAAAGCATCCCGGAGATCATCTCGTTCGCCCTGAAGACGTGATGCAGATAGGCGCGGGAATATTTGCTGCACGCCGGGCAGCCGCAGTCGGCGTCCAGCGGGCGCGGATCGTCCTGATGGCGGGCGTTCTTGATGTTGACCACACCATGGCGGGTAAAGGCCTGCCCGGTACGACCCGAGCGCGACGGCAACACGCAATCCATCATGTCGATGCCCCGCGCCACCGCGCCGACGATATCATCGGGCTTGCCCACGCCCATCAGGTACCGCGGCTTGTCCTGCGGCAGCATGTCGGGCGCGTAATCCAGACAGTCAAACATCGCCGCCTGCCCCTCGCCCACCGCAAGGCCACCGACCGCGTAACCGTCAAAGCCGATGTTTTTCAGCGCCTCGGC
Organism: Phaeobacter sp. HF9A; assembly: GCF_011806385.1. GTDB lineage: Bacteria > Pseudomonadota > Alphaproteobacteria > Rhodobacterales > Rhodobacteraceae > Epibacterium. Next base: position 19,127 of record NZ_JAATOX010000064.1, on the reverse strand, counting down.
GCTTTCTTCGCGCAGGTCGCGCTCCAGCCCGCCCTGCATGATGCCAAAAAGCGCATGCCCCGGCCGGTCGCCAAAGGCCTCGCGCGAGCGTTCCGCCCAGCGCATCGACAGGCGCATGCTCTCGGCGATGCGGTCACGATCCGCCGGCAGCGCCGGGCATTCGTCAAAACACATCACGATGTCAGAGCCCAACAGCCGCTGGATCTCCATCGAGCGTTCGGGCGTCAGCTCGTGCTTGGAGCCGTCGATATGGGATTTGAAGGTCACGCCCTTTTCCGTGAGCTTGCGCAGCCCCGCCAGCGACATCACCTGAAATCCGCCGCTATCGGTCAGGATCGGGCGGTCCCAGTTCATGAACTTGTGCAAGCCGCCCAGACGGTCGATGCGCTCTGCGGTGGGGCGCAGCATCAGGTGATAGGTATTGCCCAGGAGAATATCGGCCCCCGTCGCGCGCACGCTTTCGGGCATCATTGCCTTCACCGTGGCGGCGGTGCCCACCGGCATGAACGCGGGCGTGCGAATATCCCCACGCGGCGTGTGAATCACGCCGGTTCTCGCTTTGCCGTCCGTTGCCGTCATTTCAAAGTTGAAAAGCTCTGCCATCTGATGTTCCTGCGTCAGTCTGCGCATCACCCCGGTGGTGATTCACACCTAATGCCAAGGAGGCGCTCCTATGTCCACAGATGACCCCCAACCAGCCCTGCGTCTTGGATGGGAGGAATGGGTCCGGTTGCCGGATCTTGGCCTGCCTGCCCTGCGCGCGAAAGTAGATACCGGTGCGCGGACCTCTGCGCTGCATGCGACCGATATCGAAACCTTCGGCCCGCAAAAGGCCCCCAAGGTGCGATTCACCGTGCATCCGATTCCGGGACGCGAAGATCTGCTGATCCCCTGCTCGGCGGAGATCAAGGACCGGCGCGAGGTGGCCTCCTCTAACGGCGAGCGCGAAATGCGTTATGTGATCGAAACCAACCTGGAGATCGGCGGCGAGACCTGGCCGGTCGAGGTTACGCTGACGGATCGGCGCGGCATGGCGCTGCATATGCTGCTGGGACGGCAAGCGCTGAACGAAACCATCGCCGTGGTGCCCGCCGAGCGCTATTGCCAGCCGGAGCTGGATTATTCCGTCTACGCCACCCCTGCGATCCGCCGCAAGGCGCCCAACCGCGCCCTGCGCATCGCGGTGCTGAGCCGGGAAAACAACTATTCCACCCGACGGCTGGTGGAAGAAGGCGAAAAGCGTGGCCATACGGTCGAGGTGATCGACACCACCCGCTGCTATATGTCGATCAACGCGCTGGCGCCCGAAATCCACTATGACGGCAAACGCCTGCCCCGCTATGACGCGGTGATTCCGCGCATCGGCGCATCGGTGACCCAATATGGCACCGCGCTCCTGCGCCAGTTCGAAACCCTCGGCACCTATTGCATCAATGGCAGCGAGGGCATCACCGCCAGCCGCGACAAGCTGCACGCGCATCAGTTGCTGGCGCGCTCCAAGATCGGCATGCCCCCCACCGCCTTTGCCGCCTCGCCCAAGGACACTTCGGCGCTCATCGACATCGTCGGCGGCGCGCCGCTGATCGTAAAGCTGCTGGAAAGCACCCAGGGCAAGGGCGTGGTGCTGGCGGAAACCAGAAAGGCCGCCGATTCCGTGATCACCGCCTTTCGCGGCCTCAAGGCCAACTTTCTGGTGCAGCAATTTGTGAAAGAGGCCGCCGGGGTCGATATCCGCTGTTTCGTGATCGGCTCCAAGGTGGTGGCAGCGATGAAACGCTCCGGCGCCGAGGGGGATTTCCGCTCCAACCTGCATCTGGGCGGCAGCGCCGTCTCGGTGCGCATCACCAAGGAAGAGCGGATGACCGCGATCCGCGCCGCCAAATGCTTCGGCCTTGGCGTTGCGGGCGTTGATCTGTTGCGCTCCGACAGTGGTCCCAAGGTGCTGGAGGTGAACTCCTCGCCGGGGCTGGAGGGGATCGAGAAGACCTCCGCGAAAAACATCTCCTCACTGATCCACGACGAGATCGAAGCCAATGTGCGCCCTACCCCCTTGCGCAGCCGCAAGGCTCTGGAGGGCACCGCGGAATAGGCGCTCTGCGCGAAATGACATGGCTTTCCCCCTTGACCCGCGACGCGCCAGGGGGGAACGCTCTTCGCATCCCATTCTTCATCCCGGATGCTGCCCCATGACCGAACAAGACCTGACCAACGCGCTCTCAAGCAATATCCTCTTCATCCTCGGAGCGGTCTTCCTGATCCTCGTGGTTCTGAAGGGCGTGCGCATCGTCCCTCAATCGGAAAAATTCGTGGTCGAACGCTTTGGCCGGCTGCGCGCGGTGCTGGGTCCCGGCATCAACTTTATCGTGCCGTTTCTCGATATTGTGCGCCACAAGGTCTCCATCCTGGAGCGCCAGCTGCCCAATGCCAGCCAGGACGCCATCACCCGCGACAACGTGCTGGTGCAGATCGACACCTCGGTGTTTTACCGCATTCTGGAGCCGGAAAAGACCGTCTACCGGATCCGTGACGTAGACGGCGCCATCGCTACAACCGTCGCCGGGATCGTGCGCGCCGAGATCGGCAAGATGGATCTGGACGAGGTGCAATCCAACCGCTCGCAGCTGATCGGCCAGATCCAGCACAGCGTCGAAAGCGCGGTGGACGACTGGGGGATCGAGGTCACCCGCGCCGAGATCCTGGACGTGAACCTCGATCAGGCCACCCGCGACGCCATGCTGCAACAGCTCAACGCCGAGCGCGCCCGCCGCGCCCAGGTGACCGAGGCCGAAGGCAAGAAACGCGCCGTCGAACTCGCGGCCGATGCCGATCTCTATGCCGCCGAGCAAACCGCCAAGGCCCGCCGTATTCAGGCCGACGCCGAAGCCTACGCCACTGAGGCGGTCGCCAAGGCTATCGCCGAAAACGGCCTCGCCGCCGCGCAATACCAGGTCGCCCTGAAACAGGTCGAGGCGCTCAACGCGCTTGGCACCGGCGACGGCAAGCAAACCATCCTGGTGCCCGCCAACGCGCTGGAGGCCTTCGGCAATGCCTTCAACATGCTGAAGGGCAAATCCTGATGAGCGCGCTCTGGTCCCTCTGGTGGATCTGGGGCGCCCTGGCCCTAACGCTGGCGATCATCGAAATCCTCGCGCCGGGCTTCATCTTTCTCGGCTTTGCCATCGGTGCCGCGGGCGCGGCAGTCCTGCTCCTGATCGGTATGGCCCCCTCGCTGCCGCTCCTGCTCCTGCTCTTCGCGGCCCTGTCGCTGGCCGCCTGGCTCCTGCTCAAACGCCTCTTTGCTCTGCCCAGGGGCCAGGTCAAAACCTTTGATACGGACATCAACGACTGAGCTTTCACCTTGCCCGAAATACCTCGGGGCGCGCGAGGGGGAGCGTCCCTCGCAGGCTTGCTCGCCTCCTCCGGCACGCCCCCACTGGACCCCGCCCGCCATAATCCCTATATAATCCGTCAGAAACCCTGACCGAGGCCCCAATGACCCAAGCATCCGAACCGCTCGAAGGCGCGCCCCTGATCGCGCCCTCCTCCGTGTCCCATCCGCTCTATGAGCCGGTGGTCGATGCCTGCCGCACTGTCTATGATCCTGAAATTCCGGTAAACATCTACGAGCTGGGACTGATCTACACCGTTGATATCTCAGACGAAAACGACGTGAAAATCATCATGACCCTGACCGCGCCCGGCTGCCCCGTGGCAGGCGATATGCCCGGCTGGATCGTCGATGCGATCTCGCCCGTGGATGGTGTCAAAAGCGTCGATGTCGAACTCACCTGGGAGCCGCCCTGGGGCATGGATATGATGTCCGACGAGGCCCGCCTCGAACTCGGCTTCATGTAATCCACAGCCCGCCCCTTGTCGCACCCATGCGTCCTCCTTACCTTTAGGAGGACATAGAAACGGAGCCCTCCCATGTTCGCCATCCCCGGCAAACAAGCTGTCACCATGACCCCCCGCGCCGCCGCGCAGATCTCCAAGCTGATGGAGAGCGCGGGCCATGCGGGCCTGCGTATCGGCGTCAAGAAAGGCGGCTGTGCGGGCATGGAATACACCATGGAATATGTCGACCAGCCCGACCCCAACGACGAAGTCGTCGAACAGGACGGCGCCCGGGTGCTGATCGCGCCAATGGCGCAGATGTTCCTCTTTGGCACCGAAATCGACTATGAAACGACGCTGCTGGAATCGAGCTTCAAGTTCAACAACCCCAATGTCGCGGACGCCTGCGGCTGCGGCGAGTCGATCTCCTTCAAGGTTGGCGGCCAATAAGCGCGCGAAACAACGCCATCACAGCACATTCTGATCAGGGCCCCACGCGGGCCCTTTTTCATGGGCAGGGCCGCCAGCAAGACCCCGTTCTGATTGCCCGGCGCCATCGCCGGTGCTACCACCAAGGGCAAGCAACACAACAACAGAAAGGGTGCGGCATGGCGCGCAAACTCGCAGCAGGCAATTGGAAGATGAACGGCACCGGCGCGAGCCTCGCCGAGCTGGAGACCCTGGCCCAGGGCGATCTGCCTGCGGATGTCGAGGTGCTGATCTGCCCGCCCGCCACGCTGCTCTCGCGCGCGGCGACCCAGGCCGGGGCGATCCACATCGGCGGTCAGGATTGCCACGCCGCCGCATCGGGCGCCCATACCGGCGACATCAGCGCCGAGATGCTGCGCGACGCGGGCGCCTCCCATGTCATCCTGGGCCACTCCGAACGCCGCGCCGATCACGGTGAAAGCGACGACACCGTGCGCGCCAAGGCCGAGGCCGCCATTGCTGCGGGTCTCACGGCGGTGGTCTGCATTGGCGAAACCCTGGAGGAACGCGAGGCGGGCTCGACCCTCTTGGTGGTCGGTATGCAGCTGGCAGGCTCCCTGCCCGATGTTGTCAGCGCTACCAATCTGGTCGTCGCCTATGAGCCGGTCTGGGCGATCGGCACCGGCAAGATCCCGACGCTCGAACAAATCTCCGAGGTGCATGATTGCCTGCGCGACGCGCTGGTGCAGCGCTTCGGCGATATCGGCCAGGATATCCCGCTGCTCTATGGCGGCTCGGTAAAGCCGGGCAATGCGGCAGAGATCTTTGGCGTGGCCAATGTCGACGGCGCGCTGGTCGGCGGTGCCAGCCTCAAGGCCGCGGATTTCACCCCCATCATCACGGCGCTCGCCGCAAGCTGAGCGGCAGCCCCCGAGACAACCAAGACAAGGCGCATATCCTGCGCCTTGTCTCCTTGTCGCAGCGCTTGCCGCAGGGTTAAGCAGCAGCCTCCACGGCGCGTTTGGTCATCACCCCGACCAGATGCGCGCGATAGGACTTGCTGCCGTGAATATCACCAATCATCCCGTCAGCAGGCACACTGAGGCCCGAGATTGCATCAGCGGTGAAATTCGCGCTCAAGGCCGCCTCGGCCTCCCCCCAGCGGAACACACCTTCTTCAGACGCCCCGGTGACAGCGACCCTCACCCCATCGGCGAATTTCGCCACAAAGACCCCCACCATGGCAAAGCGCGACGCGGGCTGAAGGAACTTCTGATAGTTCGCCGCCTCCGGCAGCGGGAACCTGACGGCCGTGATGATCTCGCCGTCCTCCAACGCAGTGGTGAACATCCCCTGGAAATACTCATCCGCACCGATCTCACGCAGGTTGGTGACAATGGTTGCCCCAGACGCCAGCGCCGCCGCCGGATAGCAGGCGGCCGGGTCGTTATTGGCCAATGATCCGCCAATGGTGCCACGGTTGCGCACCGCCGGATCGCCGATACCACCCGCAAGCGCCGCCAGCGCCGGATAGGCCCCGGCGCCCGCAGCCACATCCGCATGACGCGTCGCCCCGCCGATCACCAGCTGCCCGTCGCCACTCTGGATCCCCTGCATCTCGGCAATGCCGCTCAGGCTCACCAATGTCACCGGCATCGCCAGGCGCTGCTTCAGCGTCGGGATCAGGGTCTGCCCCCCGCCCAGCGCCTGCGCATCCTCTTCGCCCATAGCAGCCACCGCATCGGCAACACTCGTGGGCCGCGTAAATCCAAACTCATACATCGCATGTTCTCCCTGAAAACCAACCGGCTTTCATCTTTTCTCAAATATCCCGGGGGTGCGGGGGCTGGCCCCCGCCGCCACCCTCTATCCCTGCATCGCGGCCCAGACCCGGGCGGGCGACAGCGGCATGTCGATATGGGTCACATCCTTGCCCGCCGAGCGCAGCGCATTGACCACCGCGTTGACCACCGCCGGCGGCGAGCCGATCGCGCCTGCCTCGCCACAGCCCTTGACCCCCAGCGGGTTATGGGTGCAGGGCGTCTGGCAGGAATGATCCACCTGATAGAAGGGCACATCATCGGCCCGCGGCATGGCGTAATCCATGAAGCTCGCGGACAGAAGCTGCCCATCCTCGTCATAGACGCAGCCCTCCAGAAGCGCCTGACCGATGCCCTGACCAATACCGCCATGCACCTGACCGTCGACGATCATCGGGTTGACGATATTGCCAAAATCATCCGCCGCGGCAAAGCGCTCGATGCTGACCTTGCCGGTCTCCGGATCCACCTCCACCTCGCAGGCATAGGCGCCCGACGGATAGGTGAAATTTGACGGGTCATAGAATGCCGTCTCCTCCAGCCCCGGCTCGATCTCCTCCAGCGGATAGTTATGCGGCACATAGGCCGCCAGGGTCACATCCCCCCAGGCCACGGATTTATCGGTGCCCGCAATCGAGAACTGCCCATCCTTCAGCTCGACATCCGCATCTGACGCCTCCATCAGATGGGCGGCGATCTTCTTGGCCTTGGCGATGATCTTCTCGGTCGCCTTCACCATGGCAGAGCCCCCCACGGCGAGCGAGCGCGAGCCATAGGTGCCCATGCCCATCGGCGTATTGGCGGTGTCGCCATGTTCGATCTCGATCATATCCTCGGGGATGCCGATCATCTCGGAAATCACCTGCGGAAACGACGTCTCATGCCCCTGCCCGTGGCTGTGGCTGCCGGTCATCACCACGATACCGCCGGTGGCATTGACCCGCACCGTGGCGCTCTCATAAAGCCCGGCCCGCGCGCCCAGCTGGCCAACCAGCTGCGAAGGCGCAATGCCGCAGGCCTCGATATAGCAGTTCACCCCCAGCCCGCGCAGCTTGCCAGCTTTCTCGCTCTCGGCGCGCCGCGCGGCAAAACCGGCCAGGTCAGCGACCTCTTCCAGCTTGTCCATCGTCGCCACGTAATCGCCGGTGTCATATTCCACCGCCACCGGCGTGGCATAGGGGAACTCGGTGATGAAATTCTGCCGCCGGAGCGCAATAGGATCGACGCCCAGCTCCAGCGCCGCCTTGTCGATCACCCGCTCCAGCTGGAAGGTCGCCTCGGGCCGTCCGGCCCCGCGATAGGCATCCACCGGCACCGTATTGGTGAACACCGCCTTGACGTTCACATAGATCAGCGGCGTCTTGTAATTGCCCGCCATCAGCGTGCCATGCAGCCAGGTCGGCACCGAGGGCGCGAAGGTCGAGAGATACGCCCCCATATTGGCGTAGGTATCGGTGCGCAGCGCGGTAAAGTTGTTATCGGCGTCCAGCGCCAGTTCGATCTTTGTCACATGGTCGCGGCCATGGGCGTCGGACATGAACGCCTCACTGCGCGAGGCGGTCCATTTCACCGCCCGGTTCAGCGCCTTGGCGGCAAAGGTGCAAAAGGCCTCCTCCGCGTAGTGAAAGATCTTGGTGCCAAAGCCGCCGCCCACATCCGGCGCCACCACCCGCAGCTTGTGTTCCGGGATGCCGAGCACAAATGCCCCCATCAACAGGCGGATCACATGCGGGTTCTGGCTGGTGGTATAAAGCGTGCTGTCGCCGGTGGCGCGGTTGAAATCCCCCACTGCCACGCGCGGCTCCATCGGGTTGGCGATCAGGCGGTTGTTGACCAGCTCCAGCGTCGTCACATGCGCCGCCTCCTCAAAGGCCTTGGTCACCGCCTCCTTGTTCTCCTCGACAAATCCCCAGTCATAACAAAGATTTGAGGTCAGATCGTCATGCACCTTGGGCGCGCCGTCCTCCAGCGCCGCCTTCATGTCGATGACGGCGGGCAACTCTTCGATGTCCAGCTCAATGGCTTCGGCGGCGTCGCGGGCCTGTTCCAGGGTCTCCGCCACCACGGCGGCAATGGGGTCGCCCACATGGCGCACCTTGCCTTGCGCCAGAACCGGATGTGCCGGTTCCTGCATCACCTCGCCAAAACGGTCCGTCACCTGCCAGCCGCAGGGCAGACCGCCGACGCCTTCGAAATCCTTGCCGGTAAAGATGCGCAGCACGCCGGGCATCTCTGCCGCCGCGGCGGTATCGAGGCTGGTGATCCTGCCATGCGCCATATCCGAGCGCAGGAAGAACACATAGGCCTGACCATTTACGTTGATGTCATCGGTGTAATTGCCGGTTCCAGTCAGGAACCGCACGTCCTCGCGCCGTTTGGTGGCGGCACCGATGCCGCGCTCCTTGGCGTCAATATCCTTGGGCATAATCCACTCTCCTCCCAGAAATACGGGCCGGGTCATGTGGGCCGCGGGCAGGCTCCTCTTCCTTTGCGCGGTCTGACCGTTCGGTCCGCAGGATTGTCACGGGTTCACGTCACAGCCCACATCCGGCGGGCTGGTTTGCAGCTTTGGCGGCCTATTCCGCCGCGATGGCCGATACATCCTGCCCCGAGGCCGCCAGTATCGCCTTGACGATATTGTGATAGCCGGTGCAGCGGCAGAGGTTGCCCTCCAGATAGTGACGGATCTCCGCCTCGGTGGGTTTGGGGTTCTCCTTCAGGAGTGCTGCCGCAGACATCACCATGCCCGGGGTGCAGAAACCGCATTGCAGCCCGTGATGTTCCTGAAACGCCGCCTGAATGGCATTGAGCGTGCCATCGGGCGCGGCCTGGCCTTCGATGGTGGCCACCTCGGCGCCCTCGGCTTCCAGCGCCAGCATGGTGCAGGATTTCACCGCCCTGCCATCCACATGCACCACACAGGCACCGCATTGGCTGGTGTCGCAACCGACATGGGTGCCGGTCAGGCCCAATGTCTCGCGCAGGAACGCCGATAGCAATGTACGCCCCTCGACCTCGCCGCTCGCGGCCTTGCCGTTCACGGTCATGGAGACTTTTGTCATAAATTCCTCCCTTGGCTAAATTCTTTGATCTGGCTGAGATCAGTTAACCATGCGCTTTCAAATGGCGCGAGGATTTTTTGCGACAAGGGCAATCGCCAAAAGAACGGCGTCCGGGAGCCCTGTCGGCGCCTTAGACGTCCTCCGGGCGGCGCGGGCGTGGCCGGGTGGGGATCTCCTTGAGCAGCCCCCCCACGCCCATGGCGGCAATATCGTCAGAGCTGACATTCAGCCCGCAGATCACCCGCTCCAGCACCCAATCGGCCCCATTGAGCGCCGGAGAGCGCGCACATCCCGGCAGGCCGATCACAGGTTTCCGACCTAATTGCCCAAGAAACAACAGGTTGCCCGGATCCACCGGCATGCCAAAGCGGGTCACGCTGCCCCCCGCCAACCGCAGCGCTTCGGGTGCCACATCCATCGGGTCCGAGGTGGCAGAGCCGGTGAGGATGAACAACACCTCGCCCGGGGCCTTGCCCAGCGCCTCGGCGATATCAGCCGTTTGATGCCGCACCACCACCCGGTCGCTCAGCGTCAGCCCCATCCGGTCCAGCCGCCCCGCCATGGCGGCCCGCCCCTTGTCCTTGGGTGGCTCTTTGGTCACCCGGGTCTCGATCAGAGTGGCCGAGCGATAGATCGGCGGCAAAACCCGGATCGCCTGCGCCGCCTGCGCCACTGCCCGGATCAGATGCGCCTCCGGCACCGCGTAGGAGATGATCTTGATGGTGGCCACCATCCCATCGGCATCGACCCGGTGATAATCCGGCACGGTCGCCACCGAGATCATCGGATCAACCCCATTGACCCCGATAATCTGCGTGCTGTTCACCCGGGTGATGCCAGCCTTGGTCGCATGCAGGTTCACACGCCCTGCCCCGGCGTCAGATATCCGCAGGCCCAGCGCGGCGGGCTCGGGCGCGAGGGCTTCGGCGAGGATACGGGCAGCGATATCCTCATGCAGATCACCCGCTTCCAGCCGCGCGGCGATGACCTCGGCAAAGCCCGCACCGCGCAGCTCTGCCAGATCCGCCGCGCCCAGCCGCGTGCCCTTGGCGACGCGGCGGGTCTCCCCTTGCAGGGAATGGGCCAGCAGGCAACCCTCGGCCGCCTCCAGCAGGACGGGGCCGAATTTCATGTCGCCCTGCCCCGCAGCACCGCTGTCATCTCGGCAATAATCGACACCGCGATTTCCGCCGGGCCAGCGGCGCCGATGTCCAGTCCGATGGGGCCGTGGATGCGGGCGATATCATCCTGGCTGAAGCCCGCTGCGATCATTCGCTGCTTGCGCTGCCCGTGGGTGCGGCTGGAGCCCAGCGCGCCGATATAGAAACACTCCGCCCCAAGCGCTGCCTGCAATGCCGGATCGTCCAGCTTGGGGTCATGGGTCAGAAGGACCAGCGCGGTGCGCGCATCCAGCCCCAGCTTTGCCACCGCCTCGTCGGGCCAATCCTCAAGGATCGTCTCGCCCGGGAAGCGCGCGGCAGAGCCGAAGGCGGCGCGCGGCTCGACCAGTACCGAATCATAGCCCGCGATTCGCGCCATCGGCACCAGCGCCTGGGCGATATGCACCGCCCCCACCACGATCAGCCGCAGGGGCGGATTATGCACCCCGACAAAGGCCTGATCCTCGCCGATGATGCCGGATTGATCCAGCCGCATCCGTGCCGGGTAGGAGGCCGCATTGACCAGATGCCCCGCGCCGGTCCGAAGGTCGACCTCATAGGCCAGCGCCCGGCGCTCGGCCCGCGCCAGCACCAGCGCCTCCAGGGTTTCTTCCTCCAGCGTCTTGCCGACCGGCTCCAGCAGCACCCGGATGGTGCCGCCACAGGCCAGCCCCACAGCAAAGGCATCCTCGTCGCTGACCCCGAATTCCAGAAGCTTGTGCTGCCCCGTCGCCAGTGCCTCCTGCGCTTCCAGGATCACCGCGCCCTCGACGCAGCCGCCGGAAACCGAGCCCTCAATGCGGCCATCGCCGCCCACCACCAGCTGCGCGCCGGTGCGGCGCGGCGCCGAGCCCCAGGTCTCCACCACCGTGGCCAGCACTGCACCGATGCCGTCGCGATGCCAGGCCAGCGCCAGCTCGGGTGCCTTGTCAAACCGGTTGGTGTCGGCCTGCGTATCAGAGCGGGGCGGCGTCGCCCCATCGGTGCCAGTGGTCATAGCGGGTTTCCCGGTGCCAGAGAGGTTACGGATCTGGGTTCAAACTTGGCGCTAAGGGGCGAACATTCAAGAACAAATTAAAGCGAATTCGCAGATCCTCGACTGCGGGGACTGCCCAGCTGTCAGAGCATCGCCATCAGCCGCGCCTTTTCGCCACTGTCCTCGGGGCGAGAGATCACCTCGGCCAGCGCCATCAGCGAGGCGATGTTATGGCCAGCGCGGAAGCTGTCCACATGCGGCAGCATGGCGCGGATGCCCTGGGCGCGCGGGGCAAACCCCTCCCAGCGCATCAAGGGGTTGAGCCAGATCAGGCGGCGCGCTGACAGATGCAGCCGCTGCATTTCCCGCGCCAGATCCTCCGGCGCATCCCGGTCGAGCCCATCCGTCACCAAAAGCACCACCGCGCCCTGCCCCATCACCCGGCGCGACCAATCGCGGTTGAACGCATGCAGGCAGGCGGCGATGCGGGTGCCGCCCTGCCAGTCCTGCGCCTGCGCCCCGGCGGTGGCCAGCGCCGCATCCACGTCGCGCTGGCGCAAATGGCGCGTGATATTGGTCAGCCGGGTGCCAAAGGTAAACCCATGCACCCGCCCCCATCCCTGCCGCCGCCGCAGCCCCGGTGTTCGCTGGGCATTGGCGACACTATGCAGGAAATGCAGCACCATGCGGCTGTATTGGCTCATCGAGCCAGAGATATCGCAGATCACCACCAGGTTCGGATTACGTGTCACGGGTGCGGTAAAGGCAAGCCGTTGCAGCTCGCCCCCGTTGCGACAGGCGGCACGTATGCTGCGCCGCCAGTCCGCCCGCGCGCCTTGCGCCGACGGCAGATGGCGGCGCGTTTTCAGGGGCTTCACCGGCAGGGTCAGCCGCGCCAGCATTCGCTTGGCCTCGCCGATCTCCGCCGTGCTCATCTGTTCAAAATCCAGCGTCTTCAGCCGTTCCTCGGGCGAAAGCGTCAGGCTGGCGTCGATCTCGATCTCCGTGCCCTCGGGCTCCCCCTCCGGGAGATCATCCGGCAATTGCCCGTCCAGCAGCGCCTCGGCGGCGCGTTTCTCGGCGGGTTTGGCGGCGCGCTCCTCCTGCACGCCGCGGATCGCGGGCAGCATCGCCGCCATCATATGTTCCAGATAGCGCGGATCGCGCCAATAGAGGCGGAACACCTGCGCAAACACCGCGCGCTCTTCGGGGCGGGAGACGAAACAGGCATGCAGCACCCAGTAAAAATCCCGCCGCGAGGTAAATCCCGCTGCCGCCACCGCCTCCACCGCATCCAGCACCCGACCGGTGCCCACCTTCAGGCCCGCCTTGCGCGGGGCGCGGGCGAAATGGGTCAGGTTGGCGACCAGCCTGGGGTTCTCTGGCAGGGTGAGTGGCGGCAGGGTGGACATCAGAGCCGCCGGGGGCGCTGACCCCCGGGATATTTGAGAAAAGATGAAACCGCATTTCCTCCCTCCGCCAGCTCGGCCCTGGCCGCATCCAGAATGCGCTTGGCCTCGGAGCCTTGCAGCTTGGCGATATCGTCCTGATATTTCAGGATCGCACCCAGAGTGTCAGCGATCACCTCGGGGCTGAGGCTGACCACATCCAGCGCCAGGAGGCAATTGGCCCAATCGATGGTCTCGGCCACGCCGGGTTTCTTGAACAGATCCTCGCTGCGCAGGGATTGAACAAAGGCGACAACCTCGCGGCTCAGGGTCTCGGCGGCCTCGGGCACGCGGGCGTGCAGGATCTCCAATTCGCGGTCGAAATCCGGGTAGTCCACCCAATGATAGAGGCAGCGGCGTTTCAGCGCGTCATGCACCTCGCGGGTGCGGTTGGAGGTGAGCACCACCATGGGCGGCTCCGGCGCCTTGATCGGGCCGAGTTCGGGGATGGTGACCTGAAACTCCGAAAGCGCTTCCAGCAGAAAGGCCTCGAAGGGTTCATCGGTGCGATCAAGCTCGTCGATCAGCAGGATCGGCGCGCCCCGCTCGTCCGGCTGCATCGCCTGCAACAAGGGGCGGGCGATCAGGTAGTCTTCCGAAAAGAGCTCCGCCTGTAGCGCGCGGCGGTCGGCGCTGCCTGTCGCCTCGGCGGTGCGGATCGCCACCATCTGGGCGGCGAAGTTCCATTCATAGACGGCGCTCGCCGCATCCAGCCCCTCGTAGCATTGCAACCGGATAAGGCGCCGCCCCGTAACGGCAGAGAGCGCCTTGGCGATCTCGGTCTTGCCGACACCGGCCTCGCCTTCCAGAAACAGCGGCCGCCCCAGGCGCGCGGCCAGGAACACCACCGTCGCCAGCGCCCGCCCGCAGACATAGCCCACCTCGGCGAGCCGGTCCTGCACCGCGTCGATGGATGAAAACTCGCCCTGCTGGCCCATGATGTCCGCCTCCCTCATTCAGGCTCAAGAGGCCACGCAGAGCCGCATTCGTCAAGCTGTTGCCCCCAAGCGGCCATTCTGTTGCCAAGGAGAGATGCTGCAACAGGCCACCGCACAGGGATTGGCAGCGATTGACGCCCGCCCCGCCGCAATGCGACAAGATCGGCAGACACTGGCGGGCGGACTGGCGGGCGGGCGGAGCAGAAAAGGAAGCACAGACATGCGCATCACCGCGGTGACCTGCGTCAAGAACGAGGGCCCCTTCCTGCTGGAATGGATCGCCTATAACCGGCTGATCGGGGTCACGGATTTCCTTTTTTATTCCAATGATTGCACCGATGGCACCGATGCGCTGCTGGATGCGCTGGCGGCGCGGGGCGGCGTCAGCCATCTGCCCAATCCGGCGCAGGGGCGCGCCTATCAGATGGAAGCGTTGAAAGATTGCGCCCATCAAAGCGTGGTCAAGGATGCAGACTGGCTGTGGATTGCTGATGTGGATGAGTTCCTCAATATCCATGTGGGCGATCATAGCATCCCGGCGCTGATCGACGCCTGCGACAACCCGCAGGCGATCTCGGTGACGTTTCAGTTCTTTGCCAATGCCGGTGTGACACAATTCGAGGACCGCCCGGTGATCGCGCAGTTTTGCCAGAGCCATAATCCTGACGTCTGGTGCGGCGAGACGGCAGTGGAGGTCAAATCCCTCACCCGGCGTGATTTCCCGCTTGGGTATTACGGCGCCCATCGCCCCTTTATGAAGAAGAACACGCAAGCCGAGGCACGACCGCGCTGGAGCGATGGCAGCGGGCGGCAGGTGCCGCATAAATTCCTGGTGGCAGCCAATCCGCGCCGCATTCGCCGCTTTCCGGCCAAGGGCGCGCGCACGCATGCCACGCTCAACCACTACGCGCTGCGCTCGCTCGACAGCTATCTGGTCAAGACGGACAGGGGCGATGTCAACCGCGAACATCGCGATTTTGATGCCACCTATTGGCGCGAGCGCAATGATGCCGCCTGGGAGGACAGATCCATCCTGCGGATGCTGCCCGCGCTGGAGCGGGAGCTGGCGGCGCTGAAATCGGACCCCGAGATCGCCCGGCTGCACGCTGATTGCGTCGCCCGCCATATCGCCCGGCGCGATGCGCTGATGGCGCAGGCGCCCTATCAGGACATGCGCCGGCAGTTGCAGGAGGCTCCGCCCCTGCCCCCGCAGGAAACCGCCTTGCTGGAAAAACTCGGAGTGCGCGCATGAGTGTTCAGGTCATCAATCTCGGCCTGCCGAAATCCGGCACCACCACCCTGCATCACGCGCTCAAGGCGGCAGGCTACCGGGTCGCCGATCACCGGATCAAGACGGCTGACGCCGAGGACAAGGAGCGGTGCTTTGTCGGCACACTTATGTATGACGGGCTTTATCGGCACGGCGATCCGCTCGCCCTCCTGCGCGACTATGATGCGCTGGCGGAGGTGAGTTTTATCCACGGCGGGCAGTCGATCTGGCCGCAGGGCGATCATGCGATGCTGCTGGCGCTGCGCCGCCTGCATCCAAAGCTGCGATTTGTCGCCACCCGCCGGGACACCGAGGAGCTGGCCGATTCCATCATGCGCTGGAACAACCTCGGCACCGGGCGGCTGCCGCGCGCGCAGGTCCCTGGCATGCCCAAGGGATACGGCCATGGCATCGACGAGCAGATGATCTGGATTGATGGCCACTACGAGGCGCTGGCGCATTGGTTCCGCGATGATCCGCTCTATCTGGAGCTCGACGTGGCAGCCCCGGATGCGCAGCAGCGGCTGGCGGATTTTCTGGGGCGGCCAATGCCCTGGTGGGGGCGTGCCAATGTCAACAAGGGCGGTGACACCGCCAGGAAAAACCGGAAAGCGCCTGATTGATGCGGATCTATCTTCATATCGGGCTGCACAAAGCCGCCTCTGACCGCCTGCAAGCGGTGCTGAGCGATAAGCGCGCGCAGCTGTTGAGCCGCAAGATCCTGGTGCCGCAGGCCGCCGGTGGCAAGAACCATACGCGGCTGTTCATGGCGGTCACGGATCCCGACCACGTGGATCCGCTGCGCCACAGCCGGGGCCAGGGACCGGTCGAAAAACAGACCGAGCTGCGCGAGACGCTGATCGCGGCGCTGCGGCGCGATATCGCCACCCATCAGCCCGAGGTCCTGATCCTGAGCGCTCATCAGCTCGGCACCCAGCTATCGCGCCCGAGCGAGCTGCGCCGCCTCAAGGCACTGCTGGAAGAGTTTTCCAGCGACATTCGTATCGTCGCCCATATCGACTCGCAGATGCAAATGCTGCCGCAGGTCTATGCCGATCAGATCCTGGAGGGCCGTGCTGCACCATTGAGCCGCGATCTTGCGCTGCTTGGGGCCGAAAGCTGGTGGCAGGCGGCGCGCGATACCGCGCCGGTGATCGCGCCGCAGGCGGGCCTATTCGAGGAAAACCAGGCGGCGCCCTTCTGGCTGGATTTCTGCGCGCTGCAACGGGTCTGGGAAGAGGTCTTTGGTCGCGGCACGCTGAGGTTTCGCCCCTATGACGCGGCGATGTTCGAGAGCGCCGATTTCACCCGCGAGGTGCTGAGCTGTTTTGACATTCCCGGCCAGATCGGCCGCGCAAAGGCCGTGCGCAGATCCGCCCCCCCTGCCGCCGCCTGGCTGACGCGCGCGCGGCTCTTCAACGCGCTGCTGTTGCAGGTGCTGGCGCGAGGCGAGCATCTTCTGCCACGCAAGCTCTGGCGTCAGATGCTGTTGGATATGCAGGTTGGCGGCGCGCCGATCGCGCCGGAAACGCTCAGCCCTGTGGGCCAGTATTTTGCCGAGGACAACGCAAGGCTCTGTGCCGCGCAACCGGATCTGCCTGCCTCGATGTTTGAACTCCCACCAGAAGGGAGCGGCGGGCAGGCGCAGGGCTGGCAGGAAGCCGATCCGACGCTGGGGTTTCGCGCCTCGCAATATCTGCTGGCCTTCTGGTCCCGCATCCAATCCGCAAACGCAGAAGAACGCGCCGCGCAAAAGGACAGCGCCCAGACGCCCCCTCAGAGCCGCGCGGCGCCTCCGGCCAAAGCGCCTGCCGCGCTCTCGCCCACGGCGCAACGGCTGCTCTCCGCCGCGGCGGTACAGAAATTCGAGGCGCTGCAAGGCTCCTCGTTCAAGCCCCACAATGACCTTGGCCAGCTCGAAGAACACATCCTGCTGCCCCCCTTTGCCGAAGCCGCGCCCACCCCGCCTGCCACCGGCAGCAGCGGTACGGTGATTGTCGGCTGCATGAAAAACGAGGCCCCCTATATTCTGGAGTGGATCGCCTATCACCGCATGATCGGGGTTGATCACTTCTTGATCTACAGCAACGGTTGCACCGACGGCACCTCTGAAATTCTGGACCGTTTACAAGTGCTTGGCATAGTCCAGCACCGCAACAACGACAATTGGAAAGGCCCGTCGCCGCAGCAATATGCGCTCAATCAGGCGATGAAGGAACCGCTCATTCAGAAGGCCGACTGGCTGATCCATATCGACGTGGACGAGTTCATCAACATCCGCTGCGGCAATGGCACGCTCGCGGATCTGCGCGCCCGGGTGCCCGATGCCAGCGCCGTCGCCATGACCTGGCGGCTGTTTGGCCACAACGGCGTCACCCGACTGGCGGATCAGCCGGTGATCGCGCAATTTGATCGCTGCGCGCCGAGGTTCTGCCCCAAGCCACATACGGTCTGGGGCTTCAAAACCATGGTCAAGAACAGCGGCGCCTATCAGAAAATCTCTTGCCACCGGCCCACCAAGCTGGTTCCCGAACGCGCGACCGAGGTCAAATGGGTCAATGGCTCCGGCAAGGATATCACCAATGAGACGCTGGAGCGTAGCTGGCGCAGCTCCAAGAAGACCATCGGCTATGATCTGGTGCAGCTCAATCACTACGCGCTGCGCTCGGCCGAGAGCTATCTGATCAAGCGCCAGCGTGGCCGCGCCCTGCATGTGGAGCGCTCGATCGGGCTCAACTACTGGATCCGCATGGATTGGAACGACCACCAGGACGTCACCATCCAGCGCAACCTGCCGCGGCTGGAGGCCGAAATGGCGCGCCTGATGCAGGACGCCGAGCTGAAGCGCCTGCACGACGCGGCTCTGGCCTGGCATCGCGCCAAGGCCGAAGAGCTGCACGCCACCCCGGAATTCGAGGATCTCTACAGCCAGGCGCTGGAAATTGACCTCACTGCGAGCGAGCGCGTCGCCTGGGCGCTCTCGCTGGATCTGGAGAGCTGACATGCGCACGCTGGCCGTCATGACCGTCCGCAACGAGGCGGCTTACCTCCTGGAGTGGCTGGCCCATCACAAGGCGGTGGGGATCACGGATTTTCTTGTGTTCTCAAACGATTGCGACGACCCCACCACAGAGATTCTGGACCGGCTCGACGCGCTTGGCCACCTCGCCCACATGCGCAACGACGGCCCCTATGACAAGGGCGGCATCCAGTTCACCGCGCTGAAAAAGGCCGACAAGCATCGGCTCGCCAAAGGTGCTGACTGGATCTTGTCGCTGGATGTGGATGAGTTCGTCAATATCCACACCGGCAAGGGCCAGATCACAGACCTGCTGGAGGCCCTGCCGGAGGCGGATGCGATCACCCTGACATGGCGGCTCTTCGGCAATGCCGATCAGGTGCGCTATCAGGGCGAAATGGTCAGCGACCGCTTCATTCGCGCCGCGCCCGCGATCATGTACTGGCCCTGGCGCGCCTCAATGTTCAAGACGCTCTATCGCAACAACGGCACCTACCGCAAAATCGGCGTCCACCGCCCCCGCAGCGTCAAGGACGAGGCGGCGCTGGAGGGCTTTCGCTGGTTTGACTGCGCCGGGCGCGAACTGATGGGTGATTTCAAGACCAAGCGGCTGTTTTCCAACTACCGCCAGGACAATTACCAGCTGGCGCAGCTCAACCATTATCCGCTGGGCGCGATGGAGAGCTATATCCTCAAGGCCGCCCGGGGCCGTGCCGTGCACAGCGATCACATGCTGGATGTGGATTATTGGGTGGAGCGCAATTTCAACACCGACGAGGACACCAGCATCGCCCGCTACCGCCCCACCCGCGACGCCATCCTTGCGATGTTCCTGGAGGACGACCAACTGGCGCAGCTGCACGATCAGGCAGTGCAATGGCGCAAGGATCGCTTTATGTCGCTCATGCGCGAAGAACCTTACCGCGCGCTTTTTGCCCGGCTGATGATGACCCCGCCCTCACGCCCGATCAGCGAGCTCTCCGGCCGCACGCTCACCGGCTTTGCCAACCTGGGACGCAACCAGCTGCGGATCCTCAAAACCGAACACCCCACGGCCCCCGATCCCGATCCCGAAACCTAACGCCAATGCGCCCCGGTAATCCCCCCCGATCTTAAGGGGATGCGGAAGTAGAATTTTCTCGGCAGGATGAACGAGGAGATTCCGATGAAG
>NZ_JAATOX010000063.1 GCF_011806385.1 Phaeobacter sp. HF9A | reverse complement strand
CCCGGATGATCCAGGAGAAACGTATAGGCATAGGCGAGGACATAGGCCGGAAAAGCCAGCGGCAGCACCAGCGCCACCTCAAAGAAACGCACGCCCGGAAAGCGGGTCATGGTCACCAGCCAGGCCGCACCGACCCCGATGGAGAATGTCCCGATCGAGACCAGCGCCACCAGATAGACGGTTGTCAGCGCATAGCGCGGCAGGACCGTCTCCGCCAGATGCGAGATCGTCTCCACCCCGCCGGTGAGCGCGGCAATGGCGACCGCCAACATCGGCAAGAGGCAGGCCAGGGCCACGATCCAGGCCAGCAGCGCAAACCCGGTGGTGCCCTTGTCGCGGGCGGATTTGCGGCGGCGCGGGGCCGAGGCCGTAGGGTGGCTTGCTTGCGTCATTCATTCCGCTTTCAACAGTGCCCGCCCTGTTTCAAGCATTTCTGTCGGAAATTCCAGCACGAAACCGCCGCTGCGACGGCATGTCGGCAACGGCGGTTCCAGCTTCGGCAGTCGGGGACCGAAAACCCGGGGCTCAGTCGTAGCTTCGCTGATCCTCGATCACCAGCCCATCCCGCGGCAGGCTGCCGGGGGCGACGATCTCGATCGCGCCTTTCAGCTTGAGCACCTCGACGACGGAGCGGGCAAAACTGATCTCGTCTCCGCCCTCGGCCTCGATCCGCACCGTCATCACGTCCATTTCGCCATCGCGCGAGGCAACCACGCGGGCCTTGACGATCTCGGCGTGTTTGTCGACCAGCGCGGCCACCTGCTCGGGACGCACGAACATGCCCTTGATCTTGGTGGTCTGATCGGCGCGCCCCATCCAGCCCTTGATGCGCATATTGGTGCGGCCACAGGGCGAGACGCCCGGCATCACCGCGCTCAGGTCACCGGTGGCAAAGCGGATCAGCGGATAATCGGGGTTGAGCGTGGTCACCACCACCTCGCCCACCTCGCCGGGGGCAACCGGCGTGCCGGTGCCGGGGGTGACGATCTCGACGATGACGTTTTCATCAACGATCATCCCCTCCATCGCGGCGCTTTCATAGGCTATATTGCCCAGATCTGCGGTGGCATAACATTGCAGGCAGGCAATGCCGCGCTCTGCATATTCCTGCCGCAGGCTGGGAAACAACGCGCCGCCCCCCACCGCCGCCTTGCGAAAGCCAAGCTGCACGCCCATCGCATCCGCCTTGTCCAGGATCACCTTCAGGTAATCCGGCGTGCCGGCATAGGTCGTCGCGCCCACATCGCGCGCCGCGGTGACCTGCAATTCGGTCTGCCCGGTGCCGGCCGGCAGCACCGCCGCCCCAACCGTCCGCGCCCCGCTTTCAAAGATCATCCCCGCCGGTGTCAGATGATAGCCAAAGCAGTTCTGTACCACATCGCCGGGGCCAACCCCGGCGGCATTCAGAAAACGCCCCATCCGCCACCAGTCGTGATCCACCCCGCCCGGCTCGTAGATCGGCCCGGGCGACTGAAAGATATGGGCAAAGCCATGCGCCGGTTTCACCGTAAAGCCGCCAAAGGGCGGATGCGCCGCCTGCGCGGCGCTCAGGTCGGATTTGCGCAGCACCGGCAGCGCCGCCAGATCGGCAAGCGAGGCCACCGCCCGCGGGTCCACATCGGCCAGCAGGCTGGCAAAACCCGCCGCCCCCTTGGCGCGGGCGATCTGCTCGGGCAACTGGCGGCTCAGGTCCGCGGCCCGCTGATCGGCGCTGCGGGTTTCCAATTCGTCGAAATAACTCATGCGCTCTCTCCCCGCTTCAGCTCAGCCACCGCTTGCGACGGCGATAGGAGCGCACGTCGCGGAAACTCTTGCGCCCGTCGTCGGACATCCCGAGATAAAATTCCTTCACATCCGGGTTTTCGCGCAGCTCCGCCGCCGGGCCATCCATCACCACGCGGCCGGATTCCAGAATATAGCCGTAGTGGGCATAGCGCAGTGCCACATTGGTGTTCTGCTCCGCCAGAAGGAAGGTCACGCCCTCGTTCTCGTTGATCGACTTCACGATCTCGAAAATCTGCTCCACCAGCTGCGGTGCCAGCCCCATCGACGGCTCGTCCAGCAGGATCGTCTCGGGGCGGCTCATCAGGGCACGCCCCATCGCCACCATCTGCTGCTCGCCACCCGAGGTATAACCCGCCTGGCTCTTGCGGCGCTCCTTCAGGCGCGGGAAGTAGCTATAGACCATCTCCAGATCGGCCTGGATATTGGCCCCGCCATCGCCGCGCGTATAGGCGCCGGTCAGGAGGTTTTCCTCCACCGTGAGGTGTTCAAAGCAATGCCGCCCCTCCATCACCTGGATCACGCCTTTCTTGACCAGATCGGCCGGGCCCTCCTGGTGCACATCATGGCCCCGATAGCGCACCGATCCCTTTGTCACCTCACCGCGCTCGGAATGCAGCAGGTTGGAAATGGCCTTGAGCGTCGTGGTCTTGCCCGCACCATTGCCGCCCAGCAGCGCGGTGATGCCGCCCTTTGGCACGTTCAGGCTGACGCCTTTGAGAACGAGGATCACGTGATTGTAGATCACCTCGATATTGTTGACTTCGAGCAGGGTCTCGGCCTGCACATCTGTGGTCTTGGCTGCGTCCAGCATCTCGAAAGCCTATTCCCTTCGCCAGTGTCCGTCTCAAGGTGGGTTAAATCGTCTGAATGCGCCTTGCCGGGATCTGCGCCCGGCAAGGCAAGGGCCGCTTAGTTGCAGCGGTCCTCGATGTTGTTTTCCGCCGCATAGGCTGCGGAATCTTCCGCGATCAACGCGTCGATGACCTCGCGGTCGGTCGGGTTGAAGCCGGAAATCATCGACCAGGTCTGCGTGTCCGCATCCCATTGCGTCACCCCGACAAGACCGGGCCCGCCATGGTTTTCACAGGAAACGCTGAACGACGGACCAAAGCGCGGCATGCCAAGTTCGGTCATCCGCTCTTCGGTGATTTCCAGCGCTTCCATCCCGTCGCGCATCATGGCGGCGTCAATCTGGGCAGTGCCGTGGATTTCCTGCGCTTTGCGGGCAGCTTCCACCGCGAGCATCGCAGCGTAGAACCCCCGGTTATACAGCACATTGCCGATCTGATCGCCGGCACCGGCGGCAAGCCCCTTGTCCACGACATATTTCTGCACGTCGTCAAACACCGGGAAGTCACGGCCCACATTGTGGAAGGTCACGGCCTTATAGCCATCCGCCTTGGCGCCCGCCGGCATCACGTCATGCTCGGCCCCGGACCACCAGACGCCGATGAAGTTCTCCATCGGGTAGCGGACGTTTGCGGCCTCCTGAATGGCGACCTGGTTCATCACGCCCCAGCCCCACATCACGACATAATCGGGACGGTCACGGCGGATTTGCAGCCATTGGGATTTCTGCTCCTGGCCCGGGTGATCCACCGGCAGGAGCTTCAGCTCAAAGCCATGTTTTGCCGCGAGATTTTCCAGCGTGCGGATCGGCTCCTTGCCGTAAGCGGAGTTGTGATAGAGCAGCGAAATCGTCTTGCCCTTCAGATCGCCGCCGTTTTCTTCCAGCAGGTAGTTCACCACGCCCGAAGCGCCATCCCAGTAGTTCGCCGGGTAGTTGAAGACGTTGGAGAACACCTTGCCATTGGCAGCCGAGGTGCGGCCATAGCCCATGGTATGGAGCGGAATGCCGTCTGCCGTGACCTTGGGGATCAGCTGATAGGTGATCCCGGTGGAGAGCGGCTGATAGACCAGCGCGCCTTCGCCCTTGGTGCTCTCATAGCATTCCACACCTTTTTCGGTGTTGTAGCCGGTTTCGCACTCGATCACCCGCGCCTTGATGCCGCCGATGCCGCCATCGCGCTCGTTCACCAGGGTGAAGTAATCGTTGTAGCCGTCAGAGAACGGAATACCGCCCGCCGCGTAGGGACCGGTTCGATAGCTCAGATCCGGGAATACCAGATCCGCCAGAGCGGGGCTTGCCGCCATCACGGCGCTCAGCGCCAGGCTTGTCAGTGTCAGTTTCATCGGGTGTCATCCTCCCTTGAATTTTCCGATGTTTTCCAGTTCGGGGCCGGTCTCCTCCTGCCGCCCCCGGCGAGTTCATCTGTTGTCCCGGTCAATGCGGGAAGGGCCAGAGCCGCAGTTTTTCCTTGGTCACCCGCCAGAGCTGCGCCAGGCCATGCGGTTCCAGAATCAGGAATGTCACGATCAGCGCGCCAACGATCACCAGTTGGAAATGCGCCACGATATCCGTGGGCCAGCCCAGCATATCGACGCCAACCACCTTCAGAACCACCGGCAGCAGCACCAGGAACGCCGCCCCGGCAAAGGAGCCAAAGATCGAGCCCAGCCCGCCGATGATCACCATGAACAGCACCAGGAACGATTTGTTGATGCCAAAGGCTTCGCCGACTTCCACCGCGCCCAGATAGACCGAGAAAAACAGCGCCCCGGCGATGCCGACAAAGAAGCCGGAGACCGCAAAGGCCGTCATCTTGGCCTTCAAAGGGTTCACCCCGATGATCTCGGCCGCAATATCCATGTCGCGGATCGCCATCCAGGTCCGCCCCTGAGTGCCGCGCGTCAGGTTGCGGGCCACCAGCGCGCAGAAGGTCAGGAAGATCAGGCAGAACAGATAGGTCGCCCAGGCCGGCGCATTGGGGCCGGTGATCAGGATGCCGAACACCTCGCGCTCCGGTGCGTTGATCTGGCCAGAGGCGGAGTAGTTGTAAAACCACGGCACCCGGTTGAACAACCAGACCAGAAAGAACTGCGCCGCCAATGTGGCCACCGCCAGATAGAACCCCTTGATACGCAAACTGGGCAGGCCGAACAGCACGCAGACCAGCGCGGTGATTCCCCCCGCGAGCAGCACATGGATGAACATCGACACCTCGGGAAAGGCGGTCATCAGCTTGTAGCAGGCATAGGCCCCCACCGCCATGAAGCCGCCGGTGCCCAGCGACACCTGCCCGCAGTAACCAACAAGTATGTTCAGCCCGATGGAGGCGATCGCATAGATCAGAAAGGGCAAAAGGATCGCATTCGCCCAGTAGTCATTGATGATGAAGGGGATCACGCCAAAGGCCACCGCCAGCACCGCGTAATAGCGATAGCGATCAAAGCGGATCGGAAAGGTTTGGCTGTCCTCGACATAGGAGAGTTTGAAATCCCCGGCTTCACGGTAGAACATGGATCAGACGCCCCTTTGGTTGATTTTTGCGTTTTGCATCAAACCTCTCCCCAGTTGGCCTGCGCCGCGTCCCGCTGCTCGCGCGTCATCCGGTTGGAAGGTTTTGCATAGCCCTGGCGCTCGGAGATGCGCACCAGTTTCAGATAGGCCAGGATCCCGGCAAACAGCCCCGCCGCGGCCAGTATCGTGGCGATGGTCACCTGCCCGCGCGAGTAGCCCTCGCCGGTCAGCGCAAGATAGCCAAATGCCCAAAATCCGGCCCAGGCGATGACGTTCAGAATAGCGATCAGCTTGATCATAGGTCGGCCCTCCCGTTAACCATTTTCTCAGATTTTCGCGTTTTGCCACATTTTGCCCCAATCGCTTCGCCAATTTCAGCGCGGGAAAAGTGAGTGGGTGAAATGACTGCGATTTTGCATGAAATCCGGCAGCTGGATGCTGCCCGGAAGCGGGGGGACATCTCTGCCGAAGAATACGCCACGGCGCGCGGCCGGCTGCTGGCCTCGGTCGAGGACGCCGCCGTAGAGCCGCAGGAGCCAGCGCGGCACGCGGCACGCGGTCGCCCCGCGCCGCGCCGCCCTGCCGCACGGGCGGCGCGACCGACGCCAAAACCGCCAAGCGCACCGAGCGAAGGCACCGCTCCAGATGACATGTCCGGATTTTGGGCGCTCATATTGATCGGGCTCTGCGCAGCAGGTCTGATGACCTTCCTCGTCGGGCAATTGATCGGCGACATCACCATCGCGCTGACGCTCGCGGTGACAGTCTTTGCCGCCATCGTCATCGCCGCCTTCCAGCGCATGCAGGGCTGACCCTGCTGCGCCGCCCATGGGCTGGTGGCGATGAGGGAGGGATCACACGCGTTCAATGATCTTCTCCCCGAACAGGCCCTGCGGGCGGAACACCAGAACGATCAGCGCCAGCACATAGGCAAACCAGTTCTCGGTCGCGCCGCCCACCATCGGGCCAATGAGGAATTCGAACAGTTTTTCGCCCACCCCGATGATCAAGCCACCCACGATGGCGCCGGGGATCGAGGTGAACCCGCCCAGCATCAGCACCGGCAGCGCCTTCAGCGCGATCAGCGAGAGCGAGAACTGCACGCCCGACTTGGTGCCCCACATGATGCCCGCAACCAGCGCCACAAACCCGGCCAGCGACCAGACCAGCACCCAGATGAAGTTGAGCGAAATCCCCACCGACAGCGCCGCCTGATGGTCATCCGCCACCGCGCGCATGGCCCGGCCCTGCTTGGTGTACTGGCTGAACAGCACCAGCCCGGCAACCAAGAGCGCGGCAATCACCGTCGCCACGATATCAAGGTTGTCGATAAAGAAGCCGTAGCCAAAGATGTTAAAAGTGGTCTCGTCGATCCACAGGTTGATGCCCTGCGGCAGGCCCACGTCCAGGGTCTTAATCTCGGACCCCCACATCAGATCCGCGACGCCCTCAAGGAAATAGGCCAGACCGATCGTCGCCATGAACAGGATGATCGGCTCCTGCCCCACCAGATGTTTCATCACCAAGACCTGCACGAGCCAGGCCAGAACCACCATCACCGCAACCGTCAGCACGATCGCCAGCAGCGATGGCACCGTCCAGCCAAAATGGGTGACATGGCCGCCAAAGAGCGCGTTGATGACATGCGAAAAGGGAACCTGCCCCTGCATAATGCCCACCAAGGTCATCGCCGCGAACAGCGCCATAACCCCCTGGGCGTAATTGAAGATCCCAGAGGCCTTGTAGATCAGCACAAAGCCCAGCGCGACCAAGGCATAAAGCACCCCGGCCATCAGACCGTTCAGCGTGACTTCCAGGGCAAAGATGAACTGATCAGACATCACACGCGCCTCCGCTAAATTTCTTCAAAGAAATTTGCCAAGAGTTTTTCAAAAACTCTTGATCCCGCTTCACATCAGTCATGGGCCACCCCCAGATAGGCGTCGATGACGTCCTGATTGTTGCGCACCTCATCCGGTGTGCCATCGCCGATCTTCTTGCCATAATCCATCACCACCACCCGGTCAGAGAGGTCCATCACCACGCCCATGTCATGTTCAATGAGGGCGATCGTGGTGCCGAACTCGTCATTCACATCGAGAATGAAACGGGACATGTCCTCTTTTTCTTCGACGTTCATGCCCGCCATCGGCTCGTCCAGCAGCAGCAGCTTCGGCTCCGCCGCCAGCGCCCGGGCCAGCTCCACCCGTTTCTTCAACCCATAGGGCAGCCGCGCCACGGGCGTGTGGCGGATCGCCTGGATTTCGAGGAAATCAATGATTTTCTCCACCGCCTCGCGGTTCTCAACCTCTTCGCGCTGCGCCCGACCTTTCCAGATCGCCTGCTGAAACAGGTTGGTTTTCATATAGTTGAGCCGCCCGGTCATCACATTGTCCAGCACGCTCATGCCGTCAAACAGGGCGATGTTCTGAAACGTCCGGGCAATGCCGTAGCGCGCCACCTCATAGGGTTTCATCGGTGGTCGCTTCGTTCCGCGAAACCAGACCTCCCCCTCCTGCGGCGAATAGAACCCCGAAATCACGTTCAGCATCGAGGACTTGCCCGCGCCGTTCGGCCCGATGATGGCGCGGATCTCGCCTTCGCGGATATCAAAGGAGATATCCTTGATTGCCACCACCCCCCCAAAGCGCAGGGTGATATTCTTCATCTCCATGACCACGCCGCCAATGGTGCGGCCATCCTCGGTCACATAGCTGTCAGCACCATCAAGCATGCAGCACTCCTTTGAAAAATCGCGCCCTATGGGACGGCGGGCGGGGCGAGGTGCAGCTTGCCTGCACGAGCGTCGCAGGAGCCGTCATTCCGCCGCCACCATCTGGGTAAAGCTGGATTGCACCTTGGCATCCACACAGGTCAGCACCGCGCTGATCGCCCCCTTGCGCCCATCCTCATAGGTCACCTCGGTGCGGGTCGCGATCTGCTCGGAGCCGTCATAAAGCGCAGCAATGATATCGGCGAATTTCTCTTCGACGATACGACGGCGCACCTTGCGGGTCCGGGTCATCTCGCCGTCATCCGCGTCCAGCTCCTTATGCAGCACCACAAAGCGATGGACCTGACAGCCAGAAAGCATCTCATCCTGCGCGACCGAGACATTGACCGCCTCCACATGCGCCTTGATGGTCTCCAGCACCCGGGGATGTTGCGCCAGTTCCTGATAGGAGGCATAGGCGATATTGTTGCGCTCGGCCCAGTTGCCCACCGCCGTCAGGTCAATATTGATAAAGGCCACACAGTGATCCCGGCCATTGCCAAACAGCACCGCTTCCAGAATGTCGGGATAGAACTTCAGTTTGTTCTCGACATATTTCGGCGCGAACATGGCGCCATCGGCCATTTTCCCCACATCCTTGGCCCGGTCGATGATCCGCAAATGGCCAGAGCTCTCCTCGATAAAGCCCGCATCCCCGGTGGCCACCCAGCCCTCCGCATCCTTGGTCGAGGCGGTGGAGTCGGCATTCTTGTAGTATTCGACAAAAGTGCCCGGCGAACGGTAGAAAATCTCGCCCGTTGCGTCGATCTTGATCTCCACATCCGGGGCCGGCACGCCGACCGTATCCGCGCGCACCTCACCATCGGGCTGTAGCGTGATGAACACCGTCGCCTCGGTCTGACCATAAAGCTGTTTCAGGTTGATGCCGAGCGAGCGATAAAAATCAAAGATCTCCGGCCCGATCGCCTCGCCCGCCGTATAGCCCACGCGGATGCGACCATAGCCCAGCGTATCTTTCAGCGGGCCGTAGACGAGGATATTGCCCAGCGCGTATTTCAGCCGGTCCATAAACGCCACGGGCTTGCCGTCCAGGATCAGCCCGCCGACCTTCCTGGCGTAGTTCAGGAAATAATGGAACATCCGCCGCTTGAACGGGCTGGCGTCCTCCATGCGGATCATCACATTGGTGAGCTGCCCTTCAAACACCCGGGGCGGGGCAAAGAAATAGGTCGGACCGATCTCGCGCAGATCGGTCATCATGGTGTCTTCGCTCTCGGGACAATTGACGCAGAAGCCGCACCAATAGGCCTGCCCCAGCGAGAAGATGAAATCCCCGACCCAGGCCATCGGCAGATAGGACAGGATCTCTTCGCGCTCGCTCAGCGTGTCGAACTCGGCGGCATTTTTTGCGGTCTCGATCACGTTCCGGTTCGACAGAACCACCCCCTTGGGGCGTCCCGTGGTGCCGGAGGTATAGAGCATCACACAGGTGGAGTCGTAGGTCAGCTTTGCCTTGCGCGCCGCCAGATCGCCACTGAATTCATCGCGCGCCGCGCGCCCCTGCTCCTGCACATGGCTGTATTGATGCAGCTGATGGTGATCGTATT
Organism: Phaeobacter sp. HF9A; assembly: GCF_011806385.1. Classification (GTDB taxonomy): domain Bacteria; phylum Pseudomonadota; class Alphaproteobacteria; order Rhodobacterales; family Rhodobacteraceae; genus Epibacterium. The sequence goes on along the minus strand of NZ_JAATOX010000063.1, from coordinate 14,293 downwards.
TGCGCAGCCCCCTCGGATCGACATAGATCACATGTTTCAGGTTCGGCAGCTGGTCCTTGACCTCGATAACCTTGTCGACCTGCTCCTGATCGCCGGCGACCACATAGGCGGCGCCGCAGTGCTCCAGCACATAGGCCATCTCCTCGGCGCCGGAATCCTGATAAATCGGCACCGGCACTGCACCGACGCATTGCGCCGCGACCATCGACCAATAGAGCGTCGGGCGATTGCGCCCGATAATGGCGATGAAATCCCCCTCGGCAATGCCAAGGTTCAAAAACCCCAGCGCCAGCGCCTCGATTTCCTCGGCCGTTTCCGCCCAGGTCCAGCTTTGCCAGATGCCAAATTCCTTCTCGCGGTACGCCGGGCGGGTGGCAAACCTCAAGGCATTTCTTTCCAACAGCGCGGGCACGGACAGGATTTGCCCGGCGCCAGACGATGTCTGCGCAGTGGTCTGAGACACGTATTTTTCCTCCCTTATCCGGTCCTCCCCGACCGGATTGCTGCCCTGTCCCACTTTTGTGGGCAGAGCGATGCTTATTCCGCATTTGGACAGCTCTGAGGAAACAAAACAAGTTTTTCTCGATGATTTCTGAAACCTAACGAATTGTAACAGCGCGCCACGTCCCGTTTTCCATGCCAGCCGGCCCGCGACAAAGCCACTTTGCCTCTCGCGGACAAGCTGCTAGCCAAGAAGCGGGGAGCACAGATGAAACAGTCCAACGCGCAGCGCATGGCGATGATTGACGCCGGTCTCAACCTGATCGCTCAGGCCCTGTCGATTTACGACAGCGACCTGCGGCTGGCCGCGTGCAATCGGTGTTTCCAGGAGATGTTCAACCTGCCGTCCGAACTGGTGCAGGAAGGCGCGAGTTTCGCGCGGACCATCCGCTATATCGCGGAGCAGGGCGACTATGGCCCGATCGACGATATCGACAGCTTTGTCGCGCAGCGGGTTCAGCAGGCGATGGCCTTTGTGCCCCATTACGTCGAACGCAGACGCGCCAATGGGCAGATGATTTCCATCGAAGGCGCGCCGCTGCCGCAGGGGGGCTGGGTCACCGTCTATACCGACATCACCCCCACCAAACGGGTGGAGGCCCTGTTGCGCGCCCGCTCCGAGGAGCTCTCGGATCAGGTCATGAGCTACACAGAGGAGCTATCGGCCACCAACCGCAAACTGGCCGCGACCATTTCCACGCTGGAGGAAACCCAGCGCCAGCTGACCCAGACCGAAGCCCGCACCCGGCTCACCACCGAGATGATGCCCGCCCATATCGCCCATGTGGACGGCGAGGGCTTTTATACCTTTACCAATGGCCGCCTGAGCTCGGTCTTTCCCGGGCGTCCCTCCGACATCCTCGGGCGTCACATCGACGAGGTTCTGGGCGCCTATTCCGCGGCCCGCATCGCACCGCATATGGCGGCCGCCTATCAGGGGGAAAGCTCGGTCTTTGAATTCACCGAGGATCAGGACAGCCGGCGCTTGCGGGTGGCGCTTACCCCCGACGGCGAGGGCGGCGTGTTCGTCCTGTCGATGGATGTGACCGAGGAAACCCAGGCCCGCGTTGCCCTGCAACAGACCCGCAAACGCGAGCTGGCCGCCCAGATGATCAATGGCATGGCGCATGACTTTTCCAATCTCCTGACCATCATCCTCGGCATGCAGACCAAACTCGCCCGCGCCCCCCTGCCAGGCGAGGCCGCAGAACTAGTCGAGGCCACGCTCTCGGCGGCGCGGCGCGGCGGGCGGCTGCTGGACCGGATGGCGCAGATGACCAACCGCAGCGGCTTGCGCCCGCAAGCCACCGACCTGAACGCCCTGCTGGAGGAAATGCGCATTCTCGCCACGCCGTCGCTGCCGCAGGGGGTCGGGCTCAGCGTGCTTGACAACACCGGCGCGGGCCGGGTGCTGCTGGATCCGGGCCGCTTGCAGGACGCCTTGCTGAACCTGATCCTCAATGCCCGCGATGCCTGCGGGGCCTCCGGCCAGATCACCGTTGCGGCGCATCTGGTGGGGCAGACCTGGATCGAGTTCACAGTCGGCGACACCGGCCCCGGCTTCTCCGGTGAAGCCCTGGAAAACGGGCTCAATCCCTTTTTCACCACCAAGGGGCAGGAGGGCTCGGGCCTTGGGCTCTCGATGGTCTATGACATGGTGAAATCCGCCGGCGGCAACATCCGCATCGGCAATACCGTGTCCGGTGCCATGGTCACCCTGCGCCTGCCCTATCGCCGCGCGCCCCACGCCAGCGGCGGCATTGCGCTCCTGGTGGAAGACAGCGACAGGTTGCGCGCGACCTATCGCGAGATGCTGATGGAGCTTGGCTATTCCGTGATCGAGGCCACCAGCGTTGACGAGGCCATTGCCCTGGTGGCGGATGTGGAGGGCATCGCCCTGATCCTGTCCGATATCCGGCTGGAGGGCAGCGCCACCGGTGTGGACCTCTGTGCCCGGCTTGGAACGGGCGCGCCGCCCGTGGTGCTGATGACCTCCTTGCCGCCGTCCGCCCCCCTGTGCCGCACGGCTCAGACACAGGCCCCGCTGTTGCAAAAACCCTTCGAGCGCGCCCAGCTTTCGGCGCTCTTGCAAAAGGAAACACACCATGCGTGATGCGTCGCTCCCCCCGCTGGTGACGATCCTCGACGACGAACCCGAGATCCGCCGCCTGCTCACCGAGACGCTGGAAGACGCGGGCTACCGCAGTCAGAGCTTCTCCCGCGCGCGCGATTTCGAGGCGGCGCTGAAACGGGTGACGCCGGATGTCTGCCTGGTCGATCTGTCCCTGCCCGACAGCGACGGGCTGGCGCTGGTGCACCGGCTGGCGCTGGAACAGGGGGCCAGCGTGATTATCATCTCCGGTCGCGCCCAGGTGCAGGACCGGGTGACCGGGCTGGAACTGGGGGCGGATGACTATATCACCAAACCCTTTGACCCCGCCGAAGTGGTCGCCCGCATCCGGGTCCGCCTGCGCGACTCTGAACGCAGCAGCCAGACGAGCAGCGGCAATTGCGCGCGGTTTTCCGGCTGGACCGCGCATTTTGATCGCTACGCGCTGGAGGATGAGGCCGGCGAGGAAACAGCCTTTTCCCATGCCGAAGGCGAGGTGTTGCGGCTGTTTCTGGAAAGCCCCAAGCGGCTGATTTCCCGCAGCCAGATGATGGAACGCCTGGGCGGCGGCGCGGGCGATGGCTTTGACCGCGCGATGGATGTGCGCATTTCGCGCCTGCGCACCAAGCTGCGCGAAGACCCCAAGAACCCGCGGCTGATCAAGACCATCTATGGGGCGGGCTATATTTTTCTGGGTGATGTCACCTGGAGCTGAGCGGAACGGACCTTGCCCGGGCAGCGTTTTGTGGCCGGTGGCGCTCCCGCCCCCGCAGGTGCCTTGCCTGCGGCAAGACCCCTTGGCGGAGTTGGGCCGGGCCGCTTGCCACATCCGGGGCAAGCGGCTGCGCCGCGCCAAAGGCGCGGCGCCACGCCCAACGGGAGCGGAGGAGATCCTCCTCCGGCGACGGGCGGGAGCGCATCCCGCCTCTTGCGGTGGTGATTCGGCTGACGTAAAAAGAACCTATGGCCACTTGTCTGCTCTATCGCCTCGCTGAAACCAATCCGGCCCGGTTTTACCGGATCGAACTTGCGATGAACCTCTTTGACGAGGTTTCTCTGCTGCGCGAGTGGGGCATCAAGGGCGGGAAGGGCTGTTCGACCATCAATATATTCGGCAACCTGCGCGAGGCCTCCGTTGCCGCCGACCGCCATCGCAACCGCATGTTGAAACGCGGCTACGACCGCGCCTGACCCACCTTTGGGCGCGCTCCGTAAGGCCAGTTCCCCCCGCACACCGTTCAGTTTGGCCCTTTCAACCCAGACGCCCCTCGCCTAGTAGTGCTGCAAAGGGATCCAAGAGGCGCGCATGTCAGAAATTACGCTGATCCGGCACGGTCAGGCCAATTCCGCAGCCAGAGACGAGGCCAGCTATGACAAGCTGAGCCCCCTTGGCCAACAACAGGCCCAATGGCTCGGCGCGCATCTTCGCGACTGCAAGGACCACTACGCCCGCATCTACTGCGGCACCCTCACGCGACACCTGGAAACCGCCCAGGCCATGGGCTTTGCCCCCGAAGCGATCATCCGCGATCCGCGCCTGAACGAGATGGAATATTTCTCGCTCGCCCAGGCCATGGAGGCCCAGCACGCGCTACCGATCCCGACGGAGCGCGAAGCCTTTGTCGCGCATCTACCGCAGGTCTTCTCCGCCTGGGAGGCAGGCAGGATCGACACGCCCCCCGAAAGCTGGCACGATTTTGAACGCCGCACCGAGGCCGCCCTTACTGAGATCGCGGCGGGCAGTGGCTCGGCGCTGGTGGTGACCTCGGGCGGGTTGATCTCCATGGTCATGCGCCGTTGCCTCGGGCTTGATGTGGCGGCCACGGCGCGGATGACCCTTGCGATCATGAACACATCCATGCACCGTCTGCACAACATCGGCGGCCAGCATGCGCCGGTGCTGTTCAACGCGGTCCCGCATCTGGACACGCCTGATCGGCAGTATGCCCGCACCCACCTCTGACCACCTCGCCAAGGAGATCACATATGCAACTCTATTATGCACCCGGCACCATCTCTGTTGCGGTGGCCATCGCCCTGGAAGAGGCCAAGCTGGACTATGAAACGGTCCAGATCGACTTTGCGGCGAAACAGCAGACCAGCACCGCCTATGCGCAGATCAACCCCAAGGGCCGCGTGCCCGCGCTGGCGGTGGACGGCGGCATCCTGACCGAAACCGGTGCCTTGCTGGAATATATCGCCGATATCGCCCCGGACGCCGGTCTGCGCCCCACGGACCCTGTGCTGCTGGCCCGCATGCGCGAGGTGATGTTTTACGTCGCCTCCACCATGCATGTGAACCACGCCCATAAACTGCGCGGCAGCCGCTGGGCCTCCGACCCGGCCTCCTTCAAGGACATGAAGCGCAAGGTGCCGGAAACCATGGCCGCCTGCTGTGACTATCTCAGCCAATATGGCTTGCGCGGCCCCTTTGTACTGGGCGAGACCCTCAGCCTCGCGGATTGCTACCTCTATGTGGCCTGCACCTGGCTGGAGGGCGACGGGATCAAGACCGCCCGCTTCCCCAAAATCACTGCCTTTATGGAGGCAATGGAGGCGCGTGACAGCATCAAGGCCGTCCGCGCCATGGATATGCTTTGAAGGACAACACAATGACACATCTCTGGGTCCGCGCCGAACAGCGCCTGAACGAAGATCGCGTCGGCCTGACACCTGCGGGCGCATCGGCGCTGATGGCGGCGGGCATTCGCGTCACCGTCGAGGAAAGCAGCAGCCGCGCGATTGCGCTGCAAGGTTACATCGACGCTGGCTGCGAGATCGCCGCCGAGAATTCCTGGCCCAACGCACCGCTGGATGCGATCATCTTCGGCCTCAAGGAGCTGCCAGATGACGGCACGCCTCTGCGCCACCGCCACATCATGTTCGGCCATGCCTTCAAGGGGCAGCACTCCGGCAAGGAGCTGCTGCGCCGCTTCCGCGAGGGCGGCGGCACGCTTTATGATCTGGAATATCTGGTGGATGAGACCGGGCGCCGGGTCGCGGCATTCGGCTATTGGGCCGGCTATGCGGGCGCTGCTGTCTCGCTCAAAGCCTGGGCGGCGCAACAGCGCGGCGAAACCTGCGGCCCGGTCGGGGTCTACAAGAACCAGTTTGCTCTGCTTGAAGACCTTGCGACCGAGCTGAATGCAACCGGCACACGCCCCAACGCCATCGTGATTGGCGCCCTGGGCCGCGTTGGCACCGGCGCGGCCGACCTCTGCGAGGAACTTGCCGTCGAGGTCACCAAATGGGACATGGCCGAAACCGCCAGCGGTGGCCCCTTCCCCGAAATCCTGGCCCATGATCTGTTCCTGAACTGCATCTTTGCCCGTCCCGGCACGCCCGTCTTTGTCCCTGCCGAGGCCCTAACTGCCGACCGCAAGCTCACCGTGATCGGCGATGTCGCCTGCGATCCCGACAGCGACTACAACCCGGTGCCGGTCTATGACCGCGCCACCACCTGGGACGCGCCGGTGCTGCGCGTGGCCGAGGCCCCGGTGCTCGACGTGATGGCGATCGACAACCTGCCCTCGATGCTGCCCGCCGAAAGCTCCGCCGACTACGCCGAGCAGCTCCTGCCCAGCCTGCTAACCCTTGCCGATCTCGACAGCGGCGTCTGGGGCCGCGCCAAGGCGATCTTTGATACACATGTGGCGGCCTGACCTGCCCATCCCGACGAAGGAGAACTGATATGACTATTCACTGGTGTGGCACCGGCCTGTCGGCCATTCCCGGCCTGCGCCGCCTGCTCGAAGCGGGCCATGATGTCGCCGTCTGGAACCGCACGCCCGAAAAAGCCGCCGAGGCGATTGGCGATCTGACCACCAATATCCACAAATTCTCCGTCGCCCGCCTCTCGGAGCTGCTGAGCCCCGCCGATGTGGTGGTTTCCATGCTGCCCGGCGACTGGCACGTGGAGCTGGCGGAACTGGCGATCTCCAAAGGCGCGCATTTTGTTTCCTCCTCCTATATCTCACCCGAGATGCGGGCGCTGGACCAAAAGGCCAAGGACGCCGGCGTCGCGCTGGTCAACGAGGTCGGGCTCGACCCGGGCATCGACCATCTGATGGCCCATGCGCTGGTGGCGGAATATGCCGACTCCCCCGCCTTTGACGTCGAGAACGAGGTCAGCTTCCTGTCCTATTGCGGTGGCATCCCGAAGACGCCCAACCCGTTTCGCTACAAGTTCAGCTGGTCGCCCCTCGGCGTGCTGAAGGCGCTGCGCTCGCCCTCGCGCTCGATCCGCGACTTTGAACCCTTCGACGTGGCCCGCCCCTGGGATGCGATCTCCACCTACGAGGCCCCGCTGCCCACGCCCGAGAGTTTTGAGGTCTACCCGAACCGCGACTCCCTGCCCTTCATGGACCAGTATCATTTCGGCAAGGACTGGAAGGTCAAAACCTTCGTGCGCGGCACCCTGCGGCTGGACGGCTGGGCCGAGGCCTGGGCCGATGTCTTCCGCGAGGTGGAAACCCTCGAAGGCGCGGCAGGCGACGCCCGCCTGAAAGAGATGTCCGACCAGTTCTGGGAGGAAAACGCCTATGACGAAGGCGAGCCCGACCGGGTGGTGCTCTGCGTGGACCTCAAGGCCGAAAAAGACGGCAAGCTGAAGTGGCACAAGACCTATGTGATGGATGCCTGGGGCGACGAGCGCGGCAGCGCCATGGCGCGTCTGGTCTCCTATCCGGTCTCCTTCGCGATCGAGGCCGCGATGAACGGCAAGATCGCCCCCGGCGTCAGCGCCGCCCCCAGTGATCCGGCTCTGGTCGACAACTGGATGGGCCGCGTCGGTGCCCTCGCCCAGCATTTGCAGGTCACATCGCATATGTCCTGATGTTCTGCGCCAGGGCGGCAGGGGGCTTTCCCCCGTCGCCCCGGCACCCCGGCGATCAGCGCCCCAATACGTCGTCGGTCAGCGCGGCGACATCTACGCCCAGCGCTTCCAATCCTGCCTCGATATCATAGGCGAGGTTCGGCGTGCTCAGCAGATAGTCCTCGGTCGGCGTGGTCTTTTCCTCCCGCGCCGTTGTCACCGCCAGGGCAAATTCCTCCGCCTCAAAGCTGCCGCGCCCGATCCACAGGATCGCGACCAGCTCGGCCTGCTCATCCTCGTTCATATCGGCGATAAAGGCGCGCAGCTCGGGCTCCGCGCGCTCGATCTCGCGCGCCATCACAGCGACCTGCTCTGCCTTGTTTGTTGCGATCTCGACCATCGTGTTCCCTCCTGAGGTTGGGTTGGTGCGGCGATCCTGGCACGGGCGGGCCGCGGAAACCTTGATCTGCAACAAATCAAACCGCAACGGGCGTCAGCGCGCCGATGCCGCGCGCGGCCGTCCAAAGAGGGCAACCGGCTGGTGGCGCCCGCGCAGCGGCTCCGGTTGCAGGGCCATCCAACCCTCGCGCGCGGGCTCCCGCCCCTCGCTCTGCGCCGCCTCGGGCACACTCTCGCCCGCCGCCTCCAGCATCGCGGCGGAGGCGATCACCTCCATGCCGCGCACCTTGGTCAGCTCCTCCAGCCGGGCGGCAATATTCACCGTATCGCCAAGGGCGGTATATTCCAGCCGGTCCTCGCCGCCGACCACGCCAGAGAAAACCTCACCCCAATGCAGCCCGATCCCGACCCGCACCTCTTCGCGCCCCTCCGCGCGACGTGCCTCGCTCCAGTCGCCGATCGCGGCAGACAGCAGCTCGGCACAGCGCAGCCCCCGGCGCGCCGCGCCGTCGCCCTCAAACAACAGCATGGCCGCATCGCCGATGAACTTGTCCACCAGCCCGCCCGTCGCCTGCGCCGCGTCCTGCACCCGGATGCGGAATTCGGTCACAAAGGCCCCCACCTCGGCGGGATCGCGCCCCTCGGACCAGGCGGTAAAGGCGCGGATGTCCACAAACATCACCGCCATGTCCTGACGCTGCCCCTGCCGGATCGTGGCCAGATCCTCGCCCTCCAGCCGCTCGGCCAGGCGGGCGGGCAGATAGCGGGTCAGCGACAGCCGCGTCTTGGTCTCGATCAGGGAGCGATGCAACAGGCTGCGCATGGCCGCCGCCGCCACCACCAGCACCACCCCCGCCAGCAGGATCATCGTCAGCCGCACCACATTCGGCGGCACCGCCACCAGATAGCTCACGCGCGCGGCGATATCCTCGGGCAGCGCGATATCCACCATGAAGCTCAGCGCCGCGAGCCCACCCACCGTCAGCGCCACGCAATAGATCTGAAGGTAGGGATTGAACCGCAGCACCGCAAAGGCCAGCACCAGCGGCACCAGCCAGGTGGAGGGCAGAAGGAAGGTCAGCCCCCCCGGCATGGCGACATTCTCCAGCCCCACCCAGGTGTTGACCAGCATGAACAGGCAATCCAGCGTCACCACCGGCCAGATCATCCAGCGCCGAAAGCGCCCGCTGCGCACCAGCCAGAGGCTGAACACCCCCAGCAACAGGTAGGAGACCATCGACAGCACCGCAAAGGTCCATTGCCGATGCAGAAAGCCCGCCAGATCCTTGGGCGGGTCTCCCACCGCAAGGAAAAACACGATCATCAGCCCAAGCGCCAGAAGGATCCGCAGGACCGAGACCACTTTCTCTGCCCGCAGCTCGGCGATGCGCAAGAGGGCGGCATCGGGCCTCACCCGCGTGCCTGCGCGATGCCGAGCGCCAGGCTGCGTCATTCGCCCGGGCTCTCCAGCGCGACCACCTGCCGGACGTTGTCCGGGGCCAGTTCCTCAAAATCAAAATTGTCCAGCCGCTGCGCCCGGCGCCCGGCCTTGTCGGCGCTGATCTTGATTTCGGAAATATCCTTGGAGGCCTGCATGAAGTGGCGATCCAGGTTGCCGACCCGCTCGCCCAGCCGGTCCACATCCTTGTTCAACAGACCCAGCTCCTTGCGGATCGCGCCGGCCTGTTCGCGCATGCGGGCGTCTTTCAGGATGGCGCGCATGGTGTTCAGCGTCGCCATGCAGGTGGTCGGCGATACGATCCAGACCTTCAGGGAAAACCCTTCGCGCACCACATCGGTGAAATTGGCGTGCAACTCGGCATAGACCGCCTCGGAGGGCAGGAACAACAACGCGCCATCGGCGGTTTCGCCATCAAGGATGTATTTCTCCGCGATATCGCGGATGTGCTTGCGCAGCGCGCCCTTGAGCAAACGCACCGCCTGCGCCTTTTCCTCCGGCGTTTCGGCCCGGCGCAGCGCCTCATAGGGTTCCAGCGGGAATTTGCTGTCGATCACGATCGGCCCCGGCGGGTTCGGCAGATGGATCAGACAATCCGCGCGCTTGCCGTTGGACAGCGTGTATTGAAACGCATAGGCATCGCTCGGCAATGCCTTGGACACGATGTCATTGAGCTGGATTTCCCCAAAGGCGCCACGGGTCTGCTTGTTGGAGAGGATATCCTGCAAGGACAGAACATCGCCCGAAAGCTTGGTGATATTGTCCTGCGCCTTGTCGATCACCGCCAGCCGTTCCTGCAACTGCGTCAGCGAGGTGGAGGTGCGCTTGGCGCTGCCGTGCAGGCTCTCGGTCATGCGCTCCTGCATCTCGGTCATGGCGCGGGCCTGTTTCATGGCATTGTCCGCCAGCCGGTCGTTCATGCGCTGCTGCACATCGCCGAGGCGGGCCTCCATGGTTTGCAGGATCTGGAGCTGCGCATTGGCCTGGGTATCCGAGACCGTTTGCAGATTGCCCCGCAGCGCCTCCTGCCCGTTGGAGAGCTGCTGCGCCACCTGGCTCAGCGCGCTCATCTGCTGGGTCAGCGGCCCGATGGCCCGGGTCGCGCGGGCCGAATTGCGCAGCAACAGGATCAACAGCAAAAACAGCAGCAGAACGCCCGCTCCGGCGCCCAGCAGCACCACGCCCAGCGCGTCCATATTGGCAACGGCTTCACCCATGCCTTCCATCTCTATCGTCCTTTATGTCCGGCCAAACAGGCGTTCGATATCCGCCAGTTTCAATTCCACATAGGTGGGGCGACCGTGGTTGCATTGGCCGGAATGCGGCGTCGCCTCCATCTCGCGCAGAAGCGCATTCATCTCTTCGCCGCGCATCCGCCGCCCCGAGCGGATCGAGCCGTGACAGGCCACCCGGCTCAGGATCGCTTCCAGACGCGCCTGCACCAGCTGGCTTTCGCCCTGATCGGCCAGCTCATCCAGAATGTCGCGGATCATCGCCTCGGCGTTGACCTCGCCCAGAATGGCGGGGGGTTCGCGCACCGCGATGGCATTGCCGCCAAAGGGCTCGATGCCGAGGCCGAATTTCGCCAGATCCTCGGCCACCTCCAGCAGCCGGGCGCAATCGCCATCCGAGAGTTCGATGATGTCGGGGATCAGCAGGGCCTGCGCGGCGACGCCATTTTCGGCCATCTGGGTCTTGAGCTTTTCATAGACCAGCCGCTCATGCGCCGCGTGCTGATCGACGATCACCATCCCGTCGCGGGTCTGGGCGATGATGTAATTCTCATGCACCTGCCCACGGGCCGCGCCAAGGGGCAGATCCTCCACCACTTGCGGCACTGGATCGGGCGCGGCGGCGGGTTCCTCGACCAGGCGACCGCTATAGGTGCCGGAGAATTCGGTAAAGCCTGCGTTCTGCTCTGTCGATGGCGGCGCGGGATAGGACGGCGCCTGCGGCTGGCCGGGGGATTGCGCCGCATAGGAGGCGGTTCGTGCGCCATAGGAGGGGCGATCCATCTGATAGATCCGGGGCGCGCCGCTTGCGGTCGGCTGTTCCGGTCGCATCGCCCCCAGCGTGGCCCCCGCCACCGTGGTGGAGGCGCGATGCCCCGCTTCGGCCAGCGCATGACGCAGCGCCGAGACAATGAGCCCGCGCGCCATGCCGGGATCGCGAAAGCGCACCTCGGATTTTGCCGGGTGCACATTCACATCGACCAGCGTCGGATCACAATCAATGAACAGCGCCGCCGCCGGATGGCGGTCGCGGCTGAGGAAATCCATATAGGCGGCCCGCAGCGCGCCAGTCAGCATCCTGTCCTTCACCGGGCGGGTATTCACAAACAGGAACTGCGTCACCGCCGCACCGCGCGAATAGGTCGGCAGCGCCGCATAGCCATAAAGCCGCAGCCCGTCGCGGGTGGCGTCGATCTTCAGCGCGTTTTCGGCAAAGTCCCGGCCGATGACATGCGCCAGACGCCCATGCAGCGCATCAAACAGATCGCCGCTCAGGGGATCGGCGCGAAAGCTCACCCGCCCCTCGCCGCCGCCAGAGACATCGCGCAGGGTAAAGCCCACGGCGGGTTCGGCCATTGCCAGACGTTTCACCGTGTCAGAGATCGCCTGGGATTCGGCGCGATCCGTGCGCATGAATTTCAGCCGCGCCGGGGTGGCAAAGAACAGATCGCGCAGCTCGACCACCGTGCCCTGGCGCAGCGCTGCGGGTTTCACCGCTTCCATCTGGCCGCCGGAGACGCGAATCTGTGCCGCGTCCTGCCCCGCTGCCCGACTGGTGATGGTCAGCCGCCCGACCGCGCCAAGGCTGGGCAGCGCCTCGCCGCGAAAGCCAAAGGTGTGGATGTTCAGAAGGTCGGAGCCGTCGATCTTGGAGGTCGCATGACGCGACAGTGCCAGCGGCAGATCCTCCGGCGACATGCCGCAACCATTGTCGGTGACCCGGATCAGCGTCTTGCCGCCATCGGCGATCTCGATCATGACGCGGGTCGCCCCGGCATCAATGGCGTTTTCCACCAGCTCCTTGACGGCAGAGGCCGGACGTTCCACCACCTCGCCGGCGGCGATGCGGTTGATGGCGCTGTCGTCCAACTGTCGGATGACAGGGCGCGGCTGGGCTGGGGATTCGCTGATTTGGGGGTCGGACACTGTCATACCGCTATATTTAGCATGGTTGAGCGCGATTCTGCCACCCGCAATACGCGTTCAGACGCGCTGCCGCAACGGCTGGCCTATGCCCTTGCGCGGATATCTGCGGAGGGTTTTCAGCGCCGCGAGTCGGGCGCCCCCCGGCGCGTCGGATCAGAAATCGATCGCGATGCCTTTTTTCTCCCAGTCGCCAAAGCGCACCGGTTCCGGCCCGTCGCGCCCGCCAAGCTCGGGCGGCAAATCCTGCGCCTTGGCAGCAGCGGCGCGGCGCGCTTCGGCCTCGGCCAGGGCGCGTTGGGCGGCAGGCGGCAGATCGGGGCGGTCGCTCTCTGGGGTGTCGCTCATCTCGGGTCTCCGCAGCATGGGTTTCTTTATGGTCCGGGCATGATATACGCCTGCCTCTGCCAGGGACAAGCCGTGAGACCCATCAGGAGAGTTTGCGCATGAGTGATCGTTCGAAATCAGGCACCGAGGCCCGCCGCGCGGCGGTTGCTCTGCTCGACAAGGTTCTGGGCGAGGGGCTCTTGCTGTCGGAATGCCAGGCGCAGGTGCTGGAGCGGCTGGATCCGGCGGATCGCGCGCGGGCGCAACGGCTGACGCTGGAGGTGCTGCGCGGGTTGGATCGGGCGGATCGCATATTGCAGAAACATCTGCGCAAATCGCCGGCGCTCTTTGTGCGCAACGCCCTGCGTCTGGGTACGGTGGAGCTTTGTTCCGGTGGTGCGGCGCATGGGGTGGTGAATGACATCGTGACGCTGGTGAGCCGTCACCGCCGCCATGGTCAGCTCAAGGGGCTGGTGAACGCGGTTCTGCGCAAGGTGGCCGAAGAGGGGCCGGCAGAATGGGCCAGGCTGCGCGTCCCGCGCCTGCCCAAATGGCTGCGGAGCCCGCTGGCGCAGGCCTGGGGCAATGAGGCGATGCTGGCCATCGAGGCGGCGCATTTCCACGGCGCACCGCTGGATCTGACCGCAAAGCCGGGCGCGGATCTCTCGGCTCTGGGCGGCGCGTTGACTGCAACCGGCAGCCTGCGCCTGCAGGAGGCCGGGCAGGTCTCGGCGCTGCCGGGCTATGCGACCGGGGACTGGTGGGTGCAGGATGCCGCCGCCGCCCTGCCCGCCCGCATCCTGAATGCGCAGCCGGGGGAACAGGTGCTCGATCTCTGTGCCGCGCCGGGGGGCAAGACCTTGCAGATGGCGGCGGCGGGGGCCGATGTGACAGCGGTGGATATTTCCGAGACCCGCCTCACGCGCCTGCGCGAAAACCTCGCCCGGACGGGGCTGGAGGCCCGCGTGGTCGCCGGGGATGTGCTGGCCCAGAGCGGGCAGTATGACGCGGTGCTGCTGGACGCGCCCTGCTCCGCCACCGGCACGATTCGCCGCCACCCGGATCTGCCGCACGCCAAGGATGGCGCCGGATTTGGCGCCCTGATCGAGTTGCAGGCGCAGATGCTGGCGCATGCCTGGACCCTGGTCAAACCCGGCGGACGGCTGGTCTATTGCACCTGCTCGCTGCTGCCCGACGAGGGCGAATGCCAGATCGAAGAGGCCCTGGATATGTTCCCGGACGCGCGGATCGGCGAGGCGTTGCAGGCACTTACCGGCATAGACCCCGCCTGGATCACCGAAGAAGGCGGGCTTCGCCTGCGCCCGGACTATTGGCCCGAGATCGGCGGAATGGATGGGTTCTACATGGCGGAACTGGTCAAGACCGTCGCGTAAGCCCGCCCCCTCAACGCAGAAACGATGCGCAACACATGCGCCGCGCGCCAAACACTCCCGCGCCCGCAGCTGCCTTGCCTGTGGCAAGACCCCTTGGCGGCCTTGGGCCAGGCTCAGCCCCCTCCAAGGGAGGGG
>NZ_JAATOX010000062.1 GCF_011806385.1 Phaeobacter sp. HF9A | reverse complement strand
CTTCATCGGAATCTCCTCGTTCATCCTGCCGAGAAAATTCTACTTCCGCATCCCCTTAAGATCGGGGGGGATTACCACCCGCCGAACCTTGGGCGAGGAGCATCCCGACTATGCCAACCGCCTCAACAACCTCGCTGCACTGTTGATGGACACTGGGTACGCTGATGAGGTGGAGCCGCTCTATCGCGAGGCTTTGACGATTCTTGAGGCGGTTTTCGGCGCGGAGCATCCAGATACTCAAACCGTCAGGGAAAACCTAGCTTGGCTCCTCGCCAACCGATCCGACACAGGCGACGCCACGCCCCGCGACACGCCCCTTTAAATCTGTGTTGAGAACACCCACTTGCGGCACTGGCAATTGACCTCCCCCTGTGGGATACCTCGCGCAAGGTTTGAGAAGGGCGACAGTTATGAGCTTTGATTACGATCTCTTTGTCATTGGCGGCGGTTCCGGCGGTGTGCGGGCGGCGCGGGTTGCGGCAGCGGGGGGCGCGCGTGTGGCGCTGGCCGAGGAGGACCGCTATGGCGGCACCTGTGTGATCCGCGGCTGTGTGCCGAAAAAGCTGATGGTCTTTGCCTCGGAATACTCCGGAATGATCGAGGATGGCCGCGCCTATGGCTGGGATCTCGACAACAAGGGCTTTGACTGGGATCACTTCAAGACCAAGCTCAACGCCGAACTGGACCGGCTGGAAGGCGTTTATCGGGGCCTCCTCAAGGGCTCCGGCGTCGAGAGCTTTGATGCCCGCGCGCGGCTCGCCGATCCCCATACGGTTGAGCTCGCCGATGGCAGCCGCAAGACGGCGAAACACATCCTGATTGCCACTGGCGGGCGGCCCTTTGTGCCCGATTTTCCGGGGGCGGAGCTGGCGATCACCTCCAACGAGATGTTCCACCTCGACAAGCTGCCCGAAAGCATCCTGATCGTCGGTGGCGGCTATATCGCATCGGAATTTGCCGGCATCATGAATGGGCTCGGCGTGAAGACCACGCAATATTATCGTGGCGAGCAGATCCTGCGCGGCTTTGACAACGAGGCGCGCGGACTGGTGGCCGAGGAGATGATCCAATCGGGCATCAAGCTGCATCTGGGCACCAATGTTGCGCAGATGCGCCGCGAAGGTGACAAGATCCATGTGACCGCCACCAATGGCGACGAAAACCTGTTTGATCAGGTCATGTTCGCCACCGGGCGCAATCCCAATGCCGATGATCTCGGGCTTGAGGCGCTGGGCGTGGAGCGCGGTCGCGGCGGCGAGATCAAGGTGGATGCCTATAGCCAGACCGGCGTGCCCTCCATCTATGCCATTGGCGATGTGACGGACCGGGTGAACCTGACGCCGGTGGCGATCCGCGAGGGCATGGCCTTTGTCGAGACCGTCTTTAACGGCAACCCCACCAGCCCCGACCATGATCTGATCCCCACCGCGATCTTTACCCAGCCGGAAATGGGCACCGTGGGCATGTCGGAAGAAGAGGCCGCCGCGCAGGAAACGATCGAGGTCTATACCGCCTCCTTCAAACCGATGCAGCAGAGCTTTGCCGGACGGGCGCAGAAGGTGCTGATGAAACTGATCGTCAGCCAGGCCAGCCGCAAGGTGCTGGGCTGTCATATCGTCGCACCCGGCGCGGGCGAGATGATCCAGCTGGCGGGGATCGCGGTGAAAATGGGGGCGACAAAAGAAGATTTTGATCGCACTGTTGCAGTTCACCCGACCATGTCAGAAGAATTGGTGACGATGAAATCCCCGGTGCGCACGGTCTAAACACATCAAAAACACATCCGTGTGAGGCATTCGGCAACAGTGGTGGCTGGTGGCGCTTGAAAATCGCTGCCGCGATCACAGGTTAGAGAACAATATCCGCCGGATGGGCGGGGAGAGATGGATAGGAGACTTATGGCTGGGAACAGTGGAGGCCCCTGGGGGGGCGGCGGTTCGTCCGGGGGCGGAGGCAACCGGGGCAATGATGGTGACAAGGGCGGTGGACGTCGCCCCGAAGACGGCCAGATCCCCGAGATCGACGAGCTGATGAAGAAGGGCCAGGAACAGCTGCGTGTGCTGATCGGCGGGCGCGGCGGCAAGGGCGGCGGCCAGGGCCCGTCCGGCTCCGGTGGCGGCGGCGGTCCGATGTTCTCCAGGGGCGGTATTGCCCTCGGGGCGTTGGCTGCCGTGGGGCTTTGGCTCTATTCCAGCTTTTACACCGTAAAACCCGAAGAGCAGGGCGTTGAACTGTTCCTTGGCAGCTATTACCGGACCACCGACGATGGCCCGCATATGGCCTGGTGGCCCTTCATCAAGGCCGAAGTGATCGCCACCACCACCGAGCAGACCGAGAATATCGGCGCTGGCGGGCGCGGCTCTGATGCCGGGCTGATGCTGACCGGTGATGAAAACATCGTCGATATCGACTTCCAGGTGGTCTGGAACATCAACGAGCCGGCGAACTACCTGTTCAACCTGCGCGATCCGAAACAGACCATTCAGGCGGTGTCGGAATCGGCCATGCGCGAGATTATCGCGCAATCCGAACTGGCGCCGATCCTGAACCGCGACCGTGAAATCATCGCCACCCGGCTGCAAGAGCTGATCCAGTCCACGCTGGACACCTATGACGCCGGGATCAATATCGTGCGGGTGAACTTTGACGGCGCCGATCCGCCAGAGCCGGTCAAGGACGCCTTCCGCGAGGTGCAATCCGCCGGTCAGGAACGCGACAAGCTGGAAAAACAAGCCGACGCCTATGCCAACCGCAAACTTGCGGGCGCACGGGGCCAGGCGGCACAGACGCTGGAAGAGGCCGAAGCCTATCGCGCCCAGGTGGTGAACGAAGCCCAGGGTGAGGCCTCGCGCTTCCTCTCCGTTCTCGCCGAATATGACAAGGCGCCCGAGGTGACTCGCAAGCGGCTCTATCTGGAGACCATGGAAAAGGTGCTCGGCAACGTCGACAAGATCATTCTTGATGGCTCTGCGGGTGGCGTCGATGGTCAGGGTGTCGTGCCCTATCTGCCGCTCAATGAAATCCGGCGTTCGGGAGGGAGCAACTGATGAACCGCTCATTGATATCTTTGATCCTTCTCGCCGTATTGGTCTTCGTCGGCCTGTCCTCGGTCTTTATCGTGGATGAACGCGAAAAGGCGCTGGTCTTGCGCTTTGGCAAGGTGGTTGCCGTGCGTGAGGAGCCCGGCCTGGCGTTCAAGCTGCCGTTCGTGGACAATGTGGTCACCTATGACGACCGTATCCTGAGCCGCGAAATCGGCCCGCTGGAGGTCACCCCCGAAGACGATCGCCGTCTGGTGGTGGATGCCTTTGCCCGCTTCCGCATCGCCGATGTGCGCAAGTTCCGTCAGGCGGTCGGCAGCGGTGGTGTCGCGCTGGCCGAGAACCGTCTGGATTCCATCATGCGCGCGGAAACGCGGCAGGTTCTGGGGCAGGTCAGCTCCAATGACATCCTGTCGTCGGACCGGGCCACGCTGATGCTGCGCATCCGCAATGGCGCGATCGTGCAGGCCCGTCAGCTGGGGCTGGAGATCATCGACGTGCGCCTGAAACGCACCGACCTTCCGCAGGCCAACCTGGAGGCAACCTTTGCCCGGATGCGGGCGGAGCGCGAACGCGAAGCGGCGGATGAAATCGCCCGTGGTGACGAGGCGGCGCAACGTGTGCGCGCCCAGGCGGACCGGACCGAGGTCGAACTGGTCTCCGACGCGGAGCGCGAAGCCGAGGTCATCCGCGGTGAGGCCGACGCCGAGCGCAACAATATCTTTGCCGAAGCCTATGGCCGCGACCCGGAATTCTTTGAATTCTACCGCAGCCTGACCGCCTATGGCCGCGCCTTGCAGGGGGGGAACTCCTCGATGGTGCTGTCGCCGGACAGCGAGTTCTTCAACTATCTGAAGTCCTCGCATGGGGGCGCCGACAAGTAACCGGCGCCAGCGCCGGCAGATCACGCGATAGAGAAAGGCCGCCCCCCGGGGCGGCCTTTTGCGTTGCTGCGCGTGCCCTGGCTGCCCTCTGCCCGGGCGCGGCGCGATTACCCGGCTGATCCGGTCAGATCTTCGGCAAGCATCAGCGCGTTGCCGTCCGGGTCATAGAAGGTCGCGGTCTTGACCATCCCCTCGACAACATCCGTTTCGCCATCAAATTTGACATTGACCTGCTCAAGCTTCTGCCGGGCCGCGTCCAGGTCAGCGATGCCAAAGACGGGCACGCAATTGCCCGGCGCGGGTTTTGTGTGTTCACCCAGACCAATGACGACACCGGGCGTTTTGGTCTGGATCTCTGACCAGCCCGCCTCATCCGCATGATAACGCAGCTCAAACCCCAGGAGGCTTTCATACCATTTCGCGCTCGCGTGGCGATCCGTGACTGACATTGCGATGGTGATGGTTTGATCGACTGAAATAAGTGACATCGGCTTTCCTTATGATTCAAAATATACTAACTATACTTTATGGACATAAAAGCGCTTGTCAACATCACGTCGAGAGCCTGGGCCTTGCCGATACTTTCCAGCCTGCATTCGGGTATCGCCGGACGGCAGGCGCCGCTGCTGGCTGCGACGGGCGCCAGCCGCACCGCCTTTGCGCAGAGCATGGATCATCTGATCGAAATCGGACTGATTGAACGCAACCCCGGTCATGGTCACCCTCTGCGCCCCGAATTCCGGCTGACGCCGCTTGGCGCAGCGGCCGCAGCCACCGCCAGCAAGATCGGCGATATTGTCGCAGAGGAGGACTGGCCCTTGCTGCGTCGCTCCTGGACGGTGCCGGTTCTGACCACGCTCCACCGGCCAAGCCATTTCAATGATATCAAACGGAATTTGCCGATGATAACCGACCGGGCCTTGTCGCAGTCGCTGAAATCAATGGAGGCGCGAAACTGGGTCGATCGCCGCGTCGACGGGGCCGCCCGCCCGCCCCGGTCCATCTATTGCGCGGTGAACACCGGAGGTCTCATCAGTCAGATTACCGCGCCTGGCATCACCGTCCCCTAGGCTCGGACCACCTCGCAGCCAGGCCTCTCGCCGTGCCGCCGGCGCAGATCCGGCCAGCGCTGCCGCTGCGGGCGAAACCGGCAGATTTTCCGCTGCTGTTGGCATAGTCGCGAAGCCTTCACCGCCTATCACGTCGTATTGAGGTGACCATTCAGCCCATTGCGGCGGCTGGCGCAGCCACTACAGTGTCGCCACATCGTCCCCCGCCGGAGGAGCAGGTGTCATTGTGTCCAACGCTGACCCCGACCCGTGCCCTGAGGTGAGGATCCGCCCTTTCCCCTTTTCCCGGGGCTTGGGTACCGACAGAGTTGACAGGCCAATTCAAGGAGAATGTCCGTGCACCCTATAACACGCAGTAAGGTCGAGAGCGCCATCCGCGAAGCGGGCGGTTGGCGCCTGTTCTGGATGGCGGTCCTCGGGACCGCGTTCCTCGTGGTTCAGTCGCTAGCCGCCAATGCGCGACCCGAAAGCCTTGCGCCTTTGGCCGAGAAAGTCAGCCCGGCCGTTGTGAACATCACCACCTCCACAATCGTCGAAGGGCGCACCGGTCCGCAGGGCATCGTGCCCGAAGGCTCCC
Source organism: Phaeobacter sp. HF9A (assembly GCF_011806385.1). GTDB lineage: Bacteria > Pseudomonadota > Alphaproteobacteria > Rhodobacterales > Rhodobacteraceae > Epibacterium. Next base: position 18,499 of record NZ_JAATOX010000062.1, on the reverse strand, counting down.
CGTTCGAGGATTTCTTCCGCGATTTCCAGGACCGCAACGGCGGTGAGAACCGTCCGCGTCGCTCCTCGGCGCTGGGCTCCGGCTTTGTGATCTCCGAGGATGGCTTTATCGTCACCAACAACCACGTGATCGACGGTGCCGACGAAATCGAGATCGAATTCTTCCCGGGCGACGGCCAGCCCAAGGAGCTGCTGCCAGCCAAGGTCATCGGCACCGACAAGAACACCGATATCGCACTGCTGAAGGTCGAAGCCCCGATGCCGCTGAAATTCGTCACCTTTGGCGACAGCGACAGCGCCCGCGTGGGCGATTGGGTTCTGGCCATGGGCAACCCGCTGGGGCAGGGCTTTTCGCTGTCTTCGGGGATCGTTTCGGCCCGCAACCGGGCGCTCTCGGGCACCTATGACGACTACATCCAGACCGATGCCGCGATCAACCGGGGCAACTCCGGCGGCCCGCTGTTCAACATGGACGGCGAGGTGATCGGCGTGAACACCGCGATCCTGTCGCCCAATGGCGGCTCGATCGGGATCGGCTTCTCCATGGCCTCCAATGTGGTCAGCAAAGTGGTCTCCCAGCTCAAGGAATACGGTGAAACCCGTCGCGGCTGGCTTGGCGTGCGCATTCAGGACGTCACCGCGGATCTGGCCGAAGCGATCGGCCTGGACTCCGTCAGCGGTGTGCTGATCACCGATGTGCCCGAAGGCCCCGCCAAGGAAGCCGGCCTTCAAGCCCGCGACGTGATCACCAGCTTTGACGGCTTTGAGGTCAAGGACACCCGCGACCTGGTGCGCCGCGTCGCGGATACCGAAGTGGGCAAAACCGTGCGCGTCGTGGTCTTCCGCGATGGCAAGACCGAAACCGTCAAGGTCACCCTCGGTCGCCGCGAAGAGGCAGTCGGCAATGACGGTCAGTCCTCCGGCGGCAATAACGCGGCCCCCGATACGGCGGAAAAAGACCTCCTCGGCCTGACCGTTGGCGCGGTGCAGGACGACATGCGCGAAGAGCTGAACCTCGATGCCGGCACCACCGGTCTGGTGGTCCTCTCGGTGGATGAAACCTCCGCCGCCTGGGAAAAAGGTCTGCGCGCCGGGGATGTGATCACCGAGGCCGGCCAGACCAAGATTGCCAGCATCGCGGATCTCGAAGAGCAGATTGCCGCCGCCAAAGAGGCCGGTCGCAAGTCGATCTTCCTGATGGTGCGTCGCGCCGGAGAGCCGCGCTTCGTGGCGCTGAACCTGGGCGAGTAACACCCCCGGGGTCTCGCGCCCCGAGCCAGAGCAAACAGAACGGCCGCGCTTTCGGGGGCGGCCGTTTTTATGTGCCCAGCGGTGCGGCCGACTGCCGCGCCACAAAAAAAGAGCCATGCGCCGGGCGGGCACATGGCTCTCGATGGGACGGACGATCATTGGGATGGATAGGAGAATGATCGCCTTGCCGCCCTTATGACAGAGGCCGCGCGCGGGCACTGTGAAACAGGTCACATTGACGGCAGTTTTTTGGTCTCAGTCCCAAAAAGTCAGAACAGGGTATCTCTTGCAGCGCCGCCTCCCGCCGCGGCTGCGCCAACGGCAGCTGTGACAGGCTTTCTGGCAAGAAAGAACTCTTTAAGGCGTTGGATGCTAGGGTTGCTGTGAATCTGAAGTAGAACGCCATCATCGGAGATATCAGATCATGAAGAGCCTTGTTAATGCCACCGCCCTCCTTGCATTCGTGATTGGCTCGACAGCAGCCACCGCGTCAGAAACGGTTCGCCTGACCAGCCTGTCGTGGCCACCATACACAGATGCGGACCTGCCCGAAGGCGGTTCAAACTCCGCCTTGCTGAAAGCAGCACTGGCAGAGGCCGGTTTGACCCTTGAGATCAGTTTTTTGCCATGGCAGCGCGCCGTAAACCAGGGCCTGCATGACGATGCTTTCTCTGGATACTTCCCGGAATATGCATCGGATGGATTGGATTGCGTGTTGTCGCCAGCCTATGACTCCTCGACTGTTGGGTTTGTCGAACGGACCGGGGACGGCATCGAATGGGAGACGGTCTCGGATCTGCAAAACTACACGATTGGTGTTGTTTCCGGTTACGTGAATGACGGTGGCCCCTTCGACCAGGCGGTCGCCGATGGAACCCTAAGCGTGGATGGGGTCAATGATGACTTGTTGAACATCCGGAAAGTGGCTGGCGGACGGATTGATGCCGCGGTGATCGACCGGAATGTTCTGGAGCATTTGGTCGAAACCGCAGCGCCAGAACTGGCAGGTAAGGTCCAGTTCAACGACCGGATCCTCAAAGAACATACGCTGCATGTATGTTTGCAAGATACCGATGCGGGACGAAAGATTGCGGCCGCACTTGCGAAGTAGATGCGTGTCTAAGCCTTAACCACGGTGCATGCACATTGCAGCTGTAATGGCTGCAATCCTGAAGAAACACCCGGTCTTGGCTGACGCGGCATTCGGCAACAAAGGCTCATTCCCACCATTTGCAGCGCGCCAGGAAATGGGCCGTTTGAGCATGGCGCTGGGACGCGGCACTTTGTGGCGCGCTGGCCAAACGGATTCCTAGATCCCTTCCGGGTCCGCCAGAACCGCCAGCCCGCCACGATCCTTCAATTGCAAACCGCCCCGGCTGATCTCGATCAGCCCGGCCTTGCGCCAGTTCGACAGGGTTTTGGAGACCGCCTCGCGGGTGGCGCCGACAAATTCCGCCAGCTCCGACTGGGAGAGGTGCAAATGGCCGCTGCCCTCCGCCGGGGTAAGGTACAAGAGCTTGCGCGCCAGCCGCACCGGCATCGGCAGAAACACCTGCTCGTTCAGCTGGGTGTTCATCCAGCGCATGCGCTGGCCAGCCAGCTTCAGCATGTCGCCCGCCAGCTCCGGGTGTTTGGTCAGCTGCGCCAGCACATCGCGATGGCGCAGGCGGCGCAGGTGGCTGGGCTCCGCGGCGGTGGCCGTGGCGGTGCGCTCGCCGGGGTCGAACATGGCGATCTCGCCAAAGATCGCGCCCGGGCGCATCATATCCAGCGAGAGCTTGCGTCCCGCCGCCGAGAGGGTGGAAATCTCCAGCGCGCCGGAGATGATGGCATAAAGCGCATCGCCCTCGTCGCCGCGCTCAAACAACACGTCGCCGGTGTCCAGATGCACATCCGTGGCCTGGCCGTCGAGCATCGCGCGCAGCCGCTCCGACGCCCCGAAAAGGAAGCTCGATGCAGGCAGGGAGGCGACAGGGGCCATGATGGTTCTCCGGCTGGGCGCATAGGGCAGGGGCGGCTTCTTTGATGCCGATGTTCTAGGCGGCAGCTCGGCTTGGTGCAAGCCTGGCGGGAGTTTATGCTATGTTTGCGCTAAAGTCAGGCCCCATCTGCCTGTTGTTCCGGCCCATTGGGCCAGGCCCTAGTCCGGCAATTCCACCGCGCTCAGCCCAAGCGCACGGGCCGCTTGCAGCGACAGGCTGGCACTGTCGATGCCAAGCGGTGCCTGATAGGCGCGGATCGCGGCGCGGGTGGCGCGGGTCATGCTGCCGGTCACCGGACCCGCCTCATAGCCACGCGCGCTCAGCGCCCGCTGGAGCGAGGAGATATACTCCGGCGTCAGTTTATCGGGGCAGGGGGTCTCAAAATAGCTCTCGTGACGCGGGGTTTCAATCTGCTGCCGGGTTTCGCTGGCAAAGACCGCAGGCTCCAGCACCCGCCCGTCGGTGGATTTGACCGGCGGGGTGACCATCACCTGTTCTGTCACCGTGGTGATCCGGGCCGGGATGATGGTCAGATCCCAGCAGGTGCCCGGCGGCGCGCCGGGCGGGGCAGGGCGGCCGACCTGCGCAAAGGGCGCGGTTTCGGTGCAGGCGGGGAACAGGGACAGAAGCACAAGCGCAGAGGCTTTCAGCACCCCACCCGCGCGCGGCCCCGTGGAATCCGGTCGCGCAGCGGTCTGTGACCGGATTGCGCCAGGGGGCGGAGGCAACGGGGCGGGCATAAGCTCTGTCAGATCCTCGATACTGCGCGGCCCGGGATCCGTTTTGCTGAGCCCCGGTTGCGCGCGATGCTAGCCGATATCCTGAGGCAGGCAAAGACCGGATCGCAGATCGGCGCACAGTCAGGCGGCACCAAATGCTGCGAAAGGCCGCTCTGGGCGGGAGTGCTATGCAAATGGGGCTGGAACGGTGCGGATGTCCCCGCTAAACAGGTCGGCGAGTACCGAAAAAGGGAAGATGAACAATGGCAAAAATCACTTACATTGAGCACAACGGCACCGAACATGTGGTCGATGTGGCCAATGGGCTGACCGTGATGGAAGGCGCGCGCGACAACAATATCCCGGGCATCGAGGCCGATTGCGGCGGCGCCTGTGCGTGTTCCACCTGCCATGTCTATGTGGCGCCGGAGTGGACCGAGAAACTGCCGGCCAAGGATGACATGGAAGAGGACATGCTTGATTTTGCCTATGAGCCCGACCCGGCCCGCTCGCGCCTGACCTGCCAGATCAAGGTCACCGACGCGCTCGATGGCCTCGTGGTGCATATGCCCGAAAAGCAGATCTGATGCCGAGAGGGGGCAGGGCGCGGCGTCGTCCGGCCCGCATCCTGCCCCCGCTCACCCGCCGCGCGATGCGGGTGTTGTGCGTGTGGCGGGCGCTGTTGGCGCGCGTTGCAAAAAATGCGTCGATTTGCCCAGGCTCCTTTCTGCCCCCTGAACGCGTCCCAGTCGCGATTGTCCTCGGGAAGGCAGAGTTGGCAATTTTCCAGCATGTCACGGACTTGCCCCGCGCCCCGACCAAAGTCGCAGCCCGGGGTCTTTCATCTTTTGAGAAATATCCCGGGGGTTTGGGGGCAGCGCCCCCATGACGCATCAGCTCAGATAGTAGCCCTCGGGTTTCAGCGGCGCCGGGGCCTCCTCGCCCATCTGCGTCAGCAGCGAAATCTCGATGGTGCGGCACATGGCGTCCAGCGGCAGCCCGTTGACCGTTTCGCCAAAGGGATTGGACAGCTCCTCCGTCACCTCGGCGAGGCCAAAGAACACATAGGCCACGATCGCCACAAACAGCGGCGTCATCCAGCCTGCGCCCTCCATCAGCGAGAAGGGAAACAGCAGGCAATAGAGATAGGTCGTGCGAAACACCAGCAATGTATAGACAAAGGGCAGGGGCGTGGCCGCGATGCGCTCGCATCCGGCCTGCGCCAGCGCGATGGAGCCGATCCGCTCGCTCAGCGCCTTTTTGGCAAAGCCATCGGGGCGTGTTGCGCCAGATCCCGCGCCATCAGGTCCAGCGCCGCACAGGGGGGATGGGCGGCCTTGCGCAGGTCTTCGCCCGCGTCGAGCCAGGCATGGCCGTCCTCGTAGTGGCCAAGGCGGCGCAGATTGGCGCGGTGCAGGTGGATAAAGGCCAGCGCCAACCGCAGGGGGCGGCGCTGGTGGCCCTCGGGCTGGAACATCACCACCTCGCGCCCCAATGCGCGCATATCGGCGACCAGCTGCCCCCAGAGCCGCCGCCCCTCCCACCAGCGATCATAGGCGGCATTGTTGCGAAACCCCAGAAACAGCGAGAGCGCCACGCCAAAGACCGCAAAGGGCGCGGCATTGGTATGGGGCAGCTCCAAGACGCCAACATCGACCCAGACCAGCAGTGCCGCCAGCAGGGTCAGTGTCGCAATCCGGGGCAGGATGCGCGGCAGCACCGAGCCATGCGTGGCGATCAGGAGTTCGAGAAAACCGGGTTTGTGGCGGACGATCATGGGGGCTCCTCCTGGGATCTCTCATCAACAGCAGACCCGGCGCGCGCTCTCGCGTCCTGGTGCGGCTGATCGCGGGGCCGCTGCGACCTTTGCGGCGATCAGACCTGGCGGCGCATGGTCCAGGAGGTCGCGCGATCATAGCCGGGATGCGTGGTTTCGCCGGTTTTGACAAAGCCCAGCCTGGCAAAGGTGGCGTGGTTTTCCAGCAATTCCACCCGCACCTGTAATTCCAGCGCGGGCAGGGCGCTTGCACGGGCGCGCGCGGCGGCCAGATCCACCAGCTGCCGCGCCAGCCCCTGGCCGCGTGTTGCGGGATCAACCGCAAGCTTACCCAGATAGAGCGCATCTGGCCGGGGCGTTAGCACCACACAAGCGCGCAGCGGCCCGCCCGGCGCGGGGCCGAGACACCAGACCTCGCCTGCCACCGCCTGTGCCGCCAGATCCGCGATGGTCAATCGGTGCATGGAGGAGGGCGGATCAATCCGCCCGTCCATTTCAGAAAAACACCGCCGGATCAGATCCAGCGCCAGCGCCAGCTCCGGGCTGTCAGGGCGCAGTCTGCGGGGTGTCAGATCCATGGCGCGCCCCGATCAGAGCGCGCGCCAGCCGATGTCGCGGCGCACGAAACCCTCGGGCCAGTCGATCTGATCCACCATCGCATAGGCGCGCTCGCGGGCCTCTTGCAGGCTGTCGCCACGCGCGGTGACGTTCAGCACCCGACCACCAGCGGCAAGAATCTTCTCGCCCTCCGCCCTGGTGCCTGCGTGAAAGACCATATTCTTGCTGTCCTCGGGAAGTGCGCTCAGCCCCTTGATTTCAGAGCCTTTCTCATAGGCTCCGGGATAGCCCGCCGCGGCCATCACCACGGTGATTGCATGATCCTCGGCCCAGTTCACGTGGGCCTCGGCCAGACGTCCCTCGGCGGCGGCCTGCATCAGGTCCAGCGCCTGCGCACCAAGCCGCATCATCAGAACCTGGCATTCCGGGTCGCCAAAGCGGACGTTGTATTCCACCAGACGCGGGGCGCCGTCCTTGATCATCAACCCGGCATAGAGCACGCCCTGATAGGGCATGCCACGCTCGGCCATGACCTTCATGGTGGGCTTGATGATGTCTTCCATGGCGCGGGCCTCGACCTCTGCGCTCAGCACCGGCGCGGGGGAATAGGCGCCCATGCCGCCGGTGTTGAGGCCGGTATCGCCCTCGCCGACGCGCTTGTGGTCCTGCGCGGTGCCGATCGACAGGATGTCCTCGCCATCACAGAGCACAAACAGGGAGGCTTCCTCGCCCTCCATGAATTCTTCGATGACCACTTCGGCGCCAGCCCCCCCAAAGGCACCGCCGAACATATCGTCGATGGCCTCCAGCGCGGTGGCCTCATCCATGGCGACGATCACGCCCTTGCCGGCGGCCAGACCATCGGCCTTGACCACGATCGGAGCGCCATTCACGCGCACATGCGCCTTGGCGGCGTCGGCATCGGTGAAATGGCCATAGCCCGCAGTCGGAGCCTGTGCCGCGTCGCAGATCTCCTTGGTGAAGCTCTTGGAGGCTTCCAGCTTTGCCGCTGCTTCAGAGGGGCCAAAGACCAGAATACCCGCCTCGCGCAGCCGATCCGCCACCCCGTTGGCCAGCGGCGCCTCCGGGCCGATGATCACGAAATCAATGGCGTTTTCCTCGGCAAAGCTGACCACCGCGCCGCCATCCTCGGCGTTGAGCGCGGCGCACTCGGCGATCTGCGCAATGCCCGCATTGCCGGGGGCCACGATCAGCCGGTCACATTTCGGGTTCTGCATCACCGCCCAGGCCAGGGCATGTTCGCGCCCGCCACTGCCGAGGATAAGGATATTCATGAGCCGCTCTCCGATCTGCTTGGCCTCCGTTGACGGGCGTTCTATGCTGTGTGCGACCTATAAACAAGAACGCCCGTGCCATACGGGGACCAGAGCAGCCAAAAGCAGGAGTTTTGTTATGTCCGACCTCCTTGACGACCCGACTCCGGGGCAAAACGCACCGGAGTTTTCCGTCTCCGAGATCTCCGGCGAGGTCAAACGCACGCTGGAGAGCACCTTTGGCCGCATCCGGGTGCGCGGCGAGGTGGGCCGGGTGTTCAAGGCGCGCTCGGGCCATTTGTATTACGACATCAAGGATGACCGCTCGGTGCTGGCCTGCACCACCTGGAAGGGCCAGGTCAGCAAACTGGCGGTGGTCCCCGAAGAGGGGCTGGAGGTTGTCGTCACCGGTCGCCTCACCGCCTTTGGCGGCCAGTCGAAATACAATATGAACGTCGAAGAGGTCGCCGTCGCCGGGCAGGGCGCGCTGATGGCGCTTCTGGAGAAACGCAAAGTCCAGATGCAGGCGGAAGGTCTGTTCGCCCCCGAACGCAAGAAACCGCTGCCCTATCTGCCGCAGATCATCGGCGTGGTGACCTCGCCCTCCGGTGCGGTGATCCGCGACATCCTGCATCGTCTGCGCGACCGTTTCCCGCGCAAGGTGCTGGTCTGGCCGGTGGCGGTGCAGGGCAATGCCTGCGCCCCCGAGGTCGCCCGCGCAATTGAAGGCTTCAACCAGATGACCCCCGGCGGCGCGCTGCCCCGGCCCGATCTGCTGATCGTGGCGCGCGGCGGCGGCTCGATCGAGGACCTCTGGGGCTTTAACGAGGAAATCGTTGCCCGCGCGGCTGCCGCGAGCCAGATCCCGCTGATCTCCGCCGTGGGCCATGAGACCGACACAACCCTGATCGACTATGTGTCCGACCTGCGCGCCCCCACCCCGACGGCGGCGGCGGAACACGCGGTGCCGGTGCGGCTCGAACTTCTGGGCTGGGTCGAAAGCCAAAGCGCCCGCATGACCCACGCCACGGCACGCGCGGTGCAGCAGCGCCGCCAGCGGCTCGGCGATCTGGCGCGGGCCTTGCCAAAGCCCGACACGCTCCTGGAAACCCCGCGCCAGCGGCTCGACCGCATCAGCGACCGGCCGCCCCATGCGCTGATCGCGGGCGTGCAGAAACGCAAGCTCACCCTCAGCGACCGCACCGCCAGCCTCCGGCCCGCAACGCTGAAGAACCTGCTGGAACGGCGACAGGATGGGCTGAAAAACCTCGCCTCCCGCCTGACCCTGCGCCCCATCACCCAGGACGTGGAGCGCAAACGCGATGCGCTGGGCAGGATCACCCAGCGCCTGAACGCAGCACAATCGGCGCGTCAGGAGCGTCTGCGCAGCCAACTCACCGCCAGTGGCCGCCAGCTTGAAATCCTCAGCTACAAGGCGACGCTGCGCCGGGGCTATGCGGTGGTGCGCGATGGCGATGCTTTGGTGACCACGACAGCAGCGGCAAAAACAGCCGCCGCGCTCTCGGTCGAGTTCGCCGATGGTGTTATCTCGGTTGGCAACGCCACATCAGGCGGCGCAAAACCCGCAGCCAAACCGGTCGCGCCAAAACCGCCCAAATCTCCCGGCGAACAAGGCTCGCTGTTCTGATCCCCGGCTTTCATCTTTTTATAAATATCCCGGAGCGCGAGGCAGAGCCTCGCATCCGCCCTTGCCTCAGACGCCGACCTCGGGGCCGAGGCAGACCATCTCCTCCTGCGGCGCCTCTGTCTGCTCGGTCAGCGTCAGGGCGGCGCCCGCATCGCCAATGGACACGCTGAGCCCGGTGTCAGAGATGTCATAGCTCCAGCATTGCGCCTCGGCGCGGTCCTCATAGAGAAAACAGATCTCGTCACCCTGCGCATACCATTCGCCATAGGTGCAGCGCCCGTCGAGAAAGGACCAGATCACCCTTTGGCCGGGCAGATAGCGCTCGGCGCCATAGGGCTGGCCCTGCCAGTCAAAGAATATCGTCCGGCCCCGGGTATAGCTGTCAAACTGCGCCGCGTCGGCGGCAAAGGCTGCGGGGCCGCCCGCCAGAAGGCAGATCAGCAGGGCAAGGGAAGAAGAGCGCAAAGCATCAGACATGCCCCACCATGCCGCAGCGCCAGCTCCGGGCCAAGGGGGAAAGGGGGGATTTTGCGCGTCAGGACGGCTCTGGTTGGGCTTTGCACTTTGCAACCCCGCGCAAAGGGCATTAGGTGAGGGGGAAACGACCCTGCGGAGACCCATATGGCGCTTTTTTCAAAGCTCAAGGAACGGCTGTTGAAATCCTCTTCTCGCCTCGGCAAGGAGGTGGATGCGATCGTGGAAGAGGGGGCCGAGAGCGCGAGCCCCAGCGCGCAGCGAGCGCCAGAAGATGCGCCGGTGGCAGGGGCGTCCACCGCGCCGCAGGTTGCGCCCGCGCCCTCCGCCCCTGCGCCGCACCCTGTCGCGCCGGTGGAGAGCGAGGCCAGGCGCCCGGGGCTCCTGGGTCGCCTCATGGGGCGGGGCAGTGACGCCGCGCCGCGCCGGGTGCTGGATGACGATATGCTGGAAAGCCTGGAGGAGATGCTGATCGCCTCCGACATGGGGGTAGATACCGCGCTGCGGGTCACCGCCAATATCGCCGAGGGGCGCATGGGGCGTCGGGTCTCGGGCCGCGAGATCCGCGAGCTTCTGGCGCAGGAAATCGCGCGGGTGATGGAGCCCGTGGCGCGTCCGATGCCGCTCTATCCGTCGAAACCGCAGGTGGTGCTGGTGGTCGGGGTCAATGGCTCCGGCAAGACCACCACTATCGGCAAGCTCGCCAGCCAGTTCCGCGCCGCCGGGAAATCGGTGGTGATCGCCGCCGGGGACACTTTCCGCGCCGCCGCCGTCGAGCAGCTCCAGGTCTGGGGTGAGCGCGCGGGCGTGCCGGTGCTGACCGCGCCTGAGGGGTCCGATCCCGCCAGCCTCGCCTTTGACGCCATGACCAAGGCCGAAGCCGATGGCGCGGATCTCTTGATGATCGACACCGCGGGCCGCTTGCAGAACCGTGCCGATCTGATGGAGGAGCTGGCCAAGATCGTGCGGGTGATCCGCAAGAAGGACCCCGATGCGCCGCACAACACGCTCTTGGTGCTGGATGCGACCACCGGCCAGAACGCGCTGAGCCAGGTGGAGACCTTCCGCCAGCTTGCCGATGTCTCCGGCCTCGTTATGACCAAGCTCGACGGTACCGCCAAGGGCGGTGTGCTGGTGGCGCTGGCGGATAGGTTCGGCCTGCCGATCCATGCCATCGGCGTCGGCGAGCAGATCGACGACCTGTCGCCCTTTGACCCGGAAGAATTCGCCGCCGCGCTGACCGGGCTTGAGGGGGAGGGCAGCTGACCTTGGGCGCGGGGCGTGGAGCATCATCGGTGACAGCGATGTCCTGCTGCGCGGTGGCGGTGATCGTCGCCAGTGCCTCGCTGCTCACCCCGCCTGCCATGGCGGCCGACGCCGCTGACTGCGCGGCGAGCTGGCAGGCCGTGACCGGCTATCTTTCTGATTTTGAACATACTGCGTCGCCGCCGGAGCGGACGGACACGGGCAGATGCGCGCTGCGCGATCTGTCGATTGCCGTGCCGCCCTACCAGCGGGTGGAGGTCGAGGAACTCTCCTGGGACGGAGACGGGCTGGCGCGGCTGGAAGAGGGGCTGCCACCGCGCTCGCTGGATCTGCGCTTTACCGGCGCGCGGATGCTGACGGTGCTGCCGGAGGATCCGGTGCAGAGCTATCTGTTTCAGGAAATGGCCCGGGCGCAGCAGGATATCTCTGGCGGGATCCGCTATCACTGGAGCGCGCATGAACCGCTGGTGTTGGACGAGGCCCATGTCGATTTTGGACGGGGCAACCAGATCCGCCTCCGCGCACAGCTGGAGCAGGTCGATCTGAGCAGTCTTGACAGCATTGCAGAGACCGCCGCAACGGCGGGGATCTCGGATCTGACGCTCAGGATTGGCAGCTACGGATTGTTTGAAACGCTCGCCCTGATGCCCCTGGGCAGCGCAGTCCTGAGCGCGGAGCCTGCGCCGGAAGACCAGGTCGATGCGATGAAGGCGCGCGCACAGATTGCTCTGAACGCCTTGCCCGAGACCCTGCTGGACTCCCCGTCAAAAGCGGCGTTGTCTGAGGTGATCGCCAGCATGCCGCATCCACGCGGGGATCTGAGCCTGCGTCTGACTTCACAGGACGAGGGGGTGCGGTTTCAGGATCTGGTGATCCTCCTGATGGCGGCCCGCGCGGATCGGCTGGACCAACTGGATGCGCTGTTGCCCGCGGTTCACCTCAGCGTGGGCTGGAGCCCGGCACCATGAGCGCCTGGCTTATCTCCCTTGAGGGCACGGAGGCGGGTCACCAGCTGGCCCTGATCCTGGCGATCTCGGCGGCGTTTTTGCATGCGGTCTTTGGCGCGTTGCAAAAGGGGCGGCATGATCCCTGGCTCTCGCGCGGGGCGATTGATGCCTCCTACGGGCTGATGGCGGCGCCTTTTGCGCTCTTTGTGGTGCCCTGGCCCGAGCCGCATATGTGGCTGATCTTTCTGGGCGCCTGGGCGATCCATGTGGCCTATAAGCTGTTGCAGGCCATGGCCTATACCAAGGGCGCCTATACGGTGGTCTATCCGGTGGTGCGTGGCACCGGGCCGCTGTTTGCGGTGATCGGGGCCTATCTGCTGTTTGGCGAGATCTTCAGCCCCGTTCAATGGCTTGGGGTTGGGGTCTTGCTGGCGGGGATCTTTGGGCTCGCGCTTTATAACTTTCTCTATCTGGTCACCGCGCGCGAGACGCTGGGGATCGCGCTGTTCCTGGCGCTGGTGACCGGGCTTTTTGTGGCGCTCTATACCACCTATGACGCCTACGGCATCCGGGCGACGGCGGATCCTTTTACCTTTCTTGCCTGGTTCTTTATGATCGACGGCTTCACAATGCCGCTGATCGCCTATTGGCGCTGGCGGCGGATGCGGACGCATCCTGATCTTGCGCCGCTGCTGTTGCGCGGCGTGGCGGGGGGGCTGGTGGCCTTTGCCTCATTCGGGTCGATCATGCTGGCCACGCGGCTGGACAAGGTCGGCGAGGCGGCAGTCCTGCGCGAGACCTCGACGGTGTTTGCGGCGCTGATTGGCTGGCTGGTGCTGAAGGAAACGGTCGGGCCACGGCGGATTATCTTGATGGCGCTCATTGCGCTGGGCGCGGTGATCGTTGAAATAGGCGGCTAAGGCTGCCATCTGAAGGCAGGGACCCGCGACAAGTGAGGCACGTATGACTGAGCAGACAAATGAACCGCTGACCCGATCCGGCAAGAAGATCAGCCCGATGCTGAAGGGGGTGCTGGAGTTCGGGCCGGTGGTGCTGTTCTTCATCGCCTATCTGCGGCTCAAGGGGCAGGTCTTCGAGATCGGCGGCACCTCTTATGACGGGTTCATCGTGGTCACCGCCGGGTTTGTGCCGCTGATGGTGCTCTCGACGCTGGCGCTGTGGCGGCTGACCGGTAAGCTCTCGAAGATGCAGGTGATGACGCTGGTGCTGATCGTGATCTTTGGCGGGCTGTCAGTCTGGTTCAACGACGAGCGTTTCTTCAAGATGAAACCGACGATGATCTACCTGCTGTTCGGCGGCGCCCTCGGCGTCGGCCTGCTGCGCGGCGAGAGCTATCTGCGGGTGGTGATGGAAGAGATGATGCCCCTGCAGCCGGAGGGCTGGATGATCCTGACCCGCCGGCTTTGTGCGTTCTTCTTTGGTCTGGCAGTGGCGAATGAGGTCATCTGGCGGCTGAGCAGCACCGAGACCTGGGTGTATTTCAAGACCTTTGGCCTGACGATCGCGATGTTTGGCTTCTTTATGACCCAGGCAAAACTGTTCCAGACCTATGGGATTGAGGACGACAAAGAGAGCAACGATTGAGGGATTGCGATGCGCTTTTGGTGCAGCCTTTGGCTGTAACACAAAGGGGCGGGAGCACCCCGCCCGCCGCAGGCGATTTCGGAGCGGTGAGCTTTGGTCTTTTGGCAAAATAGGTCAGCAAGGCTGACGTTCTGTTTCGTGCGCGAAACAATGGGTCAACAGGGGTGATACTATTTGTGGGCGTTGCTAGGGGCACGCGCATAGCCCTTGCGGGCGTTGCAACAGCGCGTTGATTTTGTGCTGATTTATTCTGACGGCAGGCAATGAGATCGCGACATGCGGTCCCGTCAGATCTGCTGCCAGAGGGGCTGCGGACGCGGCAGGGGGCGGCCCGCCAGAAGCCGCGACCAGCGGCGCGAGGGGGTGTCGGGCAGGGCCTGTTGCATCAGCGGCAAGGGGCTGCGTTGCGGTTGGCGCAGCAGGCCCTTGTAAAAGCGCAGCGCGCCGGGGCGGGTGTAGGAGGACCAATGGCAGATGCGGCGCTCCGGCGGGGCGATGGCATGGCCCATCTGCGCAAGGCGCGCCAGCGTCTCCTCGCAATCCAGTTGCACGGTCACCGCATTGGGCGCCTCGAACCCCTGACCGATGGCCCGGTCGCCGCGCTCTGGCGCGCGGGTCAGGGTTTCAAACAGGAAATCAAAGGTATCGTTCTCGCGGCTGGTGATGTTGAAGAACTCGGCGCTGCGCCCGGCGGGGGTCGCGAGCGCCCTGGCTGCACGGCTTTGATAGCTGGCGCCGGTGAGCGAAATCACCCGCTGCACCGCGCCGGCGGGCAGGGCGTGCAGCGCCTCCAGGGCGACCTCGGTGCCAAGGGAGTGACCAATCATGTGAATGTCGCGGTGCGGCGTCTGCGCGCGCAGCTGGCGCACCACCAGAGCCAGGGCGCGCCCGGCCTCGGCGGCCCGGGCTTGTGCCGCGGGCAGGGTGCCGCGCGCGTCCCAGCCAAAGGCGAGCGCGAGACCTTCGTCGCGGTGGCCGAGGCCAAAGCCAAGCTGACGCGGCCAGGAGGGCGCGCGCCAGGGCATATGCTGGGGATCCTGCGCCAGAATATGGCGGTGCGGGCAATGGCGCGGATTGCCGGGTTGGTATTTATAGCCATGGATCATGATGATCACCGGACCGGAGCCCTGTGCGACCTGGCCCATGCCCTGATCTATGCAGTGGTCAAGGCCTCGCTCCAGGGCGGTGGGCCGCGCGTGCAGCACCGGCATTTCCCCAACCGCATTTATTCGGATCATGGTCATCACGAGGCCCCCAAGCCGTGTGTTTTCCTATCCGTTACCCGCGCCTGGTGACGCCCCTGTGACGGCTGCGTAACGCTATGGTGACGCTCGCGCGGGAAGATACCTCAGGTTGTTGTGCATCGCGGGCCAAACTGCGATATCTGGGGCAAGAGGCGACGACCGGGGCGGGCGGATAGCGCGTTCCCGGCCTGCGGTCTGTCCAAGAACGTCAATTTGAATAAAGGTTTTACGATGCAGAGATTTGCCAAACCCATGCTGTCTGTTGGTTTTGCGCTCGTGCTTGCGGCATGCGGCGGGCTGCCGGAAAGCAACGAGATGCGTTTCGACAGCGATGGCGACGGTCGGTTCAGCGGCAGTGCCGGTTCCGATTTTACGCCAGAAGAAATTCGGACGTCTGTCTCGAATGATATCTGCGGCGGCGGCGCAATTGTGGATTTCAGGGTCTTTTCGTTGTCGAACTCCCCGGAAGCCAAGATTTTCTCGGGGCGCTGTGCAAGCGGTCGTCGTGTTCAACCCTATCCGATCAATACATATGCGGCGCCGGCTGCGCAGACCTCCGTGCCGGTGACAGTTGGCGCGAGCGGGTCAAGCGCGGGCTGGGATGGGTCAACCCCGTTTGTGGACTGACGCCATCAGTGGCCAGCCCCGCCGCCCCTGAACACAGCAGGGGCGGCAAGGGGCGGCCGACATCACCGCCGCGCCGGTCCTTGTGCAGCCCGTGTTTCTCTTGACGCGCGGGGCGCTTCGGAGTACTGCGGCGACACCTCGATCTGCGCTGAAAGCCGCGCAGCCGGGGATCCGTGGCGATTTGTTTACCGGATTGCGGGCCACGTAAAATAAACCGCTAAAGAGGTCAGGACGACGGGACTCCCTTTCGCTTGGCCGGACGGGAGTTTTTTTATGTCCGGGGCGCGGTTCGGCCCCGGCGGAGGCGAGACCATGACTGAGAACACCTGGAACAAACGCACCAAGCTGGTTCACGGCGGCACCCGTCGCAGCCAGTATAACGAGGTCAGCGAAGCGATTTTCCTGACCCAGGGCTTTGTCTATGAGAACGCGGCGCAGGCCGAGGCACGGTTCATCGAGAGCGGCCCGGATGAGTTTATCTATGCCCGCTATGGCAACCCCACGGTGGCGATGTTCGAGGACCGGATCGCGCTTCTTGAGGGGGCCGAGGATGCCTTTGCCACCGCTTCCGGCATGGCGGCGGTGAATGGCGCGCTGACCTCGCTTTTGAAAGCGGGCGATCACGTGGTGTCGGCCAAGGCGCTGTTTGGTTCCTGTCTCTATATTCTCGAAGGGATCCTGTCGCGGTTCGGCGTTGAGGTGACATTTGTCGATGGCACCGATCTGGAAGCCTGGCGCGCGGCGGTGCGGCCCGACACCAAGGTGGTGTTTTTCGAGAGCATGTCGAACCCGACGCTGGAGGTGATCGACATCGCGGGCGTGGCAGAGATCGCCCATGCGGTGGGGGCCACCGTGGTGGTGGACAATGTGTTCTCGACGCCGGTGTTCTCCGACGCGATCGCCCAGGGCGCCGATGTGGTGGTCTATTCCGCCACCAAACATATCGACGGTCAGGGCCGGGCGCTGGGCGGTGTGGTCTTGGGCCGCAAGGACTATATCCGGGGCACGCTGGAGCCCTATATGAAACATACCGGCGGCAGCCTGAGCCCGTTTCACGCCTGGATGTTCGTCAAGGGGCTGGAGACCATCGACCTGCGGGTCAACGCCCAGGCCGAGACCGCTCTGAAGATCGCAACCGCGCTGGAGGGGCATGTCGCGCTGGCGCGCACGATCTATCCTGGGTTGAAATCCCATGCGCAGAACGAGCTGGTGCAGCGCCAGCTCGGCGGCAAGGGGGGCACTGTGCTCTCGCTGGATCTGAAGGGCGGCAAGGCGGCGGCCTTTGCTTTCCTCGATGCGCTGACGATCCCGGTGATCTCCAACAACCTTGGGGATGCCAAATCCATCGCCACCCATCCGGCCACCACCACCCATCAGCGCCTGAGCGAAACGCAGCGCGCCGAGCTGGGAATCACCGATGGTCTGGTGCGGTTCTCGGTCGGGCTGGAGGATTCCGATGACCTGATCGCTGACCTTTCGCAGGCCTTGGCAAGGCTGGGTTAACCCTGAAACGGCGCTGCATCGCTCCTGATCCCTCTGGTTGAAAGGGGGCGGGGCGGTGCAAAAGGTCAGATCTGTAACCTTTGGTGGCGTTTTTAACCCTTCGGCTTTGTTTTTCTTTCCTTACTAGCCTACATGAGTAGCCTACATGGAAGCAGGCGGCGTGGCCGCTGCGGGACCAGGAGTATGGAAATATGAATATCCACTCTCGTGACGTGAATGACACCCCTGATCGGTCAGAGGCCGAAGACGCGCTGGCGATCCTGCGCCAATGGGCCGGGCAGGCAAGCCCGGTGGAAGTGGCGCAGCTTGATCCGGCGATCGCGCGGCTGCTGCCCGGGCATGAGGTGCAGAACTATCCGGACCTGCGCCGTGACTACCCCGAGAATTTCGATGCGGGCGAGAGCTATCGCGCCACCCTGCCGGATTTGCAGAACGGTCCCGCAAGCCTGATCCGTGGCGCCAAGGAGCAGATCCAGCATGTGGGGATTTCCAATTTCCGCCTGCCGATCCGCTTTCACACCCGTGACAATGGCGATCTGACGCTGGAGACCAGCATCACCGGGACCGTCAGCCTCGATGCGGAGAAGAAGGGCATCAACATGTCCCGCATCATGCGCAGTTTCTACAAGCATGCGGAGAAGACCTTTAGCTTTGAGGTGCTGGAATCGGCGCTGGAAGATTACCTGAGCGATCTGGACAGCGGTGATGCGCGGTTGCAGATGCGGTTTTCCTTTCCGATGAAAGTCGAGAGCCTGCGTTCGGGGCTGATGGGCTATCAGTATTACGACGTGGCGCTGGAGCTGGTGCAGGTTGGCGGTGAACGCCATAAGATCGTGCATCTGGATTACGTCTATTCCTCGACCTGCCCCTGTTCGCTGGAACTGTCGGAACATGCCCGCCAGACCCGGGGCCAGCTGGCAACGCCGCATTCGCAGCGCTCGGTGGCGCGGATCTCGGTTCAGATCGAGAAGGATGCGCCCTGCCTGTGGTTTGAGGATCTGGTCGACCATTGCCGCCGCGCGGTACCGACCGAGACGCAGGTGATGGTGAAGCGCGAGGATGAGCAGGCCTTTGCCGAGCTGAACGCGGCCAATCCGATCTTTGTCGAAGACGCGGCGCGGCTGTTCTGCGAAGCGCTGCAAAGTGATCCGCGCATTGGGGATTTCCGGGTGATGGCCAGCCATCAGGAGAGCCTGCACAGCCATGACGCGGTGTCGGTGCTGACGCAGGGGCAGATGTTTGCCAGCCAGAGCCTGGATCCGCAACTGTTTGCCACGCTGATTCATCGCGGCTGATCTGGTGCTGGCGAGGGGCGCTGCCCCTCGCGCTCCCTGGGATATTTTAGAAAAGATGAAGGGTAGGGGCGCCTTTGGTCGGCGCCTTTTGCCGCATTGCGGCATTTTTTCTGCCGGTGCGAAGGGTTTTGTGTTAGGCTGGGGCCGGGACAGATGGTGGACCCCGAGGGGCGCCGGGTCCCTTTGGTAGTGTTTGCATGATCGACCCCGAGGAAATCACATGATCCGGTTTGAAAGTTTCAAGGACGTTCCCTCCACCCCGCAGGCCTGGGCTGGCTATGTGCTGGGCAAGCAGATGAAGGCGATGCGCTCGGTCGCGGTGCTATCGGC
>NZ_JAATOX010000061.1 GCF_011806385.1 Phaeobacter sp. HF9A | reverse complement strand
CGGGCCCCCCGCCCGGCCCACCGCTTTTGCGTCAGTTTTAGCTGAGGGGAAAGGGGGGGGAGAGCCCCGCCCGCCGCAGGCGCCCCCATGCTCTGCATGGGGCCAGAGCCACCGGGGCCACCGGGATGCGGCGGCGGGGGCGTGTCCTGCAATTTGCGCAGCAGCTCTTCCGGGCTCGGCAGATCGGCCACATGGGTCAGGCGGATGATCGCCATCTCCGCCGCCATCATCGCATTGGGCGCAGTGGCGACTTCTTCCAGCGCCTTGAGCAACATCTGCCACATGCGCGTCAGCACCCGCATCGGCAGGCGCGTCGCCATGTCCTGACCGCGCAGACGCTCGTCAGGGCTGATGGTGGGGTCTTCCGCCGCATCGGGGGTGATCTTCACCACTGAAGCCCAATGGGTGATCGCGCAGTACCGCCATCGGGTCGGCCCCCTCGGCATATTGGCTCGACAGTTCCGTCAGCGCCGCCGCCGCATCGCCGCGCAGGATCATGTCCATCAGATCCAGCACCCGCCCCCGGTCGGCCAGCCCCAGCATCGCGCGAACTTGCTCCGCCGTGGTCTCCCCTGCGCCATGGCTGATTGCCTGATCCAGCAAGGAGGTTGCATCCCGCGCCGAGCCTTCGGCGGCGCGGGTGATCAGCGCCAGCGCGTCCTCGGCGATCTCGGCCCGCTCGGCTGTCGCGATCTTGCGCAACAGCGCGATCATCACCTCGGGCTCAATGCGGCGCAGATCAAAGCGCTGACAGCGCGACAGCACCGTCACTGGCACCTTGCGGATCTCGGTGGTGGCAAAGATGAACTTCACATGCGCCGGCGGCTCTTCCAGCGTCTTCAACAGGGCGTTGAAGGCCGAGGTGGACAGCATATGCACCTCGTCGATGATGTAGATCTTGTAGCGGGCCGAGGCAGCGCGATAGGCGACGCTGTCGATGATCTCGCGGATGTCCCCGACCCCGGTGCGCGAGGCGGCGTCCATCTCCATCACATCCACATGGCGGCCTTCCATGATCGCGAGGCAATGTTCGCATTTGCCGCAGGGCTCGGTGGTGGGGCCGCCCTGGCCGTCCTCGCCGATGCAGTTCATGCCCTTGGCGATGATCCGCGCGGTGGTGGTTTTGCCGGTGCCGCGAATGCCGGTCATGATAAAGGCCTGCGCGATGCGGTCGGCGGCAAAGGCGTTTTTCAGCGTCCGCACCATCGCATCCTGACCGACCAGATCGGCAAAGGTCTCGGGCCGGTATTTCCGCGCCAGAACCTGGTAGTTTCCGCTCTGGGGGCTGGTCGCGGTCTCGGGGCTGTGCTCGCTCATGAGGGCCTTTCGGTGGTCTTGGGGCCTGTGGCCCGGATTCGGGCCATGCAGGGGTTGAGGTGCAAACTAAGCGGCCCCGGCGGCTTCGTCCACCGCTCTTGCGCGGCGAGGGGAATGGGGGCGAGCGGAGAGGCCGATGGGGCTGCTGCGGTAGAAAATGCTATCGTTTTGAACGCAGTCGGAGCTAAGATAGGGTGTTGTGTTCTGCGGCCTGCGGGCCTGCACCCCCAGGGGGAGAGTAAATGGTTGTCCTATCCAACTCATCGCCGCAGCGGGCGAGCCAAACCCTGACGCTGCATGCGCTGTCGCTTGGCGATGGTATTCTGGCGCTTAGCCCGGCGCCGGGGGCGGGCGGCGATTATGCCGGGGATCTCCGGCTGATCCGCGAGTGGCGTCCCTCTATCGTGATCACGCTCACCACCCGGGTGGAGCATGTGATTCTCGGCATCGAATCCTTGGGCTGGGACATTCAGGGCCTCGGCAGCCGTTGGTTTCACCTGCCCGTGGAGGACTATCAGACCCCAACCGGCGACAGTCAGGCCCGCTGGACCGAGGTCAGCACTTTGGCGCGGCAGGCGATGTCCGGCGGAGGTCGGGTGTTGGTGCATTGCAGGGGCGGCTGTGGCCGCTCCGGCATGGCGGCGCTGCGGCTGCTGATCGAGAGCGGCGAACGCCCGGAGGCGGCGCTGGCACGATTGCGCGCTCAACGCCCCTGTGCCGTAGAGACCGAGGCGCAGATGGCCTGGGCCTTGGGGGCCCGCCGCAACCGGTCAAAGGCCGATACGCGGCAGGGCTAGGTGATCGCCCGGGCATCTAGCTCAGCCGGCGGGCTTCGCCAAAGGCGCGCGGCATCTCCTCCCGTGCGGCACTGGCAAAGCTCATCATCTCGGGCGACAGCATGGCATCGGCAAAGCGATCCAGCGTTTCTGTCTCGGTCGTTGGCGAGACATCGCAGAACACGCGAATGCGATGATGGCTGGCGGCAAACCGCGCCGGGCAGGCCTTTTCGCAGCCATCCAGCAGGCTCTCGCCAGTGATCTCGAAATCCTCCTGCGTCATGCCGCGCGCCTGATCCAGCGCGCCGGCTAGGGCGCGGAGCATGCGTTCGGCCGCCGGGCAGGGGCGGCCCAGATGCAAACAGGTGGTTGCCACAAAGTCGTGGGTCAGGGTGGTGTCTTTGGTCATTGTGCCCTCCGCACAGTCGATCAGTCGAGGGGCGGAGACAGGGAGGAGATTCTGCTGGCAACAGACCCAAACGGGACAAGGACGGCCATCAGACCTCATCCAGGACACCCCGCCCGGGTTCAGGTTCAAAACGGTGATGGCAGGTCTCCTGACTTGCGGGTCGCCGCGTGCCGGTCCTTCCCGGTCCGGTGCCGCTTGGGCTTTGGACCAGTGGTTATACCGGGGTGCTCGCCGCTTACAGTTGCGGGGGCAGTCACGGATTTGGCGCTGGGGGCATCCCCACATCCTCACCGTGTTCCCTTTTCATCCCGCACCACAATATATTGAGGTTTGGGAACCATCACACACATGGGTAGCGAGCGGCGTCGTGAGTCGTCAACACTGTTGTTGTGGTGGGTTCATAATTGTCTTGAATGTCGCACCAGCAGCCCGGGGCAGGTCGGATGCGGGAGGGTGCAAACACAAACCCCCGCCAGTGGCGGGGGCGTGAAAGTGAGAGGTTGGACATCGACCCAAGCGGGGCTCGTTGTGGCTGCTTCCTTCCGGACCTGACCAGGTTGGCGAGGCGCTTGCCCGCGCCAACCCCTCGAATCTCGATATAGGGAAGTGACGGAATAATGACAACCCGCCGCGCAGCTCAGAGCGTCAGGCGCAGCGACAAAAAACCGTCCGCCGCCATCATGACGCTTTGGGCAACGCTGGTTGGCAGCTCATGCAGGAAGCCGCGCGCGCCCGGACCGGTGACTGCGATCGCCTCGACGCCGAGGTTGGGGACAAAACGCCAGGGATAGGGCGGCGACGCCAATGGATCGGCTGGCAGCTCGCCGGTGACATAAGCGGCCACGGTGTCCCGTATCAATCGCGGGCGCAGCGGAACGGTCGGCGCATCGCGCAACATCCGGAAATTGCCGCCGCCACTGCTGCGATAGCTGTTGAAGGCGACGGCAAACCGCTGGCCCTCCTCCAGTGGCTGCCCCTGCCAGCGCAGATTGCGGATGCGGCCGGGGCCGTCACTCACCTGTCGGCCGCTGGCGTCGAACCGGGCGGGCGCGGTGGGGTCGATTTCGTAATCCAGCCCGAAGATCACATCGAAATTATGCCCGGCGCGCTCTGGGTTGGCGAGCAGCGCAGGCGGGGCGCCCGGCGTAAGCTGGTTGAAATAGCCCGCCGACATCTCCAGCCAGTCGCGCAATTGGCCCGGTTCGGCGATCATGCAGCGCAGCTCGTTGGGGTAAACATAGAGGTCCGCCACATGGCGGCGCGACAAGGGGCCCGCAGGCACATCGGTGTAGTTCTGTGGCCCCGCCCTGCCGCCAAACTTCCCTGGCGCCACGGCAGAAAGCACAGGCAGGCCGCGAAAATCGGAGCCGGCCAGCTCGCGGCGCAGGGCGGCGGCTTGCGCCGCGGCGGTCAGGGTCAACCCCCGGTCCTGGCCAAAGAAGGAAAAATAGGAATGCTTCGGTTGCGCGATATGGCCCACCGGTTCGGCCATCTTGACCCGCGTGCGCGCATGCAGCGGGGCCAGCGCCGCAACCAGCCGCGGATCTTCGGGCACCAGCGGCTGCACCCCCTCGGCGCTGAGGGTGCTGATCGCGCGCAGTGCGCTGTCGGAGCGGGTCACCTGCCAGCCGCCGGGGCGCAGCTCTAGCGTGAGGTCCAGCACCCCGAGGTGAGAGCCGCCAGACCCCGGCATGACCACCGGGATCTCCAGATCCGCGCTCTCTGCGGAGGGCAGCAGCAGATGGGTATGGCCGCCGACAAGCGCGTCCAGACCCGGCAGCGCCGCCAGCGGGCGCAGGGCGTTCTCCATCCCGGGAAAGGCCTCGCGTTCGCCAAGGCCGGTATGGGCCAGCGCCACCACCACATCGGCACCAGCGGCGCGCAGGGTGGCGATCGTGGAGCGGGCGCTCTCGACCATATCGTCGATCTCGACGCGGCCAAGCAGGTGATCGGCGTCCCACATCAGGGTTTGTGGTGGCAAAACCGACAGCAGCCCGATCCGAACCGGCGGCAGGCTGGCATCGGCTCCGGGCAGCGCGCGGCTCAGCAGCAGGCAGCGTTTGATCGGCAAATCCAGCGTGGGATCAAGATTGCGCAGATTGGAGCAGATCGCCGGGCAGGGCAGGGCGTCCAGCGCCTTTGTCAGCCGTGCAAGCCCAAAGTTGAACTCGTGATTGCCAAGCCCCACCGCATCATAGCCCAGCACGGAAAACGCGCGCACGGCTGCGGGCACATCGTCGGCATCGCTGTTGGTGATCTCGGCCAGCGGCGTGCCTTGCAGCCAGTCGCCATTGTCCAGCAGCAGCGATATCCCACCCTGCGCGCGCGCCTCCGCCCGCGCTGCGGCGATCAGGCTGCCGGTGCGGCTGAGCCCCAAGGCCGGGTTCGGGACATCAGCGTAATAATCATGGCTGAGAAGATTGCTGTGAACATCGGAGGTGGCCAGCAGCCGCAGCTGTGCCAGTTTTGTTTCCATCCTGTCACTGGCGCGCTCTGTCCCGGAGGCGCCAAAGTCTGATCGTTTCATTGCTCGCCATTCATGGTCGCTCAAAGCCCCGGTTTTTCCAAGGGTCTTAAAAAGTGTTAACAAGGAGAAGAGCAGGCTTGCGAAAGTGGTGAAACCTTTGCGGACGGGTTTTTTTCGGATTTTGGAAACCGTGGCATTTTTGCTTGAGTCACTGGCACGAATGCAGCACCTCAGGTGCAGATTCCACCCGGTCACGGTGGCCCGGTCGCAAGGGACGGGTCGCGACAGATGGGACGCCAGCTCTGGCGGGCGCATCAAACCACAACAAAAAGTGAGGCAGCCATGAAACGCGCAGAACATGTCACATTCGGCGGCAGCGGCCTGGATCGTGCGGCGCAGCTGCGCGGGGACCAGGCGGCATTGGATCGGCTTTGGGCGGCCTCCTCCGCGCAGGTCTTGCTGCTTTGGCGGGGCAAGCCACTGTGCCTGCGCCTGCAGGATCAGGACCGGGCCGGCAGTTTGGCCTTGTTGTCCCCCACCCATGGGGTCGTGGCCCAACGCCAGGCCGAGGCAATTTTTCTTGGGTGCAGCGAGGCGGGCGACGGGTATTTTGCGCTTGATATCAGCGACTGGAGCCCGGAGGAGGGCGACCCCGCGACGCCTGATACCTTTCTGGACCCGAGCGAGCAGCGCCATCCCGACCTGCCCGAGAATCATGTGTTTGCTGAACTTCGGGTGGTGATGACCCTGCTGACCCCGCGCGAGGCCGAGCTGGCGACCACCGCAAAGGCGCTGTTTGGCTGGCATCACTCGCATGGCTACTGCGCCTGCTGCGGGGCGCCCAGCATCATGGAGCAAGCCGGCTGGCAACGGCGCTGCCCGCGCTGCGAGGCGGCGCATTTCCCGCGCACCGATCCGGTGGTGATCATGCTGATCACATCCGGCGACCGGGTGCTATTGGGGCGCTCTCCCGGCTGGCCGGAGGGGATGTATTCGCTGCTTGCGGGATTTGTCGAGCCGGGCGAGACGCTGGAAGCCGCGGTGCGCCGCGAGGTGCTGGAGGAAACCGGCGTGCGGGTGGGGCGCGTCGCTTATCTGGCCAGCCAGCCATGGGCCTTTCCCATGTCGCTGATGTTTGGCTGTCTTGGCGAGGCGACAAGCGAAGACATCAAAGTGGATCCGACCGAGATCGAAGAGGCGTTCTGGCTGAGCCGACAGGAGGTCATGGATGTGTTCGCCGGTGACCATCCAAAAGTGCGCAGGCCGCGCAAAGGGGCAATTGCTGGCTTTCTATTGGAAAACTGGGTTGCGGATACACTCGGGTAACGGACATAGTTTATACTGAATACGCGCGCCGGATGGCGTTTTGTAAAAAGTGACGGAGCAGGCCCGAAAGATGCACTTCGAGACCCAGGAAGATATTGATCGCCCGATTGCCGATGTGTTCGCGGCTGTTACGGATTTTGACAGCTTTGAACGGGCCGCGATCCGCCGCGGGGTTGACGTGCAGCGCATCGGCGATGCGACAACGCCGTTGGACGCGCAGGCCTGGGATGCGGGGTTCCAGTTTCGCGGCAGTGCTCGCAAAATGCAGATCAAGATCCAGTCCTTGAACGCGCCGGATGCCATCACCTATGGCGCGGCGGGGAATGGCATGGTGGGCGATATGGCGCTGACCTTGCAGGAGATTGCCCCGAACCGCACGCGTATGATGGTTCAGCTGACGCTGAAGCCCAAGACTCTTGCGGCGCGGCTTCTGGTGCAATCCCTGAAATTGGCGCGCAACAAGCTGAACCGAAAATTCCGTCAGAAAGTTTCCGAATTTGCGCGCAACGCTGAGGCGCAGCCGGTGCAATCGGCCTAGGCGCAACTCTGGCCGTCAATCCGGGGCCGATCACCTGCCCTTGAACATCTGCGCGTGGCGAGGCGGGCATGTGCCTCTTGCGCTGCCCGGGCCTTAGCCGCCCGTATGGTAGGTGCGCATTGTGCGTGTTTCCTGCCCTATTGCGCTGTCTTCGCAAGCTGATCTTGGTCTTGCGATCAGGCGCGTCTTATACGTTATAATTTGAAACATATTCGCGCGTACAGCGGTGTGAATTGCGATAAATTTGTTAGTTTTCGGATGGGACAACCAAGCAGATTGGAAGGACCCGAGGATTCGCAATGTATCGTCTTTTGGACTGTATCACGCAGGAGCATATCTATTGGTTGCTGGCCACTGCTGCGGTGATCTGTGTCATCGGCTCGACCTTGTCGGTGCACATGTCCACGCGGCTGACGCAATGGACCGGCCGTCGCCGCATGGTGCAATTGCCGATGGCGGGGCTAATCACCGGGGCCACGATCTGGTCCACTCATTTCATTGCGATGCTGGCCTATGATCCCGGCTATGCGCATGGCTACGAGCCGGTTCTGACGGGCGTCTCGCTGCTGGTGGGGGTTCTGGGCGCATTTGCGGCAAATATCGGGCTGGCCTATGCAAAGGGGCTTGCGGGGGTCTATCTCGCCGGGGCGCTTTTTGGCCTGACTGTCTCTGCGATGCACTACGTCGGTATGAGCGCCTATCTTCTGCCTGGTGTGATCCATTGGGCCCTGCCGAGGGTGGTTGCCTCGACCCTGTTGGGGGTCGGATTTGGTGTGCTGAGCTATGGTTTGATCAAGCAGAACATTGGCGGCCGGGCCGGGTTGATCTGGCCTGCGCTTTTGATGGTTCTGGCGATCTGTCTGATGCATTTCACCGGCATGAGCGCGATTGAAATTCAGCTCGATTCCTCTTTGCTTGTGCCGCCCAAGACCATTTCCGATGCGTCGATGGCAGTCCTGATCTTCGGGGTCACCGGGCTGATCCTGCTGATCGCAATGGCCGCAGCCACGATCGAGGTCAACCTGGAAGGCGAATCGCGATTGCAGCTCGATCATGCGGCGCTGCATGATCCTTTGACCGGCCTGCCCAACCGGATGTGGCTGACCCGCAAGCTGGATAGGCTGGCGCGCCAGCTGGAGGCGGATGAAACCGTGCGCGCCGCAGTCCTGACGATCGATCTCAATCTCTTTAAGGAGGTCAATGACCTTTATGGTCACGCGGTGGGGGACCGGGTGCTCTGCCAGGTGGCAAGGCGGCTGGAGGCGCAGCAGGGCGAGGCTGAGTATCTGGCCCGGGTCGGGGGCGATGAATTTGTCGCGATCAAACAGGGGTTTCGCCGCATCGAGGAGGTCCAGAGCTTTGCCGAGCGGCTTCATGCGGCGATTGCGGAACCTATCGACCTGGACGAAATCTCGCTGCGTGTGGGGGCTGCCGTGGGGATCGCCTCCACGTTGGAGGACGGGCGCAAACCGGACCAGTTGCTGCATAAATCGGATGTCGCCATGTATCGGGCCAAATCTGATCCCGGCGGTCATATCTGCCTGTTCGACGATGAAATGGACCGCCGCAGCCGCGATAAGATCCAATTGGTGCATGATTTGCGGCTCGCCCTGCGCAATGATGAATTCGAGCTGGTCTACCAGCTGCAAAACACCCTGGAAACGCTCGCGCCCGTAGGCTTTGAGGTGCTGCTGCGCTGGAACCATCCAACACGCGGCCGGGTGTCACCGGGGGAGTTTATCCCGCTGGCGGAGGAAACCGGGCTGGTGCGTGACATTGGCGCCTGGGTGCTGCGCGAGGCCTGCCGAGAGGCAGCCAGCTGGGATCATCCCTACAGCATTGCGGTCAATGTGGCGCCGCAGCAATTGGTGCAGCCCTCCTTTGTCGAGGGGGTGATGGACAACCTCATGGAAACCGGCCTCGCGCCGGAGCGGCTGGAGCTGGAAATCACCGAGGCCAGCATTATCGACGATCAAGCGCATACCTTGAAGGTGATGCATCAGTTGAAATCGCTGGGCATCCGCATCGCCATGGATGATTTCGGCACTGGCTATTCTTCGCTGGCGATGTTGCAGACTTTTCCATTCGACAAAATCAAGATCGACCGGAGTTTTGTGCAGGACGTCCACAAGGACGCGCAGCGCGCGGCGATCGTGCGCTCGACCTTGCTCTTGGGCGCGGCGCTGGACATTCCGGTGCTTGCCGAGGGGGTGGAGGTGGAGGCCGAACTCAGTTTCCTGAGGCAGGAAAGCTGCACCTCGGTGCAGGGCTTCTACTTTGGTAAACCGATGAGCCGCGATGAAATGCGCCGGATCGCGTGCACGACCGAGGGTCGCGGAGCAGGCGACGCGGCCTGAGGCCATTGCCAGCATCGGCGCGGCAGCGAAGGCTTCAGAAGAATCGCCCAGCGTCGCGGCAAGCCTCAGCGGCGGTGATCGGCGGGGTAGACGCCCAGAATTTCGACATCGGTGGTGAAATAGGCCAGCTCGTCCAGCGCCAGGCGGACGTTTTCATCCTCCGGGTGGCCGTCGATATCCGCATAAAACTGCGTCGCGGTGAAAGAGCCGTTGACCATATAGCTTTCCAGCTTGGTCATGTTGACGCCATTGGTGGCAAAGCCGCCCATCGCCTTGTAGAGCGCGGCCGGGATGTTGCGCACCTGGAAGACGAAACTGGTGATCATGCCATTGTCGCCCCGACGGCTGGTGTCAGCCTCCCGCGACATGATCAGGAACCGCGTGGTGTTGTTGCTTTGGTCTTCGATATGGCGCGCCAGCACGTCGAGCCCATAGATCTCGCCCGCCAGTTCGGAGGCCAGCGCCGCGTGGGTCGGGTCGCCGCGCTCTGCCACTTCGCGGGCGGCGCGGGCGTTATCGGGGCTGACGCGGCCTCGAATGTTGTTGTTTTTCAGAAACGTGGCGCATTGCGGCAGCAGCACCAGATGGGAATGCGCCTCGCGGATATCGTCCAGTTTCGCGCCGGGCACGCCCAGCAGGTTGATATGCACCCGCACAAAGGCCTCGTCGATGATCTTGAGCCCGGAATGCGGCAGCAGCCGGTGAATATCGGCAACCCGCCCATAGGTGGTGTTTTCCACCGGCAGCATCGCCAGTTCGGCCTCGCCGTCCAAAACCGCCTGGATGGCATCCTCAAAACCGCGGCAGGGGAGCACCTCCATATCGGGCCGTTTGTCGCGGCACGCCTCATGGCTATAGGAGCCTAATTCGCCCTGGATCGCGATTTTCTGTCTCATTGATGCGTCATCTTTGCAAAAACTTGGGATTTTGGTCGTTTAGTCGCGGTGTCTATACCTTGCCAGTTGAAAGGGGAAGCCTTAGACACCCTGCAAGACAGCTGAAATGGACTCGCTATCATGTTTGACACGATGACACTCACCAAAGCGACCGCAGGCCTGTGCGGTGCATTCCTTGTGTTCCTCCTGGGCAAATGGGTTGCCGATGAACTCTACCATGTTGGTGGCCACGGCGAGGCGGCTTACGTCATCGAAGTGGCAGACGCCGGCGACGCCGCGCCCGAACCCGAAGTGGATTTCGCGACGCTGATGGCCGACGCCGATGTTGCGAAGGGCGCAAAGGTGTTCAAGAAATGCTCTGCCTGCCACAAGACCAATGGCGAAAACTCCACTGGCCCGCACCTGGATGGCGTCGTTGGACGTGATATCGCCAGCGTGGATGGCTTCTCCTATTCCGGTTCGCTCACTGGTCTGGACGGCGCCTGGACGCCGGAACACCTGGATGCGTTCCTGACCAAACCCTCCGCCTACGCGCCGGGCACCGCCATGTCCTTTGCCGGTCTGAAAAAGATCAACGACCGGGTGAACCTGATCGCCTATCTGGAGAGCCTGGAAAACTGATCCGGTTCTTTACGTGACACAGACTGAGGCCGTAGCAGGTTCTGCTGCGGCCTTTTCTGTATCTTAGGGGGCGCCACAGTGGCGAAAATCGCGGCAAACAAATGCCGATTTTGTGCTATGTTTTGCTCACACCCGGATGACGGGGCTTTCAAATTGCCGAGAGACCGCATTCTCGGCTTGAAACCCTGCTGGACCGACCTTTAGCTTTGGGGCTAAGGCAAAAAGCGCCGGCGCGACCGGGGCCGCATAATAAAAGGGGAATTGGCAGATGACGAACACAGGTGCTGATGCGACGATCAAGACAGGGTCTTTCCGCAGCTGGATCCGGCCACTCACCAGTGCCGCGTTTCTCTCCACTGCCGCCTTGCTGAGCAGCACCTCTCTGGCACAGAGCGCCGAGGATGAGAACATCATCAAGAGCTACGGCTACTCCTTTTATGGCGAGCTCGACTACCCCGAGGATTACACCCATTTCGATTATGTGAACCCGGACGCGCCCAAGGGCGGCGAGATCTCCATTCCCTTTGTCGGCACGCTGGACAGCATGAACCCCTATAACGGCAAGGGGCGGGCGCATCTGTTTTCGGTCTACCCCTATGAAAGCCTCCTGGGCGAGGCCCCCAGCGCCGGGGTGCCGGCGGATAAATATGGCCAGTCCTATTGCCTGCTCTGCGAAAGCCTGGAGTACCCGGAAGACAAAAGCTGGGTGATCTTCCACATGCGCCCGGAGGCGAAGTTCTCTGACGGCACGCCGGTCACGGCCCATGATATCGCCTTCAGCCACAATCTGATGTTGGATCAGGGGCTGAAATCCTACGCCGAGGCCGTGCGCAAGCGGATTCCCAAGGTGGAGGTGATCGACGATCACACCATCAAGTTCTATTTCGCCGACGGGATTTCCCGCCGCAGCCTGATCGAACAGGTGGGCGGCGTACCCGCGTGGTCGAAGAAATGGTTTGAGGAAACAGGCCAGCAATTGAGCGACACCTGGATCGAGGGCCCTCCGGGCTCTGGCCCCTATATCATCGACGAAATCGACCTCAGCCGCCGTATCGTGTTGAAACGCAACCCGGATTACTGGGGCAAGGATCTGCCCTTTAACGTTGGGCGCAACAATTTTGACACCATCCGGCTGGAAATCTTTGCTGATGACACCGCCTCCTTCGAGGCCTTCAAGGCGGGCGAATATACTTTCCGCTCCGAGGGCGACAGCAAGAAATGGGCGACCGGCTATGACTTCCCCAAGGTGGAGGCCGGCACGGTAAAGCTGGAAGAATTGCCGGATGGTTCGCCGCCGACACCCTCGGGGATCGTGTTCAACCTTGCCTCGCCCGAGCTGCAGGACAAACGCGTGCGCGAGGCATTGGCGCTTGCGTTCAACTTTGAATGGTCCAACGAGAGCCTGCTGAACGATCTGTTTGAACGCCGTGCCTCCTACACTCAGGACACGCCCCTGATGGCCACCGGCAAACCCGAGGGCGCGGAGCTTGCCTTCCTGCAAAACCTTGGTGACGTGGTGCCCGAAGAGCTGCTGACGCAGGATGTCTATGTGCCGGCAAAATCCGATCCGCGCCGGCTGTATGATCGTCGCAACGCCCGTCTGGCCGCCGATCTGCTGGAGGCCGCGGGTTATCTGGTTGGTGACGACGGCAAGCGGGTGGGGCCGGACGGCAAGCCCTTCACGCTGGAATTCCTGTTTTCCTCCTCCTCCACCCCGACCACTCGCGCGGTGATGGAAAACTATGTCGCCAATCTTGAAAAACTCGGGGTGAACGTGAAATTCGATGCGGTGGACACCGCGCAATACACCAGCCGCGAGCGCGACCGCGACTATGATTTGCGGGTCGGAAGCTATGCCGCCTATCTCGGCACGGGCACCGGACTGGCACAATATTATGGCTCCGAGGCCGCGAGCTACTCGCTGTTCAACCCGGCCGGGCTGGCCTCGCCCCTGGTGGATGCGATCATTGCGGTGTCGTTGCTCGCGGACAATCGCGAGGATGAGGTGACCGCCCTGACCGCGCTGGACCGGGCGCTGCGCTATGAATTCTTCATGATCCCGCTGTGGTATAACCCGGATCACTGGGTGGCCTATTACGACCAATATGACCATCCCGAGACCATCCCGCCCTATGCCTTGGGCTACCTTGATTTCTGGTGGTATGACGCGGAGAAAGCCAAAAAGCTGCGCGATGCTGGCGCGTTGAGGTAACGCGCTGATGCTCAACTACATTTTGCGGCGCCTCCTGCTGGTGATCCCGACCTTGCTCGGCATCATGGTGGTGAACTTCGCGCTGGTGCAATTTGTCCCCGGCGGCCCGGTTGAGCAGATGATTGCGCGGCTGGAGGGGGGCGGCGATGTCTTTGGCGGCTTTGCGGGGGCCACCAATGACGCGGGCGCCGAAAGTGTCGGCCAGGCCGAGAGCCAATACGCCGGGGCCCGGGGTCTGCCGCCTGAGTTCATCGAAGAGCTGGAGCGCGAGTTCGGCTTTGACAAGCCGCCGCTGGAGCGGTTCCTCAATATGATGTGGAACTACATGCGGTTCGATTTTGGCGACAGCTATTTTCGCAACATTAGCGTGATAGATCTGGTGCTGGAAAAAATGCCGGTGTCGATCTCGCTCGGCCTGTGGTCCACGCTTATCGCCTATATGATCTCGATCCCGCTGGGTGTGAAAAAGGCGCTGCGCGATGGCAGCCGCTTTGACAGCTGGACCAGTGCCGTGATCATCGCCGCCTATGCCATTCCCGGCTTTCTGTTTGCGATCCTTTTGCTGGTGCTCTTTGCCGGGGGCTCTTACTGGCAGATCTTCCCGCTCAGGGGGCTGGTTTCCGAAAACTGGTCCGAGCTGAGCCTCTTGGGCAAGATCGGCGATTACTTTTGGCACATCACCTTGCCGATCATCGCCTCGACGATCTCCGCCTTTGCGACGCTGACGCTGCTGACCAAGAACTCCTTTCTGGACGAGATCAAAAAGCAATATGTGATGACCGCGCGCGCCAAGGGGCTGACGGAAAACCGCGTGCTCTATGGGCATGTGTTTCGCAACGCCATGCTGATCGTGATTGCGGGTTTTCCCAGCGTGTTTATCTCGATCTTCTTTTCCGGCAGCGTCATCATCGAGACGATCTTTTCGCTCGATGGTATGGGGCGGCTCGGGTTCGAGGCCGCCGTGGCGCGGGATTATCCGATCGTCTTTGGCACCCTGTTCATCTTTGGCCTGATGGGGCTGGTGGTGGGGATCCTGTCGGACATCATGTATGTGCTGGTGGATCCGCGCATCGACTTTGAAAAGAGGGAGGGCTGACGCATGTGGATCTCCCTGTCGCCAAAACGCATCGCACCGTGCCCGACCTTGGGTGGGGGCAAAGCGCGTTCCGACCTGTCGGAGGTTCTGACATTTTCCGAAAGCGGGCAATCGGCCTGCGCGGAAGGGAGCTGAGCCATGGCCCTCTCCCCCCTGAACAAACGCCGCTGGAACAATTTCAAGCGCAACCGCCGCGCGCTGTGGTCGCTGTGGATCTTTGCCGTGCTTTTTGGCCTGTCGCTCTTTGCCGATGTGCTGGCCAACGACAAACCCATCCTGGTGAACTATCGCGGCAGCTATTTCACCCCGATCTGGAACTTCTACCCCGAGACCACCTTTGGCGGCGATTTCCAGACCGAGGCCGTCTATCGCGACCCGGAGGTGCAATGCCTGATTGCCTCTGGCGGCGTCGAGGATTGCTTCTACGAGCCCGACGAGATCCTCTCGCAGATCGACGCCGGAACCTATCAGGCCGAAGGCTTCGAGAAGGGTTGGGCGATCTGGCCCTTGATCCCCTATAGCTATGACACGCCGGTGGATCGCCCGGGCGCGGCGCCGCTGCCGCCCAACGGGCAGAACCTTCTGGGCACCGATGATACCAAGCGCGACGTGCTGGCGCGGGTGATCTACGGGTTCCGCCTGTCGATCGTCTTCACCCTGATCGTGACCAGCGTTGCCAGCTTTATCGGCATCTTTGCGGGGGCCATTCAGGGCTTCTTTGGTGGTTGGCTCGATCTTATCTTCCAGCGCGTGATCGAGATCTGGTCGGCAACCCCCTCGCTCTATGTGATCATCATCATGTTTGCGATATTGGGGCGCAGCTTCTGGCTCCTGGTGATCCTGATGATCCTCTTTAGCTGGACGGGCCTTGTCGGCGTGGTCCGGGCGGAATTCCTGCGGGCGCGCAACCTTGAATATGTGCGCGCGGCGCGGGCGCTGGGGGTGGGCAATATGACCATCATGTTCCGCCACATGCTGCCCAATGCAATGGTCGCGACCCTGACCATGATGCCCTTTATCGTCACCGGCACCATCGGCATGCTGGCCAGCCTCGATTTCCTCGGCTTTGGCCTGCCGTCCTCCTCGCCCTCGCTGGGCGAGATGACCTTGCAGGCGAAACAGAACCTGCAAGCGCCCTGGCTCGCCTTCACCGCGTTTTTCACCTTTGCCATCATGCTCTCGCTTCTGGTCTTCATCTTTGAAGGCGTGCGGGATGCGTTTGACCCGAGAAAGACCTTTTCATGACCTTGTCCCTGGACATTGTTCGGTTGCGCCCGGCGGCAGGCCGGGCAGTGCCCGACCGCCCCCATGGGCGGGCACTTCGTTTCCGCCCGCAGTCGGGCACTGCCCTTGGTTATATTGCGCAAAGGGGAACGCAATGACTGCGATCCTAAAGGTCACGGACCTGCGCGTCGCTTTCCGTCAGGATGGCCAGTTGACCGAGGCGGTGAAGGGCGTGTCCTTCTCCCTGGCACGGGGCGAGACCGTCGCCCTGGTGGGCGAGTCCGGTTCGGGTAAATCGGTCTCGGCGCTCTCCACGGTGCAGCTGCTGGGTGACAGCGCTGTGGTGTCGGGCTCGGTGACCTATGACGGGCAGGAGATGATCGGCGCCGATGAGCGCAGCCTGCGACGGGTGCGCGGCAATGATATCTCCTTTATCTTTCAGGAGCCGATGACCTCCCTGAATCCGCTGCACAGCATCGAAAAACAGCTGGGCGAGGCGCTGGCCCTGCATCAGGGGGTGGTGGGCAGCGAGTCGCGCACGCGCATTCTGGACCTCTTAAACAAGGTCGGCATCCCCGACGCCGAAAGCCGCCTTGGCGCCTATCCGCACCAGCTCTCTGGCGGACAACGCCAGCGGGTGATGATCGCCATGGCGCTGGCGAACAAACCCGATGTGCTGATCGCGGACGAGCCGACAACGGCGCTGGACGTGACCATCCAGGCTCAGATCCTCGATCTTCTGGCGGAGCTCAAGACCAGCGAAGGCATGGGGCTTTTGTTCATCACCCACGACCTGTCGATCGTGCGCCGCATCGCGGATCGGGTCTGCGTGATGAAATCCGGCGAAATCGTCGAAGAAGGCCCCACCGCCGCGCTGTTTGCCAATCCGCAACATCCCTACACCCAGAAACTGCTGGCGGCGGAACCCACCGGCCGCCCCGCGCCGATCCCCGAGGACGCCAAGGAGCTGGTTTCGACGAAGGATCTCAAGGTCTGGTTCCCGATCCAGCGCGGCCTGTTGAAACGCACGGTGGGCCACGTCAAGGCGGTGAACCCGATGTCCCTGTCGATCCGCGCAGGCGAGACCCTCGGCATCGTTGGCGAATCCGGCTCCGGCAAGACCACCATGGCGCTGGCGATCATGCGGCTGATCGCCTCTGAGGGCGAAGTGCGCTTTCAGGATCAGGATCTGCGGCAATGGTCCACGCGCGATCTGCGCCGGCTGCGCAAGGATATGCAGATCGTCTTTCAGGACCCCTTTGGCTCGCTGTCGCCGCGCATGACCTGCCAGCAGATCATCGCCGAGGGGCTGGCCATTCACGAGGTGGATCAACACCGCAAACCCCGCGACCTGGTGGCGGAGGTGATGGTCGAGGTCGGTCTCGACCCCGCCACCATGGACCGCTACCCGCATGAGTTCTCCGGCGGCCAGCGCCAGCGCATCGCTATCGCCCGCGCCATGGTGCTGCGCCCGAAACTGGTGGTTCTGGACGAGCCCACCTCGGCGCTGGATATGACGGTTCAGGTGCAAATCGTCGAGCTTTTGCGCGACCTGCAACAGCGCTACGGTCTGGCCTATCTCTTCATCAGCCATGATCTCAACGTGGTGCGCGCAATGTCGCATAAGATCCTGGTGATGAAAGCGGGGGATGTGGTGGAGCAAGGCCCGGCGGAGCGCATCTTTGCGTCACCCCAACAGGAGTATACGCGCCACCTGCTATCAGCGGTCACAACCGGCAGCGGTCCGACATAAGCAAAGCTGTCAGAGGCGCGTTTTCAATCCGGCGATGCCCCCCCTGCTCTTCTTCTAACCCAAAATATCCCGGGAGCACGAGGGCAGAGCCCTCGTATCCGCCAATGCAGCAGGCAGTGCGGCAGGCGCAGTCTCCAAGCCGGGGCGGGGGCTCTCCCGCCCATATTCGATCTTGCGATCTCATCTGGTTGGGCCCGGCGCCGCTTGCGCGGCGTGTGCGATCCGGCAGGCCTCAGATCGCGGAGCTATGGCCCGCCTTGCTGAGGTCATAGGCGTCAAAATGGCGCGCGATCATCCGGGTCAGGGCCTTGCCCTCAGGGCGAATGCGCAGGCCCTCGGGGCTTACCTCCAGCATCTCGGGAAAGGCGCTGGCGGCATCGCGATAAAGGGCCGTCAGCACGGCGGGGGCAATATGAAACTGCGACAGGATCTCGTCGCTGCGGATCTCGAAATCGCACATCAACATTTCGATCATCCGCCCGCGCAGGCTGTCGTCGCCCTGAAACACATGTCCGCGCCCGGTGGCGAATGTGTCGTTGCGAATGGCCTTGGTATAGGCCGAGGTCGAGGGTGCGTTCTGCGCATAGCCCTGCGGAAAGCGCGAGATCGAGGAGGCGCCGAGTCCGATCAGGACATCGGACTGATCGTCGGTATAGCCCTGAAAATTGCGCCGCAGCTTGCCGGTGCGCTGGGCGATGGAGAGCCCATCGTCGGCGGTGGCGAAATGGTCGATGCCGATTTCACGATAGCCATCCCACAGGAACAGGCGTTGCGCGGTTTCAAACAGGCGCAAGCGATCCTGCGGCGAGGGCAGGCTGTCGGTGGGGATCATATTCTGCCGCCGCGCCATCCACGGCACATGCGCATAGCCATACAGCGCCACCCGATCCGGCGAGAGGGAGAGCAGCTTTTGCACGCTCTCGGTCATGCGGGCGCGGGTCTGATGCGGCAGGCCAAAAAGGATATCGGCATTCAGGCTGGTGATACCACGGGCGCGAATCATCTCCACCGCGTCGCGGGTCATCTCAAAGGGCTGGATGCGGCCAATGGTCTCCTGAATCTTCGGATCGAAGTCCTGCACGCCGATGGAGGCGCGGTTCATCCCGGCGGCGGCCAGCGCATCAAGACGGGCGTCGTCGAACTCGTTTGGGTCGATCTCGACCGAAAACTCGCCGCGCGGTGCCATCGGGGTCACGGCAAAGACGGCCTCGGCCAGCTCCGTGATCAGATCCGGCGTCAGCAGCGTCGGGGTGCCGCCGCCCCAATGCAGCCGCGACAGGGTGACGCCCTCGGGCAGATGTTGCGCCAGAAGTGCGATTTCCTGCTTGAGGACCTCAATATAGGCGCGCACCGGAGAGTCGGATTGCGTGCCCTGGGTGCGGCAGGCGCAGAACCAGCACAATCTGCGGCAGAATGGCACATGCAGATAAAGCGAGATCTCGGCTCCCGGCTTTATCGCGTGAATCCAAGACGCAAAACGGTCCATGCCCAGCTCATTGCTGAAATGAGGCGCGGTCGGATAGCTTGTGTACCGGGGCACTTTTGCGTCGAATAGTCCGAGCCGTGCCAATTGAGATTCTTGTGTCATGCGCGTAAGGTAAGCGAAACGAGCGGTGTCAGCTTTGACACAGATCAACATGAGGCGCGCATGACCCTTGCCGAAGTCCAGACGATCCATTGCGGAGATTGCCCGATTCGCCACCGTGCGGTCTGCGCGCGATGCGACGCGGACGAGCTCGAAGAGCTGGACGGTATCAAATACTACCGCAGCTACGAGGCGGGCCAACCGGTGGTCTGGTCGGGCGATCAGATGAATTTTGTCGGCTCGGTGGTGTCGGGGATTGCGACGCTGACCCAGACGATGGAAGACGGGCGCACCCAGATGGTGGGCCTGCTCTTGCCCAGCGATTTTGTCGGACGGCCGGGGCGCGAGGGGGCCGCCTATGATGTGGTGGCGACGACAGATCTGGTAATGTGTTGTTTTCGCAAGAAACCCTTCGAGGATTTGATGGCGAAGACACCGCATATCGCCCATCGTCTGCTGGAAATGACGCTGGACGAACTGGATGCGGCGCGGGAATGGATGCTGGTGCTGGGCCGCAAGACCGCGCGCGAGAAAATCGCCAGCCTGCTGTCCATCATTGCCCGTCGGGATGCTTCGTTGACCAAAGATCCGACAAGCGGCGCGGTGAGCTTTGATCTGAAGCTGACCCGCGAGGCGATGGCGGATTACCTCGGTCTGACGTTGGAAACCGTCAGCCGCCAGATTTCCGCGCTGAAAAAATCCGGTGTCATCGTGCTGGAGGGCAAGCGGCATGTCACCGTGCCTGATATGCGCCGGCTGATCGAAGAGGCCGGCGACGACAGCGATGGCGGCTTTTGGGGCTGATGCACGCGCCGCGGGCACGCGCCCAGACGGGCGCGTGATCAACCGGTTCGCCGCTTATTTCACACAGGTCATGATGCAGCACATCACTTGCGCCGCAGGCAGCAGTCTATGCGCCTGTGGGTTGAATGCGCGTGAGGCCCCCTGAGGATCTGCTCGCCGAGGGGCCGGTCGCCTGCCTGCCGCGATGCGACAGACAGGCAGAGACTGCGATTGTCTTACGGCGCCAAGGGGCGCGATCAGTGAGCCATCAGGACCGGGACTTCGGCATGTTCCAGCATATAGCGGGTGGTGCCGCCGAGGATGGATTCGCGGAAACGGGAATGCCCATAGGCCCCCATCACGATCATTTCAGCACCGGTATCGGTGGCGTGACGGCTGAGCACGTCCGAGACCCGCGGCAGGGTCTTGCTGAGCACGTCGATCTCGCAGCTGACCCCATGGCGCGCCAGCATCTGGCACAGCATGCCGCCGGGGTCCGAGCGCTCCATGCCGTGTTGCGGCGGGTCGATCACCGCGATGCGCACAAGATCCGCAGTTTTCAGGAAGGGCAGCGCCTTGCGCACGGCGACCAGCGCTTCGATGCTTTCGTCCCAGGCGACCAGAATGGTCTTGGGCGGTAGCGGCAGCTCTGTGCCTTTTGGCATCACCAGCACCGGGGTGCGGGCCTCAAAGAGGGCGGCTTCGACGATCGGTTCCACCTCCGGGCCGTGTTCCGCGCCATAGGGCAGATCCATCACCACCATATCGCTGAACCGCGCATGATGCGCCGTCACCCGCGAGATGTCCCCCAGCGGCGTGATCGCGCTGGAGATCGAATGGGGCACGTCGCTGGCCTTGAGGCGCGATTCGACGGCGGCCTGGGTGGCTTTTACCTCGTCGCGGGCGCGCTCCATCATCGCGTTGATGGCGATCGCATTGGCGCCGCCGTCGTAGTACCCCACCCGCGTGCGATCCACGCCCAGGCAGAGCACGTCCAGGTGCCCTTCGGCCCGGCGCGCCAGCGCCTCTGCTTGCGTCAGGGCGGTGTGGTCCCCGTCCGCTGTCGAGCGCACAGTGAGAATTGTCTTATACGTCATGGTTGACCCTTTCTGGAAATCGAATGGTCGCAACTGTCGGTGCCCCGCAAAGCGCGTATTCCGGCACCGGCTCCATGAGCCACCTTGCCACATCCACAAGGCGAATATCTTGATGCAGATCAAGGTTTCGTTACTGTGGCTCTGGCATCAAGGCCGAGGAAAATCACGTCCGGGGTCTGCTCATTGGGTGGACGATTCGGGCGAACCATTCAAAGGGGCATGAAATGTCTAATTATCTCAAGCTGATAGTGCTTGGCGTGTTGACGGTCTTCTTTATGATCGCCGCCAGCTATGCCAGGGATCTGGCCTATCAGGTGCATGCGGTGATCCTCGTGTTCGTCGCTGGCGGCCTGTTTCTTTACACACTTCGCAACACCGACGAGCCGGTGGTCGCGCCCAATACCGGAGAATACTTTGACAGTGTCGTCCGCGCCGGGGTGATCGCGACCGCCTTCTGGGGCGTTGCGGGTTTCCTCGTCGGGACCTTTATCGCGTTCCAGCTTGCCTTTCCGGTGCTGAATTTCGACTGGTCCGAAGGCTTTGCCAACTTTGGCCGCCTGCGCCCGCTGCACACATCGGCGGTGATTTTTGCCTTTGGTGGCAACGCGTTGCTCGCGACCTCCTTTTTCATCGTGCAACGGACCTCGGCGGCGCGGCTTTGGGGCGGCAATCTGGCGTGGTTCGTGTTCTGGGGCTATCAGTTGTTCATCGTTCTGGCGGCGACCGGCTATCTGCTGGGCGGCACCCAGTCCAAGGAATATGCCGAGCCCGAATGGTATGTTGACCTCTGGCTGACCATCGTCTGGGTGGCCTATCTGGCGGTCTTCCTCGGCACGATCATCAAACGCAAAGAGCGCCATATCTATGTGGCGAACTGGTTCTTCCTGGCGTTTATCGTGACTGTGGCCATGCTGCATGTGGTCAACAACCTCACCATTCCGGTGTCCATCTGGGGCTCCAAATCGGTGATCCTCTGGTCCGGCGTGCAGGATGCGATGGTGCAGTGGTGGTATGGCCACAACGCTGTGGGCTTCTTCCTGACCGCAGGCTTCCTCGGCATGATGTACTACTTCATCCCGAAACAGGCGGAGCGTCCGGTCTACAGCTACAAACTGTCGATCATCCACTTCTGGGCGCTGATCTTCCTTTATATCTGGGCCGGCCCGCACCACCTGCACTATACCGCGCTGCCCGACTGGGCCTCGACGCTGGGCATGGTGTTCTCGGTGGTCCTGTGGATGCCTTCCTGGGGCGGCATGATCAACGGTTTGATGACGCTCTCGGGCGCCTGGGACAAGCTGCGCACCGATCCGGTTCTGCGGATGCTGGTGATCTCGGTCGGCTTCTACGGCATGTCCACATTCGAGGGGCCGATGATGTCGATCCGCGCGGTGAACTCGCTGAGCCACTACACCGACTGGACCATTGGTCACGTACACTCCGGTGCCCTGGGTTGGAATGGTATGATCACCTTCGGCGCGCTCTACTACCTGACGCCGGTGCTGTGGAAACGGGAACGTCTCTACTCGCTGAGCCTCGTGAGCTGGCACTTCTGGCTCGCCACCATCGGTATCGTTCTCTATGCGGCCTCCATGTGGGTGACCGGCATCATGGAAGGCCTGATGTGGCGTGAAGTTGACGCAAACGGCTTCCTCGTGTGGTCCTTTGCCGACACCGTGGCCGCGAAGTTCCCGATGTATGTGATGCGCGGTCTGGGTGGGGTCATGTTCCTCTCCGGTGCCCTGATCATGTGCTACAACCTCTGGATGACCGTTCGTCGGGCGCCGGCTAAAGAAGCCAGCCTGTCCGTCGCGGTCCCGGCTGAATAAGGAGGGCCGGAGAGATGGCTATTCTCGATAAGCATAAAATACTCGAAACCAACGCGACCCTCCTGCTGATCTGTTCCTTCCTGGTTGTCACCATCGGTGGCCTGGTGCAGATCACCCCGCTGTTCTACCTGGAGAACACAATCGAGAAGGTGGAGGGCATGCGGCCCTACACCCCCCTCGAACTGGCGGGGCGGGAGATCTACGTCCGCGAGGGCTGCTATGTCTGTCACAGTCAGATGATCCGCCCGATGCGCGACGAGGTCGAACGCTATGGCCACTACTCGCTGGCGGCGGAGTCGATGTACGATCACCCTTTCCAATGGGGCTCCAAACGCACCGGGCCGGATCTGGCCCGGGTGGGGGGGCGCTATTCGGACGACTGGCATCAGGACCACCTGCGCGACCCGCAGTCCGTGGTGCCGGAATCGGTGATGCCGAAGTATGATTTCCTCGAACGCACACAGATCGAAGGGCAATATATCGGCGATCTGATGGCCACCCAGGCAATCGTCGGTGTGCCCTATAGTGATGAGATGGTCGAACAGGCCGAACGCGACTTCCGTGCGCAGGCCGACCCGGACAGCGATTACGACGGGCTGCTGGAGCGCTATGGCGAAGCAGTGAACGTGCGGAATTTCGACGGCAAGCCGGGCGTCTCCGAGGCGGATGCCTTGATCGCCTATCTGCAAATGTTGGGCACGCTGGTCGATTTCTCGACCTTCACACCCGACGCAAGCCGCTAAGAGGAGGGCAGGTCATGGATACCTACACCCTGCTGCGCCAGTTCGCTGACAGCTGGATGCTGCTGCTCCTCTTCGTGGTGTTCCTGGGGGTTGTGTTCTGGGCCTTTCGGCCCGGATCCCGCAAGACCCACGAAGACACCGCGAATATCCCCTTCCGCCACGCGGACAAGCCTGCGGCAGATCCTGCCGCGAAATCGGAGGCCCAGCTATGAGTGATAAGGGCATGAATAAGAAAGTTGATATTCAGGACGGCGATCCGGATACCACCGGCCACGAATGGGACGGCATCAAGGAGTTCGACAACCCGCTGCCGCGCTGGTGGCTGTGGACCTTCTATGCCTGCATCATCTGGGGCATCGGCTACACCATCGCCTATCCGGCATGGCCGCTGGTGAACAGCGCCACTGCGGGGCTCTTGGACTGGTCCTCGCGGGGCAAGGTCGAAGCGGAAATTGTGGCTGTGGACGAGGCCAATGCGCCGATCAATGCCAAGCTGGTCGAGCTGGACCTGGCAGAGATCCCGGA
This sequence comes from Phaeobacter sp. HF9A, assembly GCF_011806385.1. GTDB lineage: Bacteria > Pseudomonadota > Alphaproteobacteria > Rhodobacterales > Rhodobacteraceae > Epibacterium. The sequence goes on along the minus strand of NZ_JAATOX010000061.1, from coordinate 864 downwards.
TGACCCGGAATTGTCCGGCTATGCCGTCTCTGCTGGCTCTGCGGTCTTCAAGACCTGGTGCGCACAGTGCCACGGGTCCGGTGCGGCCGGGGCCAAGGGCTATCCCAACCTTCTGGACGATGACTGGCTCTGGGGTGGCACCATGGAGGACATCCACACCACCGTAAGCCACGGGATTCGCAACGAGACTGACGAGGATGCCCGCTACTCGGCCATGCCGGCCTTCGGTCGCGACGAGCTGCTGAACGAAGACGAAGTCGAGCAGGTGGTGAACTATGTGATGTCACTCTCGGAAGAGCCGAAAGATCCGAGCTTGGTGGCCGCCGGTGCCGTGGTCTTTGAGGACAACTGCACAGCCTGCCACGGCGAGGACGCAAAAGGTGATATCTTCCAGGGCGCACCGATCTGGCTCTATGGCGGGGACTACGACACGCTGCACGAAACCGTCTGGAATGCGCGCTACGGGGTGATGCCGAATTGGAACGCCCGCCTGAGCGAAGCGGAAATCCGCGCCGTCAGCGCCTATGTGCACCAGCTGGGCGGCGGCGAGTAGACACTGCGCGCAAGACATATGCGATAGCAAAAAAAGAGGCCGCCCATTTCGGGCGGCCTTTCCAGTTGGGGGACTATGAAATCTGGTAAAAAGCGGAGCAATTGATCTGTATCAATGCCTTAGCTGCGCGGACTCGTTAGTCTTGGGGCAAGACGGAATTCTGGGCCAAGGTTGGGAAGACTATCGTGTCAGGCCCCGGTTTCCGCTCTGCCTCGCTGGTGCTCCGGCGGGTGTCTCTGGCGTCGGTCCCCCGCTTGTTCGCGCGTTTCCCGGGGGGCTGGCGCCTTTTCTCCTTTTCGCATGTGGTGTTT
>NZ_JAATOX010000006.1 GCF_011806385.1 Phaeobacter sp. HF9A | reverse complement strand
GCGCTGATGCCGGACAATCATGCGGCCCTGCCCTCGGGCAAGGATGTGACAGAACCGGTCTATGGTGCTCCGGCGCGGTGGATTGCCAACAAGCACCAAGAAGACGCGGCGCTTATGGGGGCGACGGTGGTTTCGCCGCCGGAAATTCTGGCCACCCATTTGCTTGAGGTCGTGAAGCAAAGCTTCCCGCGCTTGCTGACGCTCAAATCGCTACGTCGTCTGTTGCGCGAAATGACAGATTTGACCGATGAGTTCCGCGCGAATGCGAACAAGAAACTGCTCGACGAGCTGATCCCCGACAAGGTGCCGATCGACACATTGCATTCCGTGCTGCGCCTGCTTCTGGAAGAGCGCGTTTCGATCCGCAACATGCCGCTTATTCTGGAAGCGATCGCCGAAGCCCGCATGCGGACCACTGCGCCGGAACTGATCACCGAACATGTACGCCAGCGCTTGGGCTTCCAATTGGTGGCCGAGATGAAGCGCGAAGACGGCACTATTCCGCTGGTGCAGCTGGCGCCCGAGTGGGAAGACGCCTTCACCACCTATCAGGTCGAAACGCAATCCGGCCTGGATATTGCTCTGCCACCGGACACGTTCAACAAGCTCGTGGATGCGATGAGCGACAAGATCAATCAGGTGACGGAGCAGGGCATCTTTGCCGCCATTGTGACCTCGACACGCCGCCGCCGCTACTTGCGGACGATTCTGCGCTCTCGGGGCATCCAGAACCCGGTCCTGTCGTTCGAAGAGATCGGCCTGGAAGCGCGCCCGGCGCTGGTGGGCATGGTTGCCGCATGAACTTCGAAGGCATCACCCCCGAGTTGATGGCTCTGTTTGGTGTCGGGTTCTGGCACGCGGCAATCGTCTTCCTGCGTATTGGCGCGATGGTGTCGATCATGCCGGGGTTTGGCGAACAGTTCACGCCGACGCAGATCCGGCTGGTTTCGGGGTTGGTGTTTACGGCGATCGTGGCGCCAGCAATACCGCAAATCCCGATGCCGCAATCGGTCATGCAATATGCTGGGCTGATGGCGACCGAAGCGGTCATTGGCCTCGCCCTCGGCGTGGTCTTGCGAATGTTCATGCATATGCTGCAAACGGCGGGTTCCATCGCTGCCCAGAGTACCTCGCTCAGTCAGATGCTGGGCGGCGCTGGTGCGGATCCGATGCCGGCCTTGGGGGCCGTGTTGTGGATTTCGGGTATTGCCTTGGCGATGATGATGGACCTGCACATTCGCGCGGCCGAGCTGATGATCCGCTCCTACGAGCTGTTCCCGGTTGGGCGCTTCCCGGAGGCAGCGGGCCTGTCGGAATGGGGGGTGCATCGGGTTTCGGTGACGTTTTCGACGGCTTTCACATTGTCCGCGCCGTTTCTGATCACGGCGGTCCTCTACAACCTCACGCTTGGGGTTGTGAACCGGGCAATGCCGCAGCTGATGGTGGTGATGATCGGTGCGCCCGTCATTACCACGGGTGGCCTGATCATTCTGATGGCGGGTGCGCCAATGATCCTTGAGGTCTGGAGCCGCGATCTGATGATGTTCTTTGCCAATCCGGGGGCCGGAGTGCAATGAGCGACGACAGCGACGACTCGGATAAGTCATTTGAGCCAACGCCGGAAAAATTGCGCAAAGCGCGACAGGAAGGCGATGTCCCAAAGTCAAACGATCTCTTGCAGGCGGCGTCCTATCTGGGCTGGCTTGTCGCCTTCTACACGGCGGGGCGTTCCGGGGTGGAAAAGCTTGGCACTGTGTTGATGGCGATGATCGACCAGCCTGATCGTCTGGCACCAGTGTTCTTTGGCGAAGGGACGGCCGCGCCGATCGCGGGGGAGTTCATGACCTCTGCATTTGGGTCGGTTCTGTCCTGGTTTGTCGTGCCGGCGTCTTTCGTATTGATCGCCGTCTTCGGTCAACGCGCGATGGTCTTTGCACCGAAGCGGATTGAGCCGAAGCTGTCGCGCTTGTCGATCATCAAGAACGCCAAGAACAAATTCGGGCGCTCGGGGCTTTTTGAGTTTGGCAAGAGCTTTGCAAAGCTGCTGCTCTATGGCACCGCGCTTGGCGTCTACTTTTCCTGGCGGTTGCCGGACATGGTGGCCTCGGTTGGGACCAGCGCGTTTACCGTGGTGCCGCTTCTTATTCAGCTGGCGATGGAATTCCTGATTCTCACGCTGATTATCTCTTTGACCATTGGTCTTGGGGACGCGGCGTTCCAACAAGCTGAATTTATTCGGAAAAATATGATGTCGCGCAAGGATGTCATGGACGAAATGAAAAACTCCGAAGGCGATCCGCATACCAAGGGCCAGCGCAAGGAGAAGGGGCGCCAGATCGTTCGCAAGCAGGTTGCCGCCGCGGTGCCAAAGGCGGATGTGGTGATCGTGAACCCGACCCACTACGCCGTCGCCCTGCAATGGAGCCGCGCCTCCGGCTCGGCTCCGGAATGTGTGGCGAAAGGCGTGGATGAGGTTGCTGCCTTGATACGTGAAATCGCTCAGGAACACGGTATCCCGCTGCATAGCGATCCGCCGACGGCGCGCGCGCTCTATGCGACCGTCGAGGTTGGTGAGGAAATTACCGAGGACTACTATGCGCCGGTGGCGGCGGCGATCCGCTTTGCGGAAGAGATGCGGAAACGGGCCAAGGAGAGTGTGCTATGAACCAGGCAAAAATGCTCGCTCAGATGAAAGCGGTGACCAACGCGGTGTACCTGAAGGAGCACGCCAAGGTAAAACCGATCCTTGATCGCGAGGCGCAGCTGCGCGGCAGGCTGGCGATGCTGAAGCAGCAGGTAGAGGAGTCCCGGACGCTATTGGATCAGAGCCACGAGATGAAAGCGCTGGGCGTCGATCTTCAGTGGCAGAGATGGCACACCAATGCGCGGCGGGACCTGAACCTGGAGCTTGCGCAGGTTACCTCGCAAAAACTGCGGGCAATGGACAAGCTGCGCCACGCTTTTGGCCGAAAACATGCGGTGGAGACGATGGAAGGCCAGTATAAGGCCGACCTGAAAGAGCAGCGCAACAAGATGCTGTTTGATCGGCTTATGAATCTGGATTGAGGGGGGCACGCCTTCTGGGCTCTGAACACCCGTTTGGCTGCCCTTGCGACTCGGCGCCTGCACAAAAAAAGAAACGCCCCGATTGGAGCGTTTCTTATGTCTTGTATCAGCCCTTCATGCCGTCCCAGAAGCTTTTGACGGAGGAGAAAAAGCTGCGGCTTTCGGGGTTGTTGTTTTCCTCGGAAAGCTCGTCGAACTCTTTCAGGATCTCCTTCTGGCGGGCCGTCAGGTTGACCGGTGTTTCCACCGCAAGTTCGATGAACATGTCACCGGTGCCGCCGCCCCGCAGTGCAGGCATGCCCTTGCCGCGCAGGCGCATCTGGCGACCGGATTGGCTGCCTTCGGGGATCTGCACCCGGCCGCGACCGCCGTCGATGGTCGGAACCTCGATGGCACCGCCAAGGGCGGCTTTCGCCATGGAGACCGGCACGCGGCAGTGCAGGTTGTTGCCTTCGCGTTCAAACAGCTCGTGGCGGTTGACCTCGACAAAGATATAGAGATCACCCGGAGGCCCACCCCGCAGGCCCGCTTCGCCCTCGCCGGCGAGGCGGATACGCGTGCCCGTTTCCACACCCGCAGGGATGTTCACCGAGAGTGAGCGGTCCTTTTCCACCCGGCCATGACCGTGGCAGGCCTTGCAGGGGTTCTTGATCATCTGACCAAGGCCCGAGCAGGTCGGACAAGTGCGTTCAACGGTAAAGAAGCCCTGCTGCGCGCGCACCTTGCCCATGCCGGAACAGGTCGGGCAGGTGGTCGGCTCCGCACCGCCCTCGGCGCCGGTGCCCTCGCAGGAGGAGCAGCTGACAGAGGTGGGAACGTTGATGGTCTTGTGCAGACCGGAGAAGGCTTCCTCCAGCGACAGGCGCAGGTTGTAGCGCAGGTCCGCACCACGGGTGGCGCGTTGACGCGCCGCGCCGCCGCGACCGCCGCCGCCCATGAAATCGCCGAACAAATCATCGAAGACGTCGGAAAAGGCCGAGGAAAAATCACCGCCGGGATGGCCACCGGGGCGACCGCCGCCACCACCACCGCCCATGCCGTTTTCAAATGCGGCATGGCCATAGCGATCATAGGCCGCTTTTTTCTCCGGGTCCTTCAGGACATCGTAGGCTTCGTTGGCTTCCTTGAACTGAGCTTCGGCATTCGGATTGTCAGAGTTCCGGTCCGGGTGCAGTTCCTTGGCTTTCTTGCGATAGCCTTTTTTGATTTCGTCAGCGCTGGCGCCTTTCGAGACCCCGAGCACCTCGTAGTAATCACGTTTTGACATCGGAAAATCCCTTCTGCCTCAACGAAAGATGGGCCGGTCCGGGAAGGACCGGCCCATCTTTGGCCAAGGTGCTCCCTTAGCGCTTGTTGTCGTCCAGATCTTCGAACTCGGCATCGACGATGTCGTCGTCTGCCGCGCCAGTCGGCTCGTCTGCCGCGGAGGGTTCGTCTGCGTCACCCTCTTCGGCCTGGGCCTTGTAGATCGCCTCGCCCAGACGCATGGCCGCTTCGGTCACGTTCTGGATGCCGGATTTGATCTTCTCGGCATTGGCTTTGTCGCCTTCCAGATCGTCCTTGAGCGCGGCAATGGCCAGCTCGATCGCTTCGACGGTGGACGGATCGACCTTGTCGCCATGCTCCTCGACCGATTTCTCGGTGGAGTGGATCAGGCTTTCGGCCTGGTTCCGGGCTTCGATCAACTCGCGGCGCTCTTTGTCTGCCTCGGCGTTTTCCTCGGCATCCTTGACCATCTTTTCGATGTCCTCGTCGGACAGACCGCCGGACGCCTGGATGGTGATCTTCTGCTCTTTGCCGGTGCCTTTGTCCTTGGCGGAAACAGAGACGATACCGTTGGCGTCGATGTCGAAGGTCACTTCGATTTGCGGCATGCCACGCGGCGCCGGCGGGATGTCTTCCAGATTGAACTGGCCGAGCATCTTGTTGTCGGCGGCCATTTCGCGCTCACCCTGGAAACAGCGGATGGTCACGGCGCTCTGGTGATCCTCGGCGGTGGAGAAAACCTGCGATTTCTTCGTCGGGATCGTGGTGTTGCGGTCGATCAGACGGGTGAAGACGCCACCCAGGGTTTCGATCCCCAGCGACAGCGGGGTCACGTCGAGCAGAACAACGTCTTTCACGTCACCTTGCAGAACGCCGGCCTGAATGGCGGCACCCATGGCGACCACCTCGTCGGGGTTCACACCCTTGTGGGGTTCCTTGCCGAAGAACTTGGTCACCTCTTCGATGACTTTCGGCATGCGGGTCATACCGCCGACCAGAACCACCTCGTCGATGTCAGAAGCCGAGAGGCCCGCATCCTTGAGCGCCGCTTGACAGGGCTTCATGGAGTTCTTGATCAGGTCGCCCACGAGGCTTTCCAGCTTGGCGCGGGTCAGCTTGATCACCAGGTGCAGCGGCTGGCCGGTGCTCGGGTCCATGGAGATGAACGGCTGGTTGATTTCGGTCTGGGAGGCCGAGGACAGCTCGATCTTGGCTTTCTCAGCGGCTTCTTTCAGACGTTGCAGTGCCATCTTGTCCTTGGACAGGTCGACGCCATGCTCTTTTTTGAACTCATCCGCGAGGTAGTTCACGATGCGCATGTCGAAATCTTCACCACCGAGGAAGGTGTCGCCGTTGGTGGATTTCACTTCGAACAGGCCGTCGTCGATTTCCAGGATGGTCACGTCGAACGTACCGCCACCAAGGTCATAGACCGCGATGGTGTGGGTGTTTTCTTTGTCCAGACCATAGGCCAGCGCGGCGGCCGTGGGCTCGTTGATGATGCGGAGCACCTCAAGGCCTGCGATCTTGCCAGCGTCTTTGGTGGCCTGACGCTGGGCGTCGTTGAAATAGGCCGGAACGGTGATGACCGCCTGGGTGACTTCCTCGCCCAGGTAGGATTCCGCGGTTTCTTTCATCTTGCCGAGGGTGAAGGCAGAGATCTGCGAGGGGGAGTATTTGTCGCCCTTGGCTTCGACCCATGCGTCGCCATTGCCGCCGTTGACGATGCTGAACGGCACCATTTTCTTGTCTTTGGCGACTGCGGCATCGTCAAACCGGCGACCGATGAGGCGCTTCACACCAAAAATGGTGTTTTCCGGGTTGGTCACGGCCTGGCGTTTTGCCGGCTGGCCAACAAGGCGCTCTTCATCGGTGAAGGCGACGATGGAGGGGGTGGTGCGGGCACCTTCCGCGTTCTCGATAACGCGCGGCTGCGAACCATCCATGATGGCAACGCAGGAGTTGGTGGTGCCGAGGTCAATCCCGATTACTTTACCCATGTTATTCGATCCCTTTACTTAACAAGGCGATTACCCGAAGCCAGAACCCTTTTTGGCATTCTGGCTCCGATCCAGTTGCGATAGGGTCTGCACCCGACCGCTTCTCGGCGTATATAGGGAGCCAAAATGCCCCCTGCAACCGCGTCATTGCCCAGTCACAGGCAAATATAAGCGCTTTTGCGGCAAACAGAGTTAAGATTAAGCTAATGGCCCGACTGACACTGCGTGGATTCCAGATTTACAAGGGATTTCTCTCTCCCGAGGCTCAGCGCGGCCTGATCCAGTGCTTGCGCCCGGTCCTGCGCGCCGCGCCGTTGTTCTCGCCAGAGGTTCCGGGTGGTGGACAGATGTCCGTTCGGATGACCTCGGCGGGGGCGTTTGGCTGGTTCAGCGACAAGAGCGGGTATCGCTATGCCCCGCATCATCCCTCCGGCCAGCCCTGGCCTGCAATCCCGCAGGAGGTGCTGGATGTCTGGTCCGCGGTGACGGATTGCGGTCGCGCGCCGGAATGCTGCCTGTTCAACTATTATGGCGAGGGCGCGAGAATGGGCTTGCATCAGGACAAGGACGAAGCGGATTTCTCCTTTCCGGTGGTGTCGATCTCGCTTGGGGATGATGGCTTGTTGCGGGTCGGCGGAACCAGCCGCAAGGAGAAGACGGACTCGATCTGGCTCAATTCCGGGGATGTGGTGGTGATGGGTGGCGACGCCCGGCTGGCCTATCACGGGGTGGACCGCATCCGTTTCCAGTCGTCCCGGCTGTTGCCCAAGGGCGGGCGGGTCAACCTGACATTGCGGGTGGTGACCTGAGCGGATTAGCGGCGGGCGCTCCAGCTCAGTGACACGGCACGGCGGGTGTAAAACTCGCCCATCATGCCCAGAACCAGGAACACGGCGGTGACCCAGACCGTGTACATCCACCAGGTGACGGTCGCTGTGTAGTTGAGGAATATATAGCCGCGCGCCTGATCAATGGTGTGAAACAGCGGGTTCCAGATAAACATCGGCAACATATATCCGGGCAAGGAGCTGGCCAGCACCATTTTGCCGGAAAACAGCATGTTGGAGCGCTGATAGACCGTCGAGATGATCCCGATCGCACCAGGGAACCAGGGTTTGATCACATAGAGCAGCAGGCCGATTGACCCGCCAGAGGCCCAGGCCAGCAAGAGCATGCCGAAGGCGGGAATCGGCTCCTCGATGTGGATCGGTTTAAAGGCCACGTGATAGGCAAACAAAATGATCAGCATCGACAGGACCTGCACATAAAGTGCCCCGATCGCGGCAGAGAGAATCGCGATTGTGGTGTTCATCGGCGCATGTTGCATCATCGGGCTTGACGGGCCCTCTGCCCCGACCACCGCGCCGAGCGTCTTTGTATGGACCATGAACAAGAAAACGCCGGACATCATGTAAAGCAGGAAATCCCCGCGGATGGAGGCGCTGCGCATCCCCAAGACCGTGAACATTACGTAGAAAAACAAAACGAACATAACGGCTTGGGTGATGTTGCTGCCCAGGGCCAAAAAGGCGTTGTTATGTTTGGAACGCACGCTTCGCACGACCGAGTGAAAGACAACCTCAAACAGGGTTACGGCGCGGGAAAGCGCGGATCTATCCGTGCGGTATTTGAACATAGCCTCAACAGTCAGCAGCGGGTTGCCTATTATCACAAGGATTTCTTGCCGATCCATTGCGAAGTCCTCATAAGACGTACAAATTTTTGTGGCAACAAATGGGTCGTTGGGGGTCTATACAGTGAATTTCGAAGAATTGGTCGTGGTGACGCGGCGTTTGGCGCTGGAAGCCGGGCAAAAGATCATGGAGATCTACAATGCCGACGATTTCGACGTGAAGGTGAAATCCGACGACAGCCCGGTCACCGAAGCAGACGAAGCCGCCGACGCGCTCATCGCCGCAGGTTTGCGGGCGGCCTTTCCCGATGTGATGCTGGTGACCGAAGAGCAAGCCGACTCGCATAGCGCCAAGGGCGAGACCTTCCTGATCGTCGATCCGTTGGACGGCACCAAGGAGTTCATCAATCGCCGCGGTGATTTCACCGTCAATATTGCCTATGTGAAAGACGGCACCCCGATCCGCGGCATCGTCTACGCACCGGCCCGTGATCGCATGTTCTATACGCTCGCGGATGGCTCCGCCGTTGAGGAGGCCGGACCGTTTGCGCTCGACGCAGCGGGCGAGGTCACACCCATTCGTGTGGCGCAGAGCGACAACGCCGCCTTGCTGGTGGTTGCCTCAAAATCCCACCGGGATCAGGCCACGGACGATTATATCAACAAATACAACGTGAAGGATCTGAAGAGCGCCGGCTCCTCGCTGAAGTTCTGCCTTGTGGCCACCGGCGAGGCGGATCTTTATCCGCGCGTCGGGCGCACCATGGAGTGGGACACCGCAGCAGGTCACGCGGTGCTTTCGGGCGCCGGCGGTCAGGTGGTCCGCTTTGATGATCATACACCGCTCACATACGGCAAGGAGGGCTTTGCCAACCCGTTTTTCATTGCTCATGCCCCTTCGGTGGAGTTGAAGAAGGCCTGACGATCCTGTCCTTTGGTGTGGCCTGCTGGGTTGAATCAGCGGGCGATGCCCCGGAATGCAAAGACAGAAGTACCACAAGTGCCTATAAAATGTGCACGAATCTTCCCTGAATTGTTGAATGTGTGATAGTTTCAACGAGCCGGGCACGGCGATGAGGTTTGAAGCCTTGGTATTCTGGACGGATCGGGTTCGAGAAATATAGTTAGATCAGTGTGACGCATCGTTTCAGGCCATCCTGATCAGGAGATGCGGCGCAAAAGACCGGAGTTCGCTTCGCGCATCAGGTAGGTCGCGCATGATTGGCACGTCTCCGCGAAACAGAATTGAGAGTAGAATGCGTAGAAAAGTTACCAAAGCCATCTTCCCTGTCGCAGGTCTTGGCACGCGGTTTTTGCCGGCGACAAAATCTGTTCCCAAGGAGATCATGACCTTGGTCGACCGGCCTCTGGTGCAATACGCCATTGATGAGGCGCGCGCCGCGGGGATCAAGGAATTCATCTTTGTGACCTCGCGCGGCAAGGGCGCGCTAGAGGATTATTTCGACCATGCCCCGGTTCTGGAGCAGGAGCTGCGCAAGAAGGGCAAGGATGATCTTCTTGAGGTGTTGAAAGACACCAATATGGATTCCGGTGCGATTGCCTATATCCGCCAGCACAAGGCGCTTGGTTTGGGGCATGCGGTTTGGTGCGCGCGGCGGCTGATCGCAAATGAACCTTTTGCCGTAATCCTGCCCGATGATGTCATCGCTGCGGAAAAACCCTGTTTGCAGCAGATGGTCGAAGCCTATGAGGAAACCGGCGGCAATATGGTCGCGGCGATGGAAGTCGCGCCCGAGAAGACCTCTTCCTATGGCGTTCTCGACGTCAAAGAAGACATGGGCTCCGTGGTGTCGGTCAATGGCATGGTCGAAAAGCCCAAATCGGGTGAGGCGCCGTCCAACCTGGCCGTGATCGGTCGCTATATCCTGTCGCCTTCCGTATTGCGCAACCTGAACCAGCTGAAACAGGGCACCGGTGGGGAAATCCAGCTGACGGACGCGATCGCAGAAGATATCGCGCAGGATGTCCCGGTCTATGGCTATCGCTTCAAGGGGCAGCGGTTTGACTGCGGCTCCAAGGCCGGTTTCCTGCAAGCGACAGTGGCCTTTGCCCTGTCCCGGCCGGATCTGCGCGATGATCTTATGGGTTACATCAACGAGGTTGCACAGGTCAGCCGCGCGGCTGAGTAATCTCTGATCTGTTACACTATTATGAGATTGCCCCCTTAACAGAGGGGGCAGTTTCATTTTAGCGATGCAAAAAGCGACCTTAGACCTCAGGAGAGACTCTGACGTGACGAACATACTTGTGACAGGCGGTGCGGGATATATCGGGTCTCATGCCTGCAAGGCGCTGAAACAGGCGGGATATACACCCGTGACATACGATAACCTTGTCACCGGCTGGCAGGACGCGGTGAAATTTGGCCCCTTTGAGCAGGGCGAGTTGACGGATCGCGCCCGCCTGGACGAGGTTTTTGCCAAGTATAAACCGGCCGCAGTGATGCATTTTGCCGCCCTCAGCCAGGTCGGCGAAGCGATGAGCGAGCCGGGACGCTACTGGGCCAATAACGTTGGCGGGTCGCTGAACCTGATTGAGGCCGCCGTGGCGGCGGGCTGTCTGGATTTTGTCTTTTCCTCCACCTGTGCGACTTATGGCGAGCATGACAACGTGGTCCTGGACGAAAACACCTCGCAACATCCGCTCAATGCCTATGGGGCCTCCAAGCGCGCGGTAGAGGACATCCTGAAGGATTTCGAGGCGGCGCATGGTCTGCGTGCGGTGATCTTCCGCTATTTCAACGTCGCGGGCGCCGATCCCGAGGCCGAGGTCGGTGAATTCCACCAGCCCGAAACCCATCTGATCCCGCTGATGATCCAGGCCATTCGCGGCGAGCGCGACGCGCTGACCGTCTTTGGCACCGATTATGACACGCCCGATGGCACCTGCATTCGGGATTATGTGCATGTCTGCGATCTGGTGGACGCGCATGTGCTGGGCCTCAAATGGCTGGAAGAGGACAAGGGCAGCCGGGTGTTCAACCTTGGCACCGGCTCCGGGTTCTCGGTGATGGAGGTGATCGACAATTCCCGCGCGGTCACAAATAGCGACGTGCCCTATAATATCGGCGCGCGCCGAGCGGGCGATTGCACCAAGCTGGTTTCCGGATCGACCCGGGCGGGCGAGGAGCTGGGATGGGAGCCCAAGCGCTCGACCCTGGAGCAAATGATCTCCGACGCGTGGCGCTGGCACCAGAGCGGTCATTACGAGCGTTAATATGTCGGCGCTGAGCTTGCCCGACATTTCGCTCGGCGCAGCCTATCGGTTGCGCCTGAAACGTCGGGCTTGCCTCTGGCGCGCCTTTCGCGCCCGCCACCGCCTGTCCCTGGTCGCCGATAATACCGCGCAAATTCGCCCCGAAGATATCCTGGTCTTTTGCGTCTTGCGCAATGAACGGCAGCGGCTGCCCTATTTCCTTGAGCATTACCGTGACTTGGGCGCGGGGCATTTCCTTGTTGTGGACAATGGCAGTGACGACGGCAGCCTCGCCTATCTTCAAGAGGAGGCCCGACGCGGTGATCTGTCGATCTGGGAAACCCCTGAGAGCTATCGCGACAGCCGCTTTGGTCTGGATTGGTCCGGCTGGCTGTTGATGCGTTTTGGCCATCGGCATTGGTGTCTGACCGTCGATGCGGATGAGCTGCTGGTCTATCCGGGAATGGAGCAGCACCCACTGCCCGCTTTGACGGATCATCTGGACAAGACAGGACAGGATGGGTTCGGCACTATGATGCTGGACATGTTCCCGAAAGGCGCGCTTGATCAGCCGCGCTACGAGGCCGGTCAGGATCCGACCGAGGTGCTTGGCTGGTTTGATGCCGGGCCTTATCGCGCGGTACGTCAGGCGCCGCTTGGCAATCTCTGGCTTCAAGGCGGCACCAGAGAACGGGTCTTTTTTCAGCAGGCGCCGGAGCGCGCGCCAACGCTGAACAAGATCCCGCTGATCCGCTGGAACCGGCGCTACGCCTATACGAATTCTACCCATGCGCTGCTGCCACGGCAGATGAACATGCTCTATGATGGCCCCGGCGGCTCGCAGCCCTCGGGGGTGTTGCTGCACACGAAATTCCTGCCGGAGGTGGTGCAAAAATCGGCCGAGGACCAACAGCGGGGCGCGCATTTCCACACACCTGCCCTGTTTTATGGCTATTATTCGGAGCTGAAAAAGGCCCCCGATTTGTGGCACAGCGGGGCGCTGCGCTATGAGGGGCCTGAGCAATTGGCGGAGCTGGGCCTCTGCGCACCGGTGCCATGGGTCTGAGGTCGCGGGTGTAACCAGTTCTAAACGCATTGTTTCCAGAATGTGGACGTGACATATTGCGCAGGCTTGCGCGGGGCGTCCCGTGCTTGGGCAGTGGGGGCGGCCCGGAAACGCGGGGACAGAGACCTTGGGGCTTTGGGATTCTTACCAAATGCGGATCAGGCGCAAGCGTCGTCTCTTGCGGGCGTTGCGCAAGTCGCGAGAGCTGCGCTGCATTCAGGACAACACCCGCCGTCTGCGCCCCGACGACATTCTTCTGGTTGCGACCTTTCGCAATGAAAAGATCCGCCTGCCGTATTTCCTGAAATACTATCGGGATCTCGGCGTGACGCATTTCCTGTTTATCGACAATGACTCCAGCGATGGCGCGCGCAGCTATCTGGAGGGGCAGGCCGATGTGTCGCTCTGGCATACGCGCGGCAGCTACAAGAAATCCACCTTCGGCGTCGATTGGGTCAACTACCTGTTGCGCCGATATGCGCATGGGCGCTGGGTTCTGCACGTCGATCCTGACGAATTTTTTGTCTATCCGTTCTGCGATACCCGCCCGCTACGGGCGCTGACCGATTGGCTTGACACCGCGCAGATCCGCAGCTTTTCGGCCATGCTGCTGGATGTCTATCCCAAGGGCCCGATCGAGGAGGCGCCCTATCACGCAGGTCAGGACCCGTTGGAGATTGCCCATTGGTTCGACAGTGGCAACTATACGGTGACCAGAAACAATCGTTACGGCAACCTCTGGATCCAGGGCGGCCCGCGCGCGCGGGTGTTTTTTGCCGACCGGCCGAAGCTGGCCCCGGCGCTGAACAAGACCCCATTGGTCAAATGGCACCGCAGCTATGTGTTTGTCAGCTCCTCGCACATGTTGCTGCCGCGTGGGCTCAATCAGGTGTATGAAACGGGCGGCGGCGAAAAGGCGAGCGGCATTCTGCTCCATACCAAGTTCCTGGACACCTTCGGCGTCAAGGCAAAGGAGGAGCTGAACCGTGGGCAGCATTATGCGGGGTCGGCGGAATATCGGGCCTATGCCGAAAGCCTGAAAAACCACCCGGAGCTCTGGTGCAAGTGGAGCGAGAAATACATCAACTGGCGTCAGCTGGAGATTCTCGGCCTGATGTCCAAGGGGAATTGGGCATGAGCAGCCTTGGCATCGTCATGCTGGTGCATACCGCGCTGGACAGGGCGGAACAGGTGGTGCGGCATTGGGTTGCCGCCGGATGTCCCGTTGTTCTGCACGCGGACCGGATTGTGGATGATGCGTCGTTTCGGGCCTTTCAGGCGGCCTTTGCGGATGAGCCGCTGGTCCGGTTTTCCCGTCGTCACCGCTGCGAATGGGGAACCTGGGGCATCGTTGCGGCCTCGCAGGATGCTTCGGAGCAAATGCTGGAGGCCTTTCCAGATGTCCGCCACGTCTATCTGATGTCCGGCTCCTGCCTGCCACTGCGCCCGGTAGAGGAGCTGGTGGACTATCTGGCGGACCGGCCCGAGACGGATTTCATCGAAAGCGCCACCACCGCCGATGTGCCATGGATTGTCGGTGGCCTTGGTGCCGAACGGTTCACCCTGCGCTTTCCCTTTTCCTGGCGGCGGCATCGCCGGTTGTTTGATGGCTATGTGAACCTGCAACGCCGTCTGAAAGTGCGCCGCCGCATCCCCCTTGGGCTGGTTCCGCATATGGGCAGCCAATGGTGGTGTCTGACCCGGAAAACCCTCTCGGCGATCCTGCAAAGCCCCGACCGGCCCCGCTATGACGCCTATTTCCGGCGCGTGTGGATCCCGGACGAAAGCTATTACCAGACCCTGGCGCGGATCTATTCCACCAATATCGAAAGCCGGTCCCTGACCCTGTCCAAGTTCGACTATCAGGGGCGGCCGCATGTGTTTTACGATGATCATTTACCGCTTTTGCGGCGCTCTGACTGTTTCGTGGCGCGCAAGATCTGGCCGCAGGCCGAGAAGCTATATCAGGGCTTTTTGACCGATGCCGCTGGCGCGATGAAACGGACAGAGCCGAATCCCGGCAAGATCGACCGGATCTTTGCCAAGGCGGTGGAGCGGCGCACGCGCGGTCGGCCCGGCCTCTATATGCAGAGCAGATTTCCCCGTCATGGGGTCGATACCGCGTCCACCTCTGCCCCCTATGCGGTTTTGCAAGGGTTCACCGAGATTTTTGAAGGCTTCGAGCCCTGGCTGGCGCGGGCCACCGGTACACGGGTGCATGGCCATCTTTTTGCGCCGGAGCGCGCCGAGCTGGCGGAGGGGCAGACCCTGGCGCCAGGGTGCCTCAGCGACAATACAGAGCTGCGCGACTACAATCCCGAAGGGTATCTGGCCAATTTGATCTGGAACACCCGTGGCGAGCGTCAGTGTTTTCAGTTCGGGCCCCGGGATACGCAGAAGGCCAATTCGTTTATGGCTGGCGATGCCAATGCGCATATCCTGGTCATCACCGGGGCGTGGGCGGTGCCGCTGTTTCGCTCGGATCGCGGGTTTGCCGAGCTGCGGCAAGACGCCGCTCGATTGCAGAAGATCGAGACCGCGCAACTGCGTATCCTGCGCAGCCAATGGGTACGGGCGCGGGTGCGGGTCTGGAGCCTTGCGGAGTTTATCGAGACGCCGATGGAAAACCTGCAAACCGTCGTCGATGACATTGGCACGACCGGCGCCAGCCCCCTGAATGAAGCGCCAAAGATGGTGGATCTTGAGGGATTTGGTCAATTCCTGCAAAATCTCAAGAACGAGGGCATGCACCCTTATCTGATGGGGGATTTTCCGGTCAATCCTGCCTCTGTCCCAACGCCTGACCGTCCACGCAGACCCTATCTGGTAAGTAAATCCTGATGCCTGAGCTGTTCACGTCTTTTGTTGTCTTTGCGGAAATGCGCACCGGGTCGAATTTCCTGGAAAGCAACCTCAATGCGCTGCCGGGGGTGGCCTGCCATGGCGAAGCCTTCAATCCGCATTTCATTGGCTATCCGAACAAGACCGAAATCCTTGGGGTGACGCACGAGATGCGCGAGGCGGACCCCATTGGTTTGCTCGATACGATCCGCGCACAGCCCGGCGTTCTGGGTGGGTTTCGCTATTTCCACGACCATGATCCGCGGATTCTTGATGTCATCCTCGACGATCCGCAGGTGGCCAAGATCATCCTGACCCGCAACCCGCTGGACAGCTATGTGTCCTGGAAGATTGCCAAGAGCACCGGGCAATGGAAGCTGACCAACGTCAAGCGACGCAAGGAGGCCAAGGCGATCTTTGACGCAGAGGAATTTGGCCAGCATGTGCAGGAGCTTCAGGCCTTTCAGGTGCTATTGCTGAACCGGCTCCAGCGCTCTGGGCAGAGCGCGTTTTATGTGGCCTATGAGGACCTTCAGGATCTCGACGTCATGAATGGCCTGGCCAAATGGCTGGGGCTCCCGGCGCGGCTGGAGGCGCTGGACGACAAGTTGAAGCGGCAGAACCCCGCTCCGGTCAGCTCCAAGGTGGAAAACGCCGAAGAGATGGAACTGGCGCTGGCGGGGTTGGATCGGTTCAATCTGACGCGGACGCCGAATTTTGAACCGCGGCGCGGGCCTGCGGTGCCCGGATATATTGCTGCGGCTGAGGCGCCTTTGCTTTATATGCCGATCGCCGGAGGGCTGGAGCCGGAGCTGATCCAATGGCTTGCAGCGCTGGATGGCATTGGGGCCGATGCGCTGCGCATGAAGATGAACCAGAAACAGTTGCGGCAATGGCGGCGGGCGACGCCGGTCCATCGCAGCTTTAGCGTGGTGCGTCATCCGCTCGCGCGGGCCCATGCGGTGTTCTGCGACCGGATCCTGTCCAAGGGTCCCGGCAGCCTGCGCCAGATCCGCAATACCCTGCGGCGGCGCTACAATCTGGCGATCCCGGAACAGCCGGTGGACGAAACGTATGACATGGAACAGCACCGCTTGGCCTTTGCGCAGTTCCTGGCGTTTGTGAAATCCAACCTTGCCGGTCAGACCTCGATCCGGGTGGACGCAAACTGGGCCAGCCAGTCCCAGATTCTGGCTGGTTTTGCCGAACTCGCCGCGCCGGATCTGATCCTGCGGGAAGAGGAGCTGGCGCAGGATCTTGCCTGGTTGGCGGCCAAATTGGGCTGCGCAAATGCGCCAACCTTTGCCAGGCCCGCTGCGGATCAACCCTACGCGCTGGCTGACATCTATGATGCAGAGCTGGAGGAGCTGTGCCGGTCAGCCTATCAGCGGGACTATCTGACGTTTGGTTTCGACGACTGGCAAGAGACCCGATAGCAGCGCATCTGACTGAATCGCGCCCTGACTCAGGCGGCCTGAACGGATTGGCTTTCGGTCAGGATGGTATAGAGCGTTGCCGGATCGGGATTGGCCCGCAGTTTGGTGCAGAAGCTCTGTTCGCGCAGGGTCCGCGACACCAGCGCCAGCGCCTTGAGATGCTCGACACCGGCATCTTCGGGGGCGAAGAGGGAAAACACGATATCGACGGGCTGCCGATCCACCGCGCCGAAATCCAGCGGTTTTTCCAGCGAGACAAAGATCCCGATAACGCGGTCCACACCGCGGAGCCGGGCATGCGGCAGCGCGACCCCATGGCCCACGCCGGTGGGGCCAAGGCTTTCACGATCAAGAAGCGCCTCGACCGTGCTTTGCGTCTCCAGGCCATAGGCGCTGTTGGCGACGTCGGAAATTTCCTGAAACAGGCGCTTTTTACTGGAGGCCGCACCAATGACCCGGACGGCCTCTTGCTTGAGGATGTTCGAAATCTGCATGGCCTCTGCTCCGCTCAGGGCGAAGGGGCCATAAGCGGCCCCTTCAAGATTCTATTATGGATCGATCCAGCCGATGTTGCCATCTTCACGCCGATACACCACGTTTAGTCCGTCTTTTGTCTCGTTGCGGAAAACGAGGACAGGCGATCCGGCCAATTCCATCTGCATCACGGCTTCACCAACGGACAGCGACGGAATTCTTGTTTCCATCTCGGCCACGATGATCGGTTGCAGGGAATCCGGTTCAACCTCCGCTTCCGCTTGTTCAGAAGCGAGGATATACGAGCTGGCCCCGATAATTTCAACCGGCTCGCTGCGATCACGGTGGTGATCCTTCAGCCGGCGCTTGTAGCGGCGCAGCTGCTTGTCCATCTTCTCAAGACATCCCTCAAAAGCGGCATAAATCTCGTTTGCATGCGCCTTGGCCTGACAGGTCAGACCGGTAGAGAGGTGGACGATGGTTTCGCAGACGTATTCATGCGCATTGCGGGAGAAGACGACCTGAGCATCTGTCGGTCGGCCTGCGTATTTCTCCAGGACCGCGCTCAGCTCTGTCTCCACGTGGGTTTGCAGAGATTCGCCGATGTCGATCTGTTTTCCGCTGACTTTGTAACGCATGTTATCTCCTTATTGTTTTGCCTGAAGCCACGACGACAGGATGCAGCGATGCTGCGTGCACTGTGTCAGGTCTGCCAGGAAGGATGATGGGCAAGATATGCGACATGCAGCGCGGGACACCCTGTTGGCAGGGCTGTCTTTGTGACTGCATCGGATCGCACATTTGCCATGGTTCAATTCGATTGCAAACGGCGGGCGGAGTCAATGACAATCCGACTGCAATTGTCGAAGTGCGGCATCACGTCGGCGTCACCCTGCCGATGAAACTTGCGAAAAACAGGTTCAGGAGATGCGAAAGTTATCGCCAAGGTATACGCGACGGACATTTTCGTTCTCCACCACCTCTTCTGGCGTGCCGGACATCAACACATGCCCATCATGGAGAATATAGGCGCGATCCACGATTTCGAGTGTTTCACGCACATTGTGGTCGGTGATCAAAACACCGATTCCGCGGGTTTTCAGGTCAGAAACGAGATTGCGAATATCGCCGACCGAAATCGGATCGACGCCAGCGAAAGGTTCGTCCAGCAGCAGGTATTTCGGGTCCGCCGCCAGGCAGCGGGCGATTTCCACGCGGCGGCGTTCGCCCCCCGACAACGCCAGCGCGGGCGCGCGTCGCAGATGTTCGATGGAAAAGTCCGACAACAGCTCTTCCAGGCGTTCGCGTCGCTTGTGATCATGGGCGACAGCGATGTCGAGCACGGCTGAAATATTGTCTTCGACCGAAAGCCCGCGAAAGATCGACATTTCCTGTGGCAAATAGCCAATTCCCAGGCGCGCGCGCCGGTACATCGGAAGGTTGGTAACGTTTTGCCCGTCGATAAAGACATCCCCGCCTTCGGCAAAGACCAATCCGGCGATGGTATAGAACGTGGTTGTCTTGCCAGAGCCGTTCGGCCCCAGAAGCGCCACGACCTCGCCCCGGTTCAGCTCCATGGAGACATCGCGGATCACCACCTTCTTGCGGTAGCTCTTGCGCAGTTTCTCAATGCGCAGCCCCGATGCGCCGGGGGTGACTGTCAATGTCGGGGAGGTCATTTGTCGGCGCCGCTTCCGGGCAGCGTGGTGCGGACCCGGCCGCTCAGGGTGGCGTCGCCACTGGCAAGATTGACCACCATGCGTTCGGCGCCGAGCGTGCTGGCGCCCTGGGTCAGCAGCACATTGCCATGCATGATCACCGTGCCGCTCTTGATTGTGTAATCGGCAGCGCCGGCTTCGGCGGCGTCCTGACCGCTGACCAGAAGCACATTACCGCGCGCTTCCAGCCGCTCAATGCCGGTGCCTTCGGGGGCGTTGATGACCAGCACACTATCGGCGCTCAGGCGCATTTCGCCTTGTATGATCAGGACGTTGCCTTTGAACAGCGCGGCGCCGTCCTCTTGATTGACGTCCAGGGCGTCGGCGGTGACCTCTACCGGCTGCGAGGTATCTGTCTTGAGCACGCCAAAAGAGATATCCGTGCCTTGGGCTTCCGCCATCGACATGAAGGGCAGGGTCAGCAGGCCAATCAGAAATGCGGTAGCTAGTCGTCTCACGTGTTATCTTTCTGCGTTTGCGGGATCGTACACCAAGTTAATACCATCCGTGAACTGAATATGTACCGCGCCACTCTTCGAATTTGTAAAGATCCGCATCCGACCAGCAGTAAAATCTCCCAGCGGGCCTGTCGCCTTGATCGTACCGGGGCTGCTGGCATCAACGTTGCTCAGATGGGCGTCGAGCCGGTCGGTTTCAACCCGCATGCCATCGGTGCTGAGGATGCGGACATTGCCACTGAGTGTTGCTGTGTCCTTGTCGGGGCGCACAAAGCCGGCATCCGACAGCATCAGGATGCTACGCCCCTCGCCGGTTCGGATTTCTGCCTCAAGATCTGTGGCGGAGGCGGTGCCCGCATTGACCCCGGGCAGGGCCTTGGCGGCTGCGATGGTGATCTCATGTCCCGAGGCGGTGGTGCCGGTGAAAAAAGGCGCTGTCATCTGCTGACCGCGCAGGCGGTTTTCCATATCGACCTGGGCAAAGGGGATCACCGGATCGGTGTCCCCTTTCCGCGAAATCAGAAAGAGGGTCGACAGCAGCGCCAGGGCGGCAAGCGGCAGGAGCACCTTCAGATAGGCAATCGTGCGGGAATAGCGGTCCATCCTCTCTGCCTTTCTGTTCTGTCCGGGTCCAAAGATACGATGCGGTGCCGCATCTCATTCCGTCAGGAATGTGCGAAAATATCCGTATCCGGCCAGCCGGCCAGGTCCAACCGTGCCCGGGTGGGCAGGAAATCAAAGCATGCCTGCGCCAGATCGCTGCGGCCTTCGCGCTCCAGCCGGGCGTCGAGAACGTCCCGCAGCCGATGCAGATACAAGACATCCGATGCGGCATAATCCTGCTGAGCCTTGGTCAGTTCGGCTGCGCCCCAGTCGCTCATCTGCTGTTGTTTGGAGATATCAAGCCCCAGCAGTTCTTGCGTCAGGTTCTTGAGCCCGTGACGATCCGTATAGGTGCGCACCATGCGGCTGGCGATCTTGGTGCAATAGACCGGCGCGGCCAGGGCGCCAAAGGCGTGATACATCGCGGCGATATCAAAACGGCCATAGTGAAACAGCTTCAGCACGGATGGATCGGTGAGGATTGCCTCGATGTTGGGCGCCGAGGTCTGCCCCTTTGCGATCTGCACCACATGGGCATCGCCATCACCACCAGAGAGCTGCACCACGCAGAGCCGATCCCGATGCGGCTGAAGGCCCATCGTCTCGCAGTCGATGGCCACCACGGGGCCAAGGTCCAGATCCTCGGGGAGGTCTTGGTGATGAAGATGCGTGGCCATGTGGCTGTCCTTGGTCTTGGCGCGATCCGGTGCAGACATAGGGGCTTTGGGGTGTGAACTCAACAGTTCCGCCGCGCGCTTTCACGGTCGAACAGGGATCAAGAGGAGCAGGCAAAGCGGTCCATATGTCGGGGAAGCTATGCAAATATAGGGCTTGCAATGGGGGGCTGCCTTTGATTTGAGCGTATACTTGCCGGGCTTATCCGGCGTCGCTGGAGAGAGCGGAACCGAATGCTGGGTGCAAAACGCAAAAGCCCGGAGCGGCGCAACACCTTTGTTATCGTCGGGCTAGGCAATTTCGGATTGGCTGTGGCCAAGGAATTGAGCCGGTTCGGCAACCACGTCATTGGCATTGACACCAACGAGGCGCGCGTCAGCCAATGCGCCGATGAGTTGTCGCAGGCGATGATTGTGGATGCCCGCGATGATCTGGCGCTGCGCCAGGCCGGGATCGCCGATTGCGATGTGGCGCTGGTGGCCATGGGGTCGGATCTGGAGGCAAGTATCCTCGCGGCGATCAACCTCAAGACCATTGGGGTGCCGATCGTTTGGGCCAAGGCGACCACCAAGACCCACCACCGTATCCTGAGCAAGCTGAAGGTGGATCGCATTATCCACCCCGAGGTCGATGTCGGGCTCCATATAGCCCAGGTGCTGCATAACCCGCTGGTGCGCGATTATGTCAGCCTCGGCAATGGCTACCATGTGGTGAATTTCAAGATCCCGGAATCGCTGGAGGGAAAGGCGCTGGTCGATATCCCCTATGCCTCGACCTATAATCTGCGCTGCATCGGCCTGATGCGAGGCACCGAATATCTGGGGCAGGATGGCTCTGCCTGTACCCTGGCCAAGGATGATCTGCTGATCCTGCTCGGCAAGCGCTCGGACCTGCGCAATTTCGCATCGAGTCTCTATTGAAAAAGCCGATCCGCAAAGAGCTGCTGTCCCGAGAGCGCACCTTGCCACCGCCGCTGGTGCTGGTGATCTCCTACTTTATCTGCATCGTCATTGGCGCGCTGCTGCTCTGGGCGCCGATCTCGCAAAACGGTGCGGTCAGCTTTTATGACGCGTTCTTTACCTCTGCCTCCGCCGTGACCGTGACCGGCCTCGCGGTGGTGGATACGGGTCATGACTTCACCTTTTTTGGGCAGTTGATCGTTGCGCTGCTGATCCAGCTGGGCGGTCTGGGGTTGATGGCCTTTGCGGTGCTGTTGCTGTCGGCGCTGGGCCTGCCGGTCGGCCTGCCGCAGCGGCTGGTGCTGCGCGAGGATTTGAACCATCCGGTTCTGGGCAACCTGGTGCTGATCGTGCGCACCATCATGCTGGTCGCATTGGTCTGCGAGCTGGCGGGCGCCGCCATTCTGGCGCTGGTTTTTGTGCCTGAGCTGGGCTGGCAGCAAGGGGCCTGGCACGCTCTGTTTCACAGTATTTCGGCCTTCAACAATGCCGGGTTTTCGCTTTACTCGGACGGCTTGATGCGCTGGGTGGGCAATCCGATCATCAATATCACCATCCCGGCCCTGTTTATCCTGGGCGGGCTTGGCTTCATCGTGGTGGGAGATATCGCGCAGGTGCGGTCCTGGCGTCGGCTGACATTGCACAGCAAGCTGATGCTGTCCGGCACCCTGGCGCTGATCTTGATGGGGTGTATTGGTTTTGCGCTGCTGGAATGGAACAACCCCGCGACGCTTGGCGGGTTGCCCGATACCTCAAGCCGGCTCTGGGCGAGCTGGTTTCAGGGGGTCTCGCCGCGCACGGCAGGGTTCAACACGCTCGACACCCATGGCATGCATGACAGCACCGCCTTGATGACCATGTCGCTGATGTTGGTGGGCGGCGGCAGCACCTCCACCGCCGGCGGCATCAAGGTGACGACGCTAATTGTTCTGCTGATTGGCACGGTTGCGTTTTTCCGACGCCAGACGGCGCTGCATGTCTTTGGCCGCAGCCTCGCGCTGGAAGACATCATGAAGGTGATGGCGCTGACCACCATCAGCATCGTGATCGTATTGGCCGGGATTTTCCTGATTTCGATCGCCCATGATTCAGAATTCCTCGACCTCGCCTTTGAGGCGACATCGGCCTTTGGCACGGTTGGGCTGTCGCGCGGGGTGACCCCGGAACTGGACGGTTTCGGCCGGTTGGTGATCATCATCATCATGTTTCTGGGGCGGGTGGGGCCGCTGACGCTAGGGTTTTTCCTGGCCACCCGCAGCACCCCGCGCGTGCGCTACCCCAAGGGCGATGTCTACCTCGGCTAGGGGACGGCATGGCGCCCGGTTTGTTTCACATTGGCGAATTCTGCGATCCTCCGGCGAGGCGGGAACGCGACGGCAATTTTGCCGGGACAGATTGACAGTCTCTGGCGATTCTGGTTTATTTTAATGGCCGAAATAAATATGTGCAGCATTTAGCGGTGCCGCGCAGAAGGCGATTGGGAGGACATCGAATGTTTCTGGGGCTTGACGTGGGAACGTCGGGGCTGCGCGCGTTGCTGGCTGATGAGGCGGGCAACGTGATTGGCGTGGCGGATGCGGCCTATGGGGTTTCGCACCCGCAGAGCGGCTGGAGCGAGCAGGATCCGCAGGACTGGATCGAGGCCTGCAAATCCGCGCTGGCGGGGTTAAAGGCAGCGCATCCCACGGAACTTGCGGCGCTGCGCGGTATTGGGCTCAGCGGTCATATGCATGGCGCAACGCTGCTCGATGCGGCGGGCAAGGTGTTGCGGCCCTGTATCCTGTGGAACGACACCCGCTCCGCAACCGAGGCTGCCGCGCTGGACGCGATGAGCGGCGTGCGGGATCTTTCGGGCAACATCGTGTTTCCCGGCTTTACCGCGCCGAAACTCGCCTGGGTCAAGGCCCATGAGCCGGAGATTTTTGCCAAGGTTGCCAAGGTGCTGCTGCCCAAGGACTATGTCCGCTATTGGCTGACCGGCGCATATATTTCCGACATGTCCGACAGCGCCGGGACCTCCTGGCTGGACGTTGGCGCGCGCGATTGGTCCGAGGCGCTGCTGGATGCCTCTGGCATGCGCCGGGACCAGATGCCTGATCTGGTAGAGGGCGCCGCACCCGGTGGCGATCTGCGGGGTGAACTGCAACGCGAGTGGGGGATTTCCGGCCCCGTTGTTGTTGCCGGTGGCGGTGGTGACAATGCTGTCGCCGCCTGCGGTGCCGGCTGTTTCCGCGACGGTGAGGGATTTGTCAGCCTTGGCACATCCGGCGTGTTGTTGGCCGCCAAGGGGCAGTATCAGC
Organism: Phaeobacter sp. HF9A; assembly: GCF_011806385.1. GTDB lineage: Bacteria > Pseudomonadota > Alphaproteobacteria > Rhodobacterales > Rhodobacteraceae > Epibacterium. Next base: position 55,555 of record NZ_JAATOX010000006.1, on the reverse strand, counting down.
CCGATCCGGCCTCGGCGGTGCATACCTTCTGCCACGCGGTGCCTGACACATGGTATCAGATGGGGGTGATCCTGGCGGCGACCGATTGTCTGAACTGGCTGTCGCGCTCACTCGGGCAAACGCCCGCCGCGCTGGCCGGGTTGTTGCCGGAGCGCATTGCCGGTCCCTCCTCGATCACTTTCCTGCCCTATCTGTCCGGCGAGCGAACCCCGCATAATGATGCCCGCATCCGCGCCACTCTGGCCGGGCTCGACATTGGCGATGGCCCCGCCGAGCTGACACAGGCGGTGATGGAAGGTGTGGCCTTTGCGCTGCGCGATTGCCTGGAGGCATTGAAGGGCACCCAGACCGATCTGACCCGGCTGCTCGCCGTCGGCGGCGGCACCCAGTCGCGCTATTGGGTGGAGACCCTGGCGACCGTGCTCGGCCTGCCGCTGGACATTCCCGACAAGGGCGAATTCGGCGCGGCCCTTGGCGCGGCGCGTCTGGCCATGGCGGCCACTGGTGGCGATCTTGCCAGCATCATGACCGCACCGCCCATTGCCCACACCATAGACCCGCGTGCGGATCTGGCCGAAGCCTTTGACGCCTCATACGCCAAATACCGCGCGCTCTATCCTAGTATGAAAGCACTGATGACATGACGACTGGCTTTTTTGGCGACGTCTCGCAGATCCAATATGAGGGCGAGGACAGCCGCAACCCGCTGGCCTTCCGCCACTACAACCCCGAGGAGGTGATCCTCGGCAAGACCATGAAAGAGCATCTGCGCTTTGCCACCTGCTACTGGCACAACTTTGTCTGGCCGGGCGGCGATCCCTTTGGCGGTCAGACCTTTGATCGCCCCTGGTTCAAGGACACGATGGAGGCCGCCAAGCTCAAGGCCGATGTGGCGTTTGAGATGTTCACCCTGCTGCAATCGCCCTACTACTGTTTCCACGATCTGGACGTGCGCCCCGAGGGCAAGGATTTTGCGGAAAACACCCGTAACCTGAACGAGATCGTCGAGTATTTCGCGCAAAAGCAGGAAGAGACCGGCGTCAAGCTCCTTTGGGGCACCGCCAACCTGTTTTCCAACGCGCGCTTTATGTCCGGCGCGGCGACAAACCCCGACCCGGAGGTCTTTGCCTTTTCGGCGGCGACCATCAAGACTTGCATGGATGCCACCCATCGCCTCGGTGGCGAGAACTACGTGCTCTGGGGTGGTCGCGAGGGCTATGAGACCCTGCTCAACACCGACCTGCGTCAGGAAGACCAGCAATTGGGCCGCATGCTCAATCTGGTGGTGGAGTATAAGCACAAGATCGGCTTCAAAGGGCAGATCCTGGTGGAGCCGAAACCGCAGGAGCCGACCAAGCACCAGTATGATTACGACGTCGCCACGGTTTATGGCTTCCTGAAACGGCATGGGTTGGAAAACGAAGTAAAGATGAACCTTGAGCAGGGTCATGCGATCCTGGCCGGGCATTCGTTTGAACATGAGATCGCCACCGCGCAGGCGCTGGGCATCTTTGGTTCCATCGACATGAACCGCAACGACTACCAATCCGGCTGGGACACCGACCAGTTCCCCAACAACACGCCCGAGGTGGCACTGGCCTATTACCATATCCTCAAGCACGGCGGCTTTACCTCCGGCGGCACCAATTTTGACGCAAAGCTGCGCCGCCAGTCGATCGACCCCGAGGATCTGCTGATGGCGCATGTCGGCGGTATGGATATCTGTGCCCGTGGCTTTAAAGCTGCCGCCGCGATGATCGAAGACGGCACCCTGGATGGTTTCGTGACCGACCGCTATGCGGATTGGCAGAAACCGGATGCGCAGGAGATGCTGGCGGGCAAGCTGTCGCTTGAGGATATCGCGCAGAAGGTCGAGGCCGAGGGCATCAACCCCAAGCCGCGCTCCGGCAAGCAGGAATACCTCGAAAACCTCGTCAATCGGTTCGTCTGATGGGTAAGGCGCAGATCATCAATCACGGGCTGCATCGCGGTCAAATGCTCAAGGAAGTCACATTGCAGAGCGACGGGCTCTCGCTGAGCCTGCTGAACTTCGGGGCGGTGACACGAGATCTGCGCCTGACGGCCAAGGGCGAAGACCGGCCGCTGATCCTCGGGTTCGCGGATCCGGCGGCCTATCTGGACAATCCCGCATATCTCGGCGTGATCGCGGGGCGGGTCGCAAACCGGATCAAGAATGCACAGTTCGCGCTGGGCGGGCAGCATTATTATCTGGACGCGAACGAGGGCAACAATCAGCTGCATGGCGGCCCCAAGGGGCTGTCGCATGTGATCTGGGAGCTGGAACCGCTAAGCGCCGCAAGCGCGCGGTTGAGCTATCACTCCCCGGACGGAGAGAATGGCTTTCCCGGGGCGGTGGATTTCACCGTCGTTGTGACGCTGGACGCGATGTCTGTCGATTACCAGATGTCCGCCACCGTTGATCGGCCCACACCGATCAATATGGCGCAGCACAACTATTATAACCTCATGGGGGGCGGGCAGCCGATCTGGGATCATCGGTTGCAGGTGGATGCCATCGGCTATCTCGCGGTGGATGATACCAATGTCCCCTATGGAGAGATCGCACCTCCCGATGGCACGCGCTACGATCTGCGTATGGGGCAGAGCCTCGGTGATCTGGATCGCGAACGTTTGGGCACGGATATCAACGTTGTGTTTGACGACACCCGCGATCCGGCCTTGCCTGTTGCCATCCTTACTGCGCCAGACGGGTTGCGGATGACCGTCACGACCGAGCAACCCGGTGCACAGGTCTATACAGCGATGATGCTGCCGGCACAGGGCGGTGGCCTGTCCGGGCAAACGATCGGCCCCGGAATGGGCCTGTGTTTCGAACCGCAAGGACATGCCAATGCGGTGAACCAGCCCGATTTTCCCAGCGTGATCGTGACGCCCGATAAACCCTATGTCCAGAACCTGAGGCTGGATTTCGGATGGGGCTGACGCGCGCGATCATCGTTGCGGGGCTGATGGCCTCTGCGTCTTTTACAGTTGCAGGAGAGCGCCCCGCGCTTGGTCCGCGTCCGATCTTTCCCGAGGCCGACATGGCGGCGGTAGAGCTGGGGCAGCTGCTGTTTTACGATCCGATCCTGTCCGGCAATCGCAATATCGCCTGTTCAACCTGTCACCATCCCAAGTTTGGCACCGGGGATGGGGTCTCTCTGGGGATCGGCGAGGGCGGTCTTGGCCTTGGCCCGGAGCGCAAAGCGAACCCCGCCAACCACCCGGAGGAACGTATTCCGCGCAATGCCCCGGGCCTGTGGAACCTCGGCGCGGCGCAGTTCACGGTGATGTTTCACGACGGGCGGCTGGAAGGGCACCCGGATTTTCCCAATGGTCTGCGCACGCCGCTGGGCGAGGATATGGTTGCCGGCTTTGACGACGCGCTTGCCGCGCAGGCGATGTTTCCCGTTCTCTCGCCGGATGAGATGGCCGGACATTATTCAGAGAATGAGGTCGCCGAGGCGGTGCGCCTGGGCCAGCTGTCCACCCCCGGCGGCGCCTGGGACAGAATCGCGGCGCGGGTCGAGGCCATTCCCGACTATCGGGCGCGGTTTGACACGGTTCTTGGCGCAGGCGCGCCGATCACATTTGCCGAGATCGCCAATGCCATGGCCGATTTCATCCGCTTCGAATGGCGCGCCGATATGAGCCCTTTTGATGTCTATATGCTCGGGCAGGGCGGGCTTTCGGATCCCGCCAAACGCGGCATGGATCTGTTTTACGGCGCGGCGGGATGCAGTTCTTGCCATGCGGGCTGGCTACAGACCGACCATGCGTTCCACGCTTTGGCGATGCCGCAGTTTGGCCCCGGCAAGGCGGCCCGGTTTGAGAGCCACCACCGGGATGAGGGCCGCATCCGGGTCACCGGAGAGGCGGAGGACGCCTATGCCTTTCGCACGCCGTCGCTGCGCAACGTAACCCTGACCGCCCCCTACGGGCATGATGGCGCCTATGCCACATTGGAGGGGGCCATCCGGCACCACGTAAACCCCGCGCAAGCGTTGGATAATTACGACAGAACTCAGGCTATCCTCCCGCCGCTGGACGGGGTGGCAGACTGGGCCATCCTTGACAGCGCCGAAGACCGCGCGGCGCTGCGTGCATCGGTCACTGCGCCTGACATCACCCTGACGGAGGCAGAGATCGCGGATCTTGTCGCCTTCCTGAACGCCCTGACGGATGAGACCGCAGCGGCAGGGCGGCTGGGGGTGCCAAAGGCGATTCCCAGTGGCCTGCCGGTTGATCACTAGGTTCTGCCCATCACTGAGGTGACAGCGTAACACGCTGGTTTGCCTCCAGATCCTGCCACTCACCGATCTGGCCGTCAGGCCAGATCACCCGGACCATGGCGGTGGCTGCGGCCCCAAGCCCAACATGGAAATCGCCACTGTCACCGCCTGCATGGCCACCACCAATGGTGACCTCGCGCATCATGCGCTGGCCGTCCACGTCGATTTCAATAAAGGCGCCGACAGCGCGGGTATTGGGGGCGCGGGCCTCCAGGCGCAGCAACAGCCAATTGCCGCCGGTCGCCCCATCGTTCTGCCAGACTTCCATCGCGGCACGTCGGTTGACCACGGCGATGTCGAGAAACCCGTCGCGATTGAGATCCACCAAAGCGCCGCCACGACCCCGGTGCAGGCTGGCGATACCGGCGGCCTCGCCGATCTCAACAAAACTGCCATCCGCCTGTTGCAGCATCAGGTTGTTGGGATCCTTTTGCGCCGCGCCGGGCATCTGTTCCACATTGCCCTTGGTGACAAAGATGTCGTCGCGCCCGTCGTTGTTCACATCACCAAAGGCCGCATGCCAGCCGGTCGAGGGCCGCCCGTCGCCGCCGGTATAGGGGCGATGCGCGGTGGTGCCAAACCCATAGGTTACATCCTCCCACACGGGGCCATCGGAAGCGGGGTTTTGCAGCTGGAACTTCTGATCCCCCATCGAGGTCAGATAGACGTCCTGATAGCCATCGCCGTTCATATCGCGCGAGGCGATCCCCATGCCCCAGAGCGCATAGGGCTTCCAACCTTCCTCGGCGGTATAAAGCCGCGGAGTGTCCTCCATTGCCCACAGTTGTTCTTGCCCACCTCGCACATAGTAGTGGCGGTCATTGGAGAGGCGCAGATCCGCGCGGCCATTGTGGTTCCAGTCGCTGAACAGGACGGAGAGCGCGCAAAACCCCGGCGACAGCGCCTTGGCGGTGTCGTAGTGCCCGTCCTTCGGACGATAGAGCAGGGTATCATCGCAGGTGCCAAAGGGGCCATTGGGGTCGGTGCGGTCCACATAGGTGCCAAAGGCCAGGGTCGGCAGTGTGTTCCCGCCCTCCCAGGTGGCGGAGAATCCAGTGGTCCAGTGATTGTCGCTGCTGAAGCCAAGATCCGCAAAGGGGGTGAAGTGGCAAGAGCCGCTGCCCTTGAGCAAGACATCCGTTCCGGCGCGCATGATGGCCAGGTCGAGGATTGAATCGCCATCAATATCAAGCGGATATGCCCCGGTCACGCCGGTCAGCGCCAGCTCCTCTGGGGTGTCTAGGGCAAAAGATAGCGCCGCACCGTCGCCATCTGTGGTATTCATGAAGAGCTGCGCCGGGTTTTCGCCACCGGCGGCGTAGAGCTCTGGCAGCGCGTCGCCGTTGCAGTCAAACACCGCAAGTCCGCCCCCCACGTAATGCTCCCAGCCACCACCATAGATATGTTCCGCGACCGGAACGGGGGTGAAGCTCGGTGCCTGCGGCGCGGCAGAGAGCGGGGCCGCGATGGTCAGCAAGACCAGGCTCAGATGGCTAGGCGGCCGCATTGGCGAGTTCCTTTACGGTTTGGGTGGTTACTTCTTCGATTCCATAGGCGGCGGCACCCTTGGCCCACATCAGATCGCCCCAATCATGCACGATGACCTCTGGCAGCGGCGCGTCGACCTGCACCACCCAATGGCGCATTTCTTCTATGACCTTGTCGGAATAAAGGTGATCAAAGGACAGTCGTGCTCCGGCCAGAATGATCTTGGACGGGTCAAAGATATTGACCACATTGGCAAGCCCCATGGCGAACATGCGCCGGGCCCGGTCCAGAATGGAGCGCGCAACAGCATCGCCGTTTTGGGCGGCCTCAAAGAGCGAGGCCAAAGTGGCGTGCCGTGCGCCGCCGCTGGAAAGATTGGCCTCTCGCAGCAGCGCGTAATCGCCGACATAGGCCTCCAGACAGCCGCGCTGGCCGCATTGGCAGAGCGCGCCTTCCAGATGGACTTTGGTGTGGCCAAGCTCCGCCCCGCAGCCGCGACTGCCGCGATAGATCTTGCCGTCGATCACGATCCCCATGCCAACGCCATGTTCGATGGTGATGACGATGAAATTCTCGCAGGTGCGCCCCTCGCCAAAGAGATGTTCTGCCTTGGCCACCAGATTGGCGTCATTGTCGAGAAACACCGGGCAGGGGAGGACCTGCGCAAGCGCGTCGCCGAGGGATACATTCCGTTCGTCCAGCGAGGAGGACCAATAGACGAAATTGCGCTCCGCATCGACCATCCCGGCAATGCCGACGCCAACGCCCGAAAGATCGTTGATCGACAGGTTGCCCTTTTGGCAGGCGATTTCCAGCGTGCGCAGGATTTGCGTGCAGAGGTCCTGAACCGGCATGCGCCCCTGCGAGAGCGGCATTTCATGGCTGGCCAGCTCTTCGCCGACAAAATCTGTCAGGACCGCCGAAATAAGATGATGCGACACTTTGATCCCGGCGATCAGCCGCGCCTTGCCACAAATGCGCAGCGCCACGCGCGGCCGGCCGCGTCGGCTCTCGGCGGAGGCATCGGGGGCGACCTCCTCGATCAGCCCTGCGCTCAGCAGCTCGGCGGTGATCGAGGTCACGGTGGCCGGGCTCATACCGGTGGCTTTTGCGATGTCGATCCGGGCGATGCTCTCGGTGGTTCGAATCACATCCAGTATCTGTTGACGTCCATTTTCGCGCTGATCGCCCAAAGACGACAGCCTGCCTGATCGTGCCAAGAGTATGCTCCTCCAGCGCAAGGTTTTTTGCGCTATCTTTCTATTGGTGCCAGCGTAACCGCTGTGGCACCCTCTCCCTGCGGAAAGGATACATGATTTAATTTGAAACTCAAAAAAAATGTTGTTACAGATGAATCACAGTGTGTCCCGTATGAACGTCAGGGCCACACGACAAGGGAGGAAAATATGAAATTTCTGAACGGACTCTCCGTTATCGCACTGAGTGCATTTGCTGCATCTTCGGCATTTGCTGCTGATTTGACCGTGGGCGTGAGCTGGTCGAACTTCCAGGAAGAACGCTGGAAAACCGACGAAGCGGCCATCGTTGCGGCGCTGGATGAAGCCGGAGCCGAGTATATCTCTGCTGACGCGCAATCCTCGTCCAGCAAGCAGCTGTCCGACATCGAAAGCCTGATCGCACAGGGCGTTGATGCGCTGATCATTCTGGCGCAGGACACACAGGCCATTGGCCCCGCCGTGCAAGCTGCGGCAGACGAAGGCATCCCGGTTATCGCCTATGACCGTCTGATCGAAGATGGTCGTGCCTTCTACCTGACCTTTGACAACGTCGAAGTGGGCCGCATGCAGGCGCGCGCCGTATTCGAGGCGATGCCCAAGGGCAACTACGTCATGATCAAAGGTTCGCCGACCGATCCGAACGCAGACTTCCTGCGCGGTGGTCAGCAAGAGATCATCCAGGCGGCTGTTGATTCCGGTGACATCACCATCGTTGGCGAAGCCTATACCGATGGCTGGCTGCCGGCGAACGCACAGCGCAACATGGAACAGATCCTGACCGCCAACGACAACAAGGTCGACGCGGTTGTGGCCTCCAACGACGGCACCGCGGGCGGTGTTGTGGCGGCGCTGACCGCTCAGGGCATGGAAGGCATCCCGGTTTCCGGTCAGGACGGCGACCACGCAGCGCTGAACCGCGTTGCCAAGGGCACCCAGACCGTTTCCGTGTGGAAAGACGCGCGCGACCTTGGTCATGCGGCTGGCGAGATCGCCGTTGCGCTGGCCGGTGGCTCCGCCATGGCAGATGTCGATGGGGCCACGTCCTGGACCTCTCCGTCGGGCACCACCATGACCGCCAAGTTCCTGTCGCCGGTTCCGGTCACCAAGGACAACCTGTCCGCCGTGGTTGACGCTGGCTGGATCACTCAGGAAGCGCTGTGCCAAGGTGTTGAAAACGGCCCCGCACCCTGCAACTGATCTGATCTGACATACTTCAAACGGGCGTTCCGATCTGTCGGAGCGCCCGACCCCTTCCCTGCTGAATACTGGAGCCGGACATGACCGACACCACGTCTCAGCCGATCCCCCCTCAAAACAAGCGCAATATGTTCCAGCAGCTTGAGCTGGATGTGCGGCTGTTGGGCATGATCGGTGCCTTTGTCATTCTTTGCATCGGGTTCAACCTGGTGACCGATGGGCGCTTCTTGACGCCGCGCAATATCTTCAACCTGACGATCCAGACCGTTTCGGTGGCAATCATGGCGTCGGGCATGGTGTTTGTGATCGTGACCCGCCACATCGACCTCAGCGTTGGGGCGCTGTTGGCGACCTGTTCGGCGGTCATGGCGATGACGCAGACCGAATTTCTCCCGCATGTGCTGGGGCTGGGCTTGAACCATCCGCTGACATGGGTGCTGACCGTTGTTGTCGGCCTGGCGACCGGAACGCTGATTGGCGCCTTTCAGGGGTGGATGGTCGGCTACCTGACCATTCCCGCCTTTATCGTCACGCTTGGCGGTTTTCTGGTCTGGCGCAACGTCGCCTGGTATCTGACCGACGGCCAGACCATCGGCCCGCTTGATTCCACCTTTCTGATCTTCGGCGGCACCAATGGCACGCTTGGCGTTTCACTGAGCTGGATCCTTGGGGTTGTGGCGACGGTTCTTGCGCTCCTGACCCTGTGGAACAGCCGCCGTGCCAAGCTGGCACATGAATTCCCGGTAAAACCACTTTGGGCCGAGGGCGTCATGGCGCTGATCGTGTCTGGCGCAATCCTTGGCTTCGTTGCGGTCCTTAACGCCTATGAGATCCCGACCCGCCGTCTGGCCCGCCTGTTCGAGGCACGCGGCGAAGTGATGCCCGAGGGCTTCACCCAGGGTTACGGCCTGCCGATTTCTGTGCTGATCCTGATTGGCGTGGCGGTGGTGATGACCGTTGTCGCAAAACGGACCCGGCTGGGGCGGTATATCTTTGCCACCGGCGGTAACCCGGACGCGGCGGAGCTTTCGGGCATCAATACGCGCCTGCTGACGGTGAAAATCTTTGCCATCATGGGGTTCCTCTGTGCGCTGTCGGCTGTTGTGGCCTCGGCCCGTCTGGCCAACCACTCCAATGACATCGGCACCCTGGACGAGCTGCGGGTGATCGCAGCGGCTGTTATTGGCGGCACCGCGCTTTCGGGCGGCTTTGGCACCATCTACGGCGCCATCCTGGGGGCGCTGATCATGCAGAGCCTTCAATCCGGCATGGCCATGGTGGGCGTTGATGCGCCGTTCCAGAACATCGTTGTCGGCACCGTGCTGGTTGCGGCCGTATTCATCGACATCGTCTATCGCAAACGTGTGGGGGCAAAATAATGGCTACTCCCAAGGAACTCCGCGCCCAGGGCGCAACTCCGATGGTGGAGATGAACAACATCTCCATCTCCTTCGGCGGCATCAAGGCGGTGGACGATGTGTCTGTCGATCTGCATCCGGGCGAGGTCGTCGGCCTGCTGGGTCACAACGGTGCCGGGAAATCGACACTCATCAAGGTGCTTTCGGGTGCATACAAGATGGACTCGGGCGAGATCCGCATCAACGGTAACAAGGTGGAGATCACCAATCCCCGCGATGCGCGCAGCCACAACATCGAGACGATCTATCAGACGCTGGCGCTGGCCGATAACCTCGACGCTGCCTCGAACCTGTTTCTGGGGCGTGAGATCGTCACAGCGACGGGGCTGGTGAATGATGCCGCGATGGAGGCCGAGTGTCGCAAGATCATGGGGCGCCTCAATCCGAACTTCCGCAAGTTCAACGAGCCGGTCTCCGCGCTTTCGGGTGGGCAGCGGCAATCGGTGGCGATTGCGCGCGCGGTCTATTTCAACGCCAAGATCCTGATCATGGACGAACCCACCGCGGCGCTTGGCCCGCACGAGACCCAGATGGTGGCGGAGCTTATCCAGCAGCTCAAGGCACAGGGCATCGGGATCTTCCTGATCGACCACGATGTGCACGCGGTGATGGAGCTCTGCGACCGGGCATCGGTGATGAAGAACGGCCAGCTTGTCGGTACGGTGAACATCGAAGATGTGACCGATGATGACCTGCTGTCGATGATCATCCTCGGCAAGAAGCCGGGCGAAGCCGCCGCCTGATCTGGTGATCGGTCTCAAGAACAAAAAACGGGGCGCGAGGCGCCCCGTTTTGCATTTCAGGTCAGATAACCGTCAAGACGCGTAGGTCGCGCCCTCCTCGTCCAGAATGGCCTTCAATTCGCGCAGATGCGCTGCGGTGGCGTCTACGGGATAACTCTCGATCTCTTGCGCGGTTTTCTCCGCCACGTCAGGGCTAAGCTCGCGCAGCGGCTGGCCGGTTTGCAGGGCGCGAATATAAGTCTCCGCCGCGCGTTCGAAATAATAAAGCTTGTCGAATGTCTCGGCGACGGTGTTTCCGATCACCAATACCCCGTGGTTGCCCATGATCATCACCTTGACCTTCGGATCGGTGAGCATGGCGGCGCAGCGCGCGCCCTCGTCGGCAAAGGCCAACCCGCCGTAGCCATCGTCGATCACATAGCGGTTGTAGAACGTGGCGCAATTCTGGTCGATGGGCGGCAGGCGACTGTCCTTGAGGCTCGCCAGGACGGTGGCAAAGGTCGAATGCACATGCATGATGCAGCGCGCATGCGGGCAGAGCCGATGCAACGAGCCATGCAGCCCCCAGGCGGTGGGGTCCGGCGCGTCGGGGCGCTCCATGGTGCTGGGATCATTGGCATCCACCTCCAGCAGGTCAGATGCCTTGATGCGGGAGAAATGGCGCAGTTTCGGGTTGATCAGGAACCGGCTGCCGTCCTCGTTCACCGCCAGCGAGAAATGGTTGGCGACCGCCTCATGCATATTGAGCCGCGCGACCCAGCGAAAGGCCGCAGCCATATCGACGCGTTCCTGCCAGTGATCGAGATTCGCTTGCATCGGAAATTCCCCTGTCTGATTTCAGGGGCACTCTACTGATGAGATCAGCAATGTGTAGGGGATAAATGGTGCCCAGAAGAGGACTCGAACCTCCACGTCCATACGGACACTAGCACCTGAAGCTAGCGCGTCTACCAATTCCGCCATCTGGGCACGGGTCGGTGAAGCGCGATATACGCAGAGTCGCGCAGGGCGTCAAACGGATTTTTGACATTTTTGCAAAATCCTGCGTCACAGGGGCAGGAACCTCGGATCTTGGAACAATCAGCGACGTTTTGCGCCTTGTTTGAAAGGGCTTGGAGCGGTAGATCGGGGTAACAGCTAGCGCAAGAGGAGCCAAGTCATGTCAAAACTGGTCACCATCTATGGCGGGTCGGGCTTTGTCGGCCGCTATATTGCGCGCCGCATGGCGAAGGCGGGCTGGCGCGTGCGAGTCGCGGTGCGCCGTCCCAACGAGGCGATGCACGTCAAACCCTACGGTGTGCCCGGCCAGGTCGAGCCGGTGTTCTGCAACATCCGCGATGACGCCTCTGTTGCGGCGGTGATGGCCGGGGCCGATGCGGTGGTGAACTGCGTGGGCGTGCTCAACGAGACCGGCAAGAACACCTTTTCCGCCGTTCAGGCCGAAGGCGCGGGCCGCATTGCCCGTATCGCGGCACAGAATGGCGTCGAGACATTGGTGCATCTTTCCGCTATCGGTGCCGACGCGGAGGGGGCCAGCGAATATGCCCGCACCAAGGCCGAAGGCGAAGCCGCCGTGCTCGCGGCCTTCCCGCAGGCTGTGATCCTGCGCCCCTCGGTGATCTTCGGGGCCGAGGATGGTTTCTTCAACCGCTTTGCCGCCATGACTCGCATGGGGCCCGTCCTGCCCATCGCCAGCGGTGCTACTCTGTTTCAGCCGGTCTATGTCGATGACGTGGCGCAGGCTGCGGTTGCCGGGATCCTGGGCAATGCCGCGCCGGGTGTCTACGAGCTTGGCGGTCCCGAGACCAAGAGCTTCTCTGCGCTGATTGCGCAGATGCTGGAGGTGATCAACCGTCGCCGTCTTGTTGTCTCTCTGCCGGGTTTTGTGGCGGGTCTGATGGCCTGGGGCTTTGATATGGTGCAGAAGCTGACGCTTGGGCTGGTCGAGAACAAGATGCTGACCCGCGATCAGCTCAAGAGCCTGAAGAGCGACAATGTCGTCAGCGACGGTGCAAAGGGGCTGGCCGATCTGGGGATCGAGCCGATGCCCATGGGCACGATCCTGCCGGACTATCTGTGGAAGTTCCGCCCCTCTGGTCAGTATGACGAGCTGATGCAATCCGCCCGCAATCTGCGCGGAGATATCTAAAACCGATATTCGATGACGGATCGAAAGGCGCGGGAGACCGCGCCTTTTTTGTCAGCTATAGGCGATGACCAAAAGCACGACGCCCAGAATTACGCGGTAGATGACATAGGGTGTGAAGCTCACCGATTTCAGAAGGCGCATCATGATTGAAAGCGCCACGAGCGCCGAGACCATCGACAGCAGCGCCGCAATCCCCATATCGCGCATCAGGGCCATATTGGCATCCAGGGCGACCTCAGTGCCCAGCAAAACGCCCGAGGCGATGATGGTCGGGATCGACATCAACATTGCGACCCGGGCACCGTCTTCGCGGGCGTAGCCCAGCTGGCGCGCGCCGGTGATGGTAATGCCGGAACGCGAGGTGCCGGGAATCAACGCCACCATCTGCCAGAGCCCCATGATCAGCGCGTCCCCCAGCCCCCAATCGGAGCTCGTTTTCCGGGTGTCGCCTTTTTGGTCGGCGACATAAAGGACAATGCCAAATCCAAGCATGGTCCAGCCGATCACGGTGACGGAGCGCAGCGCGTCGCTCAGCCCGCTGAAATGCAGGAAGGCGCCAAAGATCACGGTCGGGATCGTCGCAACGATCAACCCCATCGCAAGCCGCGCGCCGGGGGTGTCCAGACGGCCTGTTAGCGCGCGGGGCAGGCCGATCAGCCCTTCGCGCACGTCGCTCCAGAAATAGATGATCACTGCCGCAAGCGTGCCGACATGCACCGCCACGTCGATGGCCTGGCCCTGATCCTGCATCCCGGTGAGGCCGGGCAGGAGAATCAAATGGCCGGAGGAGGAGATCGGCAGGAATTCGGTGATGCCCTGGATCAGGGCGACGAGGATCAATTGAAAGAGCGGCATGGGAGGGGTCCAGGGTGATCGGCGCAGGGTGCGCAGTGTCGCTTCTGTATAATCCCATTGATTTTAGAGGGAAGTTGCAATTTAGGACCGTATCGGTCCCAAAAATACTGTACAACCGCTCCAGAATGATTATTCACACAGTAGAGGTTGGATAATAGGTCAGCATTAATGACCTTTCTACCGACCCGGAGGTTTTCTTACTGTCGTCGCCAGCCAAAAGGGAGAGTTTCGCCGTGGCCAAGCAACCGATGCTGAAATTCGTGAAGATCAATCGCGATATGCCGGAGAAACGAACTGCGGATGCACGCAGAGAAGACTTCGATGAGATCTATGCGGAATTCGCCGCCGCCAAGGCCGAAGAGCAGGCCAGCCGGTGCAGCCAATGTGGCGTGCCCTATTGCCAGTCGCATTGCCCGCTGCACAACAACATCCCCGATTGGCTGCGCTTGACCGCCACGGGCCGCCTCGAAGAGGCCTATGCCACCAGCCAGGCGACCAATACCTTCCCGGAGATCTGTGGCCGCATCTGTCCGCAAGACCGCCTCTGCGAGGGCAACTGCGTGATCGAACAATCCGGCCATGGCACTGTCACCATCGGCGCGGTGGAGAAATACATCACCGATACCGCCTGGGAAAAAGGCTGGGTGAAGGCCAACGCACCGCGCGTGGAGCGCGAGGAATCCGTCGGCATCATCGGCGCGGGCCCCGGCGGTCTGGCCGCAGCCGACATGCTGCGCAAGGCGGGCGTGCAGGTCACCGTATATGACCGCTATGACCGCGCAGGCGGTCTGCTGACCTACGGCATCCCCGGCTTCAAGCTGGAAAAAGAGGTCGTGATGCGCCGCAACAAGCTGTTGGAAGACGGCGGCGTGACCTTTGTGATGAACTGCAACGTCGGCGTGGATATCTCCTTTGAAGAGATCCGTAGCAAACATAACGCGGTGATCATCGCGACTGGCGTGTATAAATCCCGCGATCTGGCCATGCCCGGTTCCGGGGCAAGCGGCATCGTCAAGGCGATTGACTTCCTGACCGCCTCCAACCGGGTGGCGAACTTTGGCGACAGCGTGCCGGAGTATGAGGACGGAACCTTCAACGCCGCGGGCAAGAACGTCGTCGTGATCGGCGGCGGGGATACCGCGATGGACTGCCTGCGCACCTCGATCCGTCAGGGCGCGACCTCGGTGAAATGTCTCTACCGTCGCGACCGCGCCAATATGCCCGGCTCGCAGCGCGAGGTGCAGAACGCCGAAGAAGAGGGCGTTGTGTTCGAATGGCTCTCGGCGCCGAAAGGCTTCACCGATGAGGGCGGCAAGGTCGCGGGCGTCATGGTGCAGAAGATGCGCCTGGGGCAGCCCGATGCCTCCGGCCGTCAGGCGCCCGAGGTGATCGAAGGTGCGGATTATGTCGAGGACGCCGACCTGGTGATCAAGGCGCTTGGCTTTGAACCTGAAGAGCTGCCGACGCTCTGGGATCAGCCGAACCTGCCGGTGACCCGCTGGGGCACCATCAAGGCGGAGTTCAAGACCGGCGCAACCAACCTCGATGGCGTCTATGCGGTGGGTGACATCGTGCGCGGCGCCAGCCTCGTGGTTTGGGCGATCAAGGACGGTCGCGACTGCGCCGAGGCGATCCTGGAGCAATTCAACGCAAAAGCAGCCGTCGCTGCCGAGTAAAACCTGACAGTTCCCCATGCGACGAGCGCCCCTGAACGCAGGCGCGGCGGCGTCGCCCAGGCCGAGGAGAGACAAGATGACGAAATACGATGAAAACTGGGTCCGCGCCGAAGAAGCCAAGCGCAAATGGATGGCCGAAAACGGTCTCTATTCCGAGGCGGAAGAGCATTCCTCCTGCGGTGTGGGGCTTGTGGTCTCCGTTGATGGCTCCAAGAGCCGCAAGGTGGTTGATGCGGGCATCAACGCGCTGAAGGCGATTTGGCACCGTGGGGCGGTGGACGCCGACGGCATGACGGGTGACGGCGCGGGCATTCACGTGCAGATCCCGCCACAGTTCTTTTACGATCAGATCCGCCGCACCGGCCACGAGCCGCGTCTGGACCAGCTGATGGCCGTGGGTCAGGTGTTCCTGCCGCGCACCGATTTTGGTGCGCAGGAAACCTGCCGGACCATCGTCGAAACCGAAGTCCTGCGTATGGGCTATTACATCTACGGCTGGCGCCATGTGCCGGTGGATGTGACCTGCCTGGGTGAAAAAGCCAACGCCACCCGCCCCGAGATCGAGCAGATCCTGATCTCCAACTCCAAGGGCGTGGACGAGGAAACCTTTGAGCGCGAGCTTTATGTGATCCGTCGCCGGATCGAGAAAGCTGCCGCCGCTGCGCATGTTGGCGGGCTTTATATCGCGTCGCTGTCCTGCCGGTCGATCATCTATAAGGGCATGATGCTGGCCGAGCAGGTCGCCGTGTTCTACCCGGACCTGATGGACGAGCGCTTTGAATCCGCATTTGCGATCTATCACCAGCGCTATTCCACCAACACGTTCCCGCAGTGGTGGTTGGCACAGCCCTTCCGCATGCTGGCCCATAACGGCGAGATCAACACGCTGAAGGGCAACACCAACTGGATGAAGAGCCATGAAATCCGCATGGCCTCGGCGACTTTTGGTGATCACGCCGAAGACATCAAGCCGATCGTGGCGACCGGCTCTTCGGACTCTGCGGCGCTGGATTCGGTGTTTGAGGTCCTGGTGCGCGCGGGCCGCTCCGCGCCGATGGCGAAAACCATGCTGGTGCCGGAAAGCTGGTCCAAGCAGGCAGAGGAGCTGCCGCTGGCCTGGCGCGACATGTATTCCTACTGCAACGCGGTGATGGAACCCTGGGATGGCCCCGCCGCGCTGGCGATGACCGATGGCCGCTGGGTCTGTGCCGGTCTGGATCGCAACGGCCTGCGTCCGATGCGCTATGTCGTGACCGGCGACGGTCTGGTGATCGCGGGATCCGAGGCCGGCATGGTGCCGATCGACGAAGGCTCCGTTGTGGAAAAAGGCGCGCTTGGCCCTGGTCAGATGCTGGCTGTTGACATGAAAAAAGGCCAGCTGTTCCACGATGTTGAAATCAAGGACAAGCTTTCCCGCGCACTGCCGTTTGGCGATTGGGTCGAAAAGGTCAATGATCTGGACGAGGTGCTGGCGCAGGTAACCGAGGTGCCGCTGTTCTCTGGCGAGGATCTGCGCCGCCGTCAGGTCGCGGCGGGCTACACCATCGAGGAGCTGGAGCAGATCCTGTCGCCGATGGCCGAGGACGGCAAGGAAAGCCTCGCCTCGATGGGTGACGACACGCCCTCTGCGGTGCTGTCCAAGCAATATCGCCCGCTGAGCCATTTCTTCCGGCAGAACTTCAGCCAGGTGACCAACCCGCCGATCGACTCCCTGCGCGAATATCGCGTGATGAGCCTCAAGACGCGGTTTGGCAACCTCAAGAACGTGCTGGACGAGGACGGCTCTCAGACCGAGATCGCCGTGCTGGAAAGCCCCTTTGTCGGCAATGGCCAATGGGACAAGCTGATCGAGAGCCTGGGCACAAAACTGGCTGAGATCGACTGTACCTTTGCCCCTGGTGGTGGTTCCCTGCACAGCGCGCTGACTCGGATCCGCGCCGAAGTCGAAGAAGCAGTGCGCTCCGGTGCCGCCCATATCGTGCTGACCGACCAATATTCCGGGCCGGAAAAAGTGGCGATGCCGATGATCCTGGCAACCTCCGCCGTGCATTCGCATCTGATCCGCAAGGGGCTGCGCACCTTCTGCTCGCTCAATGTGCGCTCCGCTGAATGTATCGACCCGCATTACTTTGCGGTGCTGATCGGCTGTGGCGCGACCGTGGTGAACGCCTATCTGGCCGAAGACAGTCTCGCTGACCGGATCGAGCGTGGCCTGCTGGACGGCAGCCTGACCGAAAACGTCGCCCGCTACCGCGAGGCGATCGACCAGGGCCTGTTGAAGATCATGGCGAAGATGGGGATTTCGGTGATTTCCTCCTATCGCGGTGGTCTCAATTTTGAGGCTGTCGGCCTGTCCCGTGCCATGGTGGCGGAATATTTCCCGGGCATGACCTCGCGGATTTCCGGCATCGGTGTGTCGGGTATTCAGGTGAAGGCCGAGGAAATCCATGCCAAAGGCTGGAACCAACCCGAAGGCATCCTGCCGATCGGTGGTTTCTACAAGGCGCGCAAATCCGGCGAGACACACGCCTGGGAAGCGACCTCGATGCATATGCTGCAAATGGCCTGTAACCGCGCCTCGTATGAGCTGTGGAAACAGTATTCCGCCAAGATGCAGTCGAACCCGCCGATCCACCTGCGCGACCTTCTGGACATCAAGCCGCTGGGCAAGGCGATCCCGATCGAAGAGGTGGAATCGATCACCTCGATCCGCAAGCGTTTCGTGACGCCGGGCATGTCGCTGGGTGCACTGTCGCCAGAGGCGCACCGCACGCTGTCGATCGCCATGAACCGCATCGGCGCTAAGTCGGACTCGGGCGAGGGCGGCGAGAGCCCGGATGATTTCACGCCGGAACCCAATGGCGACAACGCTTCGGCGAAGATCAAACAGGTGGCCTCCGGTCGCTTTGGGGTGACGGCGGAATATCTGCTGCACTGCGAAGAGCTGGAAATCAAAGTGGCGCAGGGTGCAAAACCCGGCGAGGGTGGCCAGCTGCCCGGCATGAAGGTCACCGACCTGATCGCCAAGCTGCGCCATTCGACCAAGGGTGTGACCCTGATCTCGCCGCCGCCGCACCACGATATCTACTCGATCGAGGATCTGGCGCAGCTGATCTATGACCTCAAGCAGATCAACCCGCGCTGCAAGGTGACGGTGAAACTCGTGGCCTCTTCGGGCGTTGGCACCATTGCCGCCGGCGTCGCCAAGGCCAAGGCGGATATCATCCTGATTTCCGGCCACAATGGCGGCACCGGGGCCTCGCCCGCGACCTCGATCAAATATGCTGGCCTTCCGTGGGAAATGGGCCTCACCGAGGCGCATCAGGTTCTGGCGATGAACAACCTGCGGGATCGTGTGACCCTGCGCACCGATGGCGGTCTGCGCACCGGGCGTGACATTGTCATGGCCGCGATGATGGGCGCCGAGGAATACGGCATCGGCACCGCCGCGCTGATTGCCATGGGCTGCATCATGGTGCGTCAGTGCCAGTCCAACACCTGCCCGGTGGGGGTCTGCACCC
The DNA here is from genome assembly GCF_011806385.1 of Phaeobacter sp. HF9A. Classification (GTDB taxonomy): domain Bacteria; phylum Pseudomonadota; class Alphaproteobacteria; order Rhodobacterales; family Rhodobacteraceae; genus Epibacterium. The sequence goes on along the minus strand of NZ_JAATOX010000006.1, from coordinate 36,957 downwards.
AGGATGACGCGCTGCGGGCCAAATTCACCGGAAACGCCGACAAGGTGGTGAACCTCATTACCTTCTACGCTCAGGAAGTCCGCGAAATCCTCGCCTCCATCGGCGCGCGCTCGCTGGATGATGTGATCGGTCGGGCGGATCTGCTGGCGCAGGTGTCGCGTGGCTCGGCGCATCTGGACGATCTGGATCTCAATCCGCTGCTGATCACCGTCGATGGCTCGGCAAATATCGTCTACAACCGCGACAAGCCGCGCAATCCGGTGCCAGATACGCTGGATGCGGAAATCGTGCGTGACGCCGCGCGGTTCCTGAAGGACGGTGAAAAGATGCAACTGTCCTATTCGGTGCAAAACACCCATCGGACCGTCGGCACCCGCACGTCGAGCCACATCGTGCAGAACTTCGGCATGCGGAATTCCCTGCAACCCGACCATCTGACGGTGAAGCTGCAAGGCTCTGCCGGCCAATCGCTGGGTGCTTTTGCTGCACCGGGTCTGAAGCTGGAAGTCTCCGGCGATGCCAACGACTATGTCGGCAAGGGGCTCTCGGGCGGTATCGTGGTGGTGCGCCCGCCGCAGGTCAGCCCGCTGACCGCGTCGGAGAACACCATCATCGGCAATACGGTCCTTTACGGGGCGACCGATGGCTATCTCTTTGCCGCGGGTCGCGCGGGCGAGCGTTTTGCCGTGCGTAACTCGGGGGCCAAAGTGGTGATCGAGGGCTGCGGCACCAACGGCTGTGAATATATGACCGGCGGTGTGGCGGTGATTCTCGGCACCCTCGGCGCCAACTTCGGGGCCGGTATGACCGGGGGCATGGCCTATCTCTATGATCCCGAGGGCACAGCCGAACACCTGATGAACATGGAAAGCCTGGTCACCTGCCCGGTCACCGTGGCGCATTGGGAGGCAGAGCTGAAGGCGCTGGTCGAGCGTCACCTGGAGGAAACCGGCAGCCGCAAAGCCGCCGAGATCCTGCAACATTGGGACAGCGAGAAAGCAAACTTCCTTCAGGTCTGCCCGAAAGAGATGCTGGACAAGCTGCCCCATCCGATTGCGCTCGAAGCCTCTGCTGTTCCGGCAGAGTGAGCACAAATCCCCGAGAATAAGAGATCCTCTTATTCCTGAACCTGAGCCCCGCAGTGCCTTGGCCTGTGGGGCTTTTTTGACGTGCGTGACCCCGAGATCCATGCCGGTCCTGGCCGCGCGCTGACCCGCCAGAGGCAAAATTGCGGCTTGCGGGTTTTCTCTGTTGGAGTGCCTCCAATCCCTGTCCTATAGAGGGGCATGGCAAAAGCAGCGCGCAAGAAAACACCCCGAACCTCGAAATCCAAAGCCGCGCGCTGGAGCCCTCGCGCCCTGTGGCTTCGGCTCCGTCGTTGGGTCTTGCGGGTGGGTCTGGGCGTTCTGGCCTTCCTGTTTCTGCTGATACTTCTGTTTTCGGTGGTGAACCCGCCGATCACCCACACGATTTGGGCTGAGAAACGCCGTCTAGGCGAGGTGGATCGCGAATGGGTCCCGATCGAGGATATTGCCCCGGTGCTGGCACGCTCTGTCGTGGCGGCAGAGGATGCGCGGTTTTGCGAGCATTGGGGGTTTGACGTTGACGCCATTCGCAGCGCGTTGGAGGCCGGTGCTAAACGTGGCGGCTCAACCCTGACCCAGCAGGTGGTCAAGAACGTTTTCCTCTGGCAGGGGCGCAGCTGGGTCAGAAAGGCGCTGGAAACCTTCATGACCCCGGTGGTCGAAGCCACCTGGAGCAAGCGCCGCATCGTCGAGGTTTACCTGAACGTGGCCGAGATGGGGGATGGCATCTTTGGGGCCGACGCGGCCGCCCGGCATTATTTCGGGGTGGGGCCAGAGGCGCTCAGCCCACAGCAGGCGGCGCTGATTGCGGCGCTTCTGCCGAACCCAAAAGACCGATCCGCGACCCAACCCGGCAAGTTTATGCGCAAAAGGGCCCGTCAGATCATGGATGGGGCCGCCACCATCGAACGCGACGGCCGCGCCGCGTGTTTCGAGCATTGATGTTTTTGTTCCGGCAAGGCATTGCTGGGTCTGCAAACCCCAACAAACGGAGAGCTCTGGACGCCCATGGCACGTCTCTATCATGTCCCCCTGTCCCCCTTCTGCCGCAAGGTCCGCCTGTCACTGGCTGAAAAGAAGATCGAGGTGGAGCTTGTCGAGGAACGCTATTGGGAGAAGGAGGCCGATTTCCTGCGCCGCAACCCGGCGGCCAAGGTGCCGGTGCTGCGGCTGGATGGGATGCTGATGGCCGAAAGCGCCCCGATCTGCGAATATATCGAAGAAACCCGCCCAGCCCCCTCGCTGATGCCCAAATCCGCCGAAGAACGGCTGGAGGTGCGTCGCCTGGTCAATTGGTTCGACGACAAATTCCACCACGAGGTGACCTCAAAGCTGCTCTATGAGCGGGTCAACAAGAAGATGACCGGCGAGGGCTACCCCGATAGCGGCAATGTCAAATCCGGCGCCAAGGCGATCAAGTATCATATTGATTATATGTCCTGGCTTCTGGACCATCGCCGCTGGCTGGCGGGGGACAGCATGTCCTTGGCGGATTTTGCCGCCGCGGCGCATCTCTCTTCGCTGGATTATATTTCGGATGTGGACTGGGATCGCTCTGCGGTGGTCAAGGATTGGTATGCCAAGATCAAATCGCGCCCGGCGTTTCGCTCCATCCTGGCGGATCAGGTGCCCGGGTTCCGCCCGCCGGCGCATTACGCGGATCTCGATTTCTAAAGGCTTCGACCTGAGCGCCCGTTAGAGCGCGGGCGGATCTGAGGGCGGCGTGAAGTTTTCCATGTCTTCGGCCGCCAGCACCGCCTGCAAACCGCTGCGATACTCCGGATAGAGCAGCGAGACGCCCAGCTCCTCCTTGATGCGGGTGTTGTGGACGCGCTTGTTTTCGCCGTAAAAACTGCGGGCCATTGGGCTCATGCCTGCCTCGTCAAAGGGCACTTCGGCGGGGACGGGCAGGCCAAGAAGCTCGGCAGCATAGCCCAGAACGTCCTGCGGTGGTGCGGGCTCATCATCACAGACGTTATAGATCGCGCCGGGATTTGGGCGCGCGATGGAGGCCATCAGAACCTGCGCAATATCGTCTACGTGAATGCGGGAAAACACCTGCCCCGGCTTCACGATGCGCCGCGCCTTGCCCGCCATCAGCTTGGCAAAGGGGCCGCGCCCCGGGCCGTAAATCCCGGCGAGGCGAAAGACATGCAGCGGCAGATCCGGCAGCGCCTGCCAGGCGGCCTCTGCCTGGGCACGCCACTCGCCGCGTTGGCTGGAGGGGAGGGCCGGGGTTGACTCGTCAACCCAGGCGCCATCCTGGTCGCCATAGACCGCAGTGGTGGAAAGATAGCCGAGCCACTCCAGGGTTGAAATCTGGGTGATCTGATCTTGCAGCGCATTGACCACGGGGTCGCCCTCGCTGGTCGGGCTGATGGAGACCAGGATATGGGTCACGCCGTCCAGCGGAATTGCCTCGCCGGGCCAGGTTACCAGCTCGACGCCCTGCATCGGCGCCGAGTCGCCGCTGTTTCGGGTGGTGCCGATGACCCGCCAGCCCTGATCCAGGAGCCGCGCGGCCAGCGCGCGCGCGGTGTAGCCAAAGCCAAGACAGAGGAGTGTTTTGCGTGTTTCTGTGCTCATGCGTCGGACCATGCGACCGGAAAAGCGCGGATGCAAGTCGAGAGCATGCCGAAACACGCCACTGACCGGATCAACATTACGTATTGCTGCATAAGATCCTGATTTTGGATATCATCTTGGCTTGGCTACGAAGATTTCGTCGGGGTGAAACGTCGCTTGGTCAATCATTCGTCAGCGTCCTTTCCAGACCGGATCTCGCTTTTTCGAGAAGGCCAGGGCGCCCTCGCGGTTGTCGTCTGAGCCATAAAGCACATCCACCGTCCGCAGCTGCCGACCGGTGATCCGGTTCATGGCGTCCTGAAATTTGGAATCCTCGGCGTCGCGCACGATTTCCTTGATTGCCGCATAAACCAGCGGCGGGCCGGAGGCGAGCAGACGGGCCAATTCCCGGGCGCGGTCCATCAATTGATCCGCCGCGACGATCTCGTTCACCAGACCCCAGCGATGCGCCTCCTCGGCATCAAACCAGCGCCCGGTCAGCAAAAGCTCCATGGCGATGTGATAGGGAATGCGCTTGGGCAGCTTGATCGAGGCCGCATCGGCAACGGTGCCAGAGCGGATTTCCGGCAGCGCAAAGGTGGCATGCTCCGCCGCAAGAATGAGATCCGCCGAAAGCGCCAGTTCCAGCCCGCCGCCGCAGGCAATGCCGTTCACCGCCGCAATCACCGGTTTGTTCATGTCGCGCAGCTCCTGCAAGCCGCCAAAGCCGCCGACGCCATAGTCGCCGTCCACGGCATCGCCCGCCGCAGCCGCCTTCAGGTCCCAGCCGGGGCAAAAGAACTTCTCGCCGCCACCGGTGAGAATCGCCACCCGCAGGTCCGGGTCGTCGCGAAAACCCAGAAAGGTCTCGCCCAGGATGCGGGAGGTCGCAAGGTCGATGGCATTGGCCTTGGGGCGGTCCAGTGTCACTTCCAGTATGGCGCCGTCGCGGCGGGTCTTGACGGGGGAGCTCTCGGTCATCGCAACAGGTCCTTTCGGCGTATCAACGCATCTGCCGCCACCGCATCCGTGGGCGTGCAGAGCAGCGGGTTTATTTCAATCTCTTCCAGCCCTTCGGCCTCGGCCAGCACATAGGCTTCCACCGCGCGGATGGCGCGCAGGATGGCCGCGCGATCCGCTGCCGGCGCGCCGCGATACCCGGCCAGCAGGGGCGCGATGCGCAGGCTGTCGAGGGCGGTATTCAGCATCTCGTCACTTGCGGGCAGCAGCAGGGAGGCCTGATCCTGCATGATTTCGGTCAGCGTGCCACCAGCGGCCAGGGTCAGCACAAACCCATGCGCCGGATCCTTGATCACGCCGATCAACAGTTCGGCGACCGCATCGGGGATCATTTCCTCGATGAGAAAACGATTGGTGGGCATGGCGACGGCGGCGTCGCTGACCTCCTGCCCGGAGCAGAGGTTCAGCTTCACCGCGCCGTCTTCGGTCTTGTGGGCGATGCCTTCGCCCTTGAGCACAACAGGATAGCCGATATCCGCCGCCACGGCGCGGGCGGCGACAACCGTGCGGGCCAGTTTGGCGCGCGGCACCCGGAGGCCAAAGCGGGAGAGCCAGGTCTTGGCCTCGCCTTCGGGCACCAGATCCGGGTCACTGTGCGAGGGGGTCGGCAGCAGCAGCGGTGGCGGGGTCGTTGGTTGGGCCGTGGCGGCCGCCTGGATCGCGGTCATGGCCTCCGGCAGGCCGAGCAGGGGCACCACGCCCGCAGCAAGAAGCTCTGCTGCCAGATCCTCGGGCAAGAGCTCCGGCAGGGTCGCAAGCAGGGCGATATTCTGTCCGGTCTCTGCGCGTGCAGCAATCGCGGCTTGCAGGGTGCAGGCCCAATCCGTGGTATCGCAACGATCACCACGCGGGAAATCCGCAATCAGGATGGTCAGCGCCTGCTGCGGATCCGCCAAGGCAGCGAGGGTCCGGGTGATCGCGGCCTGATCGCGCCAGATATAGGTGTGATAGTCGAGCGGATTGGCCAGCGCCACCATCGGCCCTAGAGCCGCACGCAGATCGTTCTGTTGGCGGTCATTCAGCGGCGGGAAGCTGACACCACGCCCATGGGCGGTATCCGCAGAAAGGCTGGCCTCGCCGCCCGAACAGCTCATCGTTGCGATCCGGGTGGAGGGCAGAGGGCCAACCACATGCAACAGTTTCAGCGTTTCCAGAAAGGAGGGCAGATCGTGGAGCCGGGGAATTCCGAGCCGAGCCAGCAGCGCCTGCGCCCCGGCGTCCCCCCCGGCGAGCGAGGCAGTGTGGGACAGCATCGCGGCGCGGGCCTGCGAGGATTGGCCGAGTTTGAGTGCAATAATCGGCTTGCCCAGCTGGCGCGCCTTGGCGGCCAGTGCCTCAAAGGCGCGCAGATCGCCGACCCCTTCGATGTGCAGCCCCAGTGCGGTGACGCGGGTGTCGTCCAGCAGCGCCTCGCCAATGGCGGCAAGGCCGGTCTGGGCCTGATTGCCGCAGGTGACCACATAGGCCAGTGGCAGGGCGCGCCGTTGCATCGTCAGGTTGAGCGCGATGTTGGAGCTCTGGGTCAGGATCGCGACGCCGCTTTCCACCCGCTCCCCGCCATGTTGATCCGGCCAGAGCAGCGCCCCGTCGAGATAGTTGATAAACCCATAGCAGTTCGGCCCGAGGATCGGCATCTCGCCGGCGGCCTCCAGCAACTGCGCCTGAAGGTCGGCCGCTTCTGCATCTTCGGCGTCAGACTCCATAAAGCCCGATGCAAAACAGACCGCACCACCGGCATCGCGCGCGGCCAGGGCGCGCAGGATTTCAACGGTCGTCACACGGTTCACCCCGATGAAGCTCGCGTCCGGCGCGGCGGGTAGGGCGCTGACATCACGGTATGCGGACAGGCCAGCGACCTCGTCGGCCGTGGGGTGGACGGGCCAGATATCGCCCTCAAACCCCATCTTGATGCATTGTTCGATCACCGCAGCGCACCAGGCACCGCCGCCAATCACAGCGATGCTTTTGGGCTGAAATAGCCTTTTTAGAGCCTGCATTTTGGGATCATTCACCGGAGCTATCGCGATCCAGATGACCAAGATCCTGGCCCGGGTTGATGATGTCACGCAGCCGGGTTTTCAGCTCTTTGACATCCGGAAAGCCACCATCCCGCTTGCGTTCCCAGAGCAGTTCGCCATCCACGGTGATCTCGAAGGTGCCGCCGATCTCGCCGGGAATCAGGGTGACGCCACCGAGTTGTTCCTGAAAGGTGGAGAGCAATTCCTGCCCCATCCACGCCGCCCGCAGCAGCCAGTTGCAGCCGATGCAATAGGTGATGCTCACGTTGGGTTTGTGCGGGGTGTGGGTGGTCTCGGTCATGGGTCAGCCTCCTAGCGGTCGCAGTATTTCGCGGCTGATGATATGCCGCTGAATTTCACTGGTTCCTTCCCAGATACGCTCCACACGCGCGTCGCGCCAGATGCGTTCGAGGGGCAACTCCTCCATCAGTCCCATGCCGCCATGGATCTGGATCGCCTCATCTGCAACCATGGCGAGCATTTCCGTCGCCTTGAGCTTGGCCATCGACATGTCGCTTTCGGTGACGCTGCCCTGATCGAATTTCCAACCGGCCTCCCAGGTCAACAGGTTCGCCGCTTTCAGTTCCGTCGCCATATCGGCCAACTTGAAGGAGACCCCCTGGAACTTGCCGATCTGCTGGCCGAATTGTGTGCGCTCTGCGGCATACTCCAGCGCATGTTGCAGTGCTCGCTCGGCCCGGCCAAGGCAGGTTGCCGCGACTTGCAGCCGGGTGGCGCCGAGCCAGGTGTTCGCGACCTCGAACCCTTTGTGCAGCTCGCCGAGGATGGCAGCGGAGGGCAGGCGACAGTCGTCGAATTCCAGCACCGCATTGCTGTAGCCGCGATGGGAGACGTTGTGATACCCCGCGCGCACCGTGAAGCCGGGGGTGCCTTTATCGACAAAAAAGGCGGTGATCTTTTTCTTCTTGCCGCGCGGGGTGTCCTCTTCGCCGGTGGCGACAAAGACGATGGCGAAATCTGCGATGTCGGCGTGGGAGATAAAGTGCTTGGTGCCGTTCAGGATCCAATCCTCACCCTCCTTGCGCGCAGTGGCAGACATGCCGCGCAGATCGGAGCCAGCGCCGGGTTCTGTCATCGCCAGACAGTCCCATTTTTCGCCCCGGATACAGGGGAACAGATATTGCTCTTTTTGGGTCTTGGTGCCAGCCAGCAGGATATTCGAGGGACGCGCAACGCCGGTCCAGTGCAGCGCATAATTGGCGCGGCCGAGTTCCTTTTCATACATCAGCCACGTCAGCGTATCGAGGCCCGCCCCGCCGACCTCTGCGGGCATATTCGCAGCGTAAAGCCCGGCGTTGATCGCCTTGGCCTGGATCTCTTTCACCAGGTCCATATCAAGATGGCCGCTGCGCTCGATTTCCTGCTCATGCGGATAGAGCTCCTTTTCGACAAAGGTGCGGGTGGTCTCGACGATCATCCTTTGTTCATCTTTCATGCCGAAATGCATCGGAGCTCCTTTCCTGAAGCAGAGTCGCCTAGTCGTGTTGCCGCGTGGTCATCCATTGGTTCAGTCGCCAGACACCCCAGGCCAGCGGGATCGCGCCAAGGCCGCCGATCACATAGGCCAGCGGTTCATCGGCGAAGCTTTCAAACATCTGTGTGTAGAAATGGATCGCGGCAAAGGTCAGGGCGGTGTTGAACAGCCCACGCTGGTTGCGCGAGGCCGCCCAGAGGATCATCGTCACCAGCGCGCACGCCCAGATCACCGAATAATGCAGCTCGGACAGGGTGAGCGCATGGGAACGAAAGGTGTCGCGCGCGGCGCTGTAGGTCTCGTAGTCCTCCCAGCCGGTAGTATACCGCCCGGGCCCCCAAAGGTGTTCGCCCACCACATCGCCCCAAAGCGCGCCGACCAACGCGCATAGATTGGCCACGATAAAGCCAAGAATGGCAAGGATGCGCAGATGGCGGGCATCGCGCTCCGGCAGATGCGCGGCTCCCCAGAGGCACAGCGCCACCAGGAGCGCCATTTGCAGAATGGTCAGCGTCGGCTCTGGCGAATAAAACGCATAGAGGGCGTGAAAATAGGCGGTTCCGGTTTCCAGGATCTGGGCGAAGGGGATCAGCGCCAGCGCTGTCACCAGCCGGACGTTCAACTGCCAACCCGCCAGCGCCAGCGCGGCGGCGTAATAAAGCAGCAGCAGATTGCGCCAAGGCCCACCAAGATCATATTGAACAACCAGAAATTCCAGGCCGCCGAGATGCATCAGCAGCCCCATCAGCAGCGCAGTGCCCAAGACGAAATGCGCAGACCATGCGCCGGTGCGCCAGCGCCAGAGACAGATCAGCGCCACCAGCAGCCCGGTGAGTGCCAAGATCCAGCCCGCCAGATCCTCATGCTTGTCGATCAGCTCCACAGTGGCGCCGCCGAGCAGCATGCCGATACCGATCAGCACCGCAGAGTTGCCAAACATCGCATAGGTGGCTGACCCGCGCGCCAGTACCGCCAGCCCGGCCCCCAGCATCAGCGCCCCGATTACCGCGACCGCGACGGGGTTTGCCAGCCAGACGATTAAACCCGCCGTGGCGGCAATGATGCCAAAGCAGAGGATGGCATTGACGGCCAGGGACATCATCACCTCGCGCGAGCGCGTCTCCAACACTTGCGCCTGCTCCCGGGTCAGGGTGCCATCATGGACCAGCGCCTCGGTATCGGCGATTACATGCATTGGGGCTCCTCCCAGCCACTTGGATCTGTGCGCAGGATGAGCGTTTTACGGGCCAGTGAAAAGGCCGGGAAAACCAGATCGTGGAGATTGGCTCCATTGGGCGCCTGAACTAGGCTCTAATATGGTTGTTTATGGCTGATCGCTCGGGATGTGGCGATGGCAAGGACATGCCGAATAGCCGGAAATATGCCTCTGTGCGTCATGGTGACGTTATGATCGCGGATTAGGGGTCTTGCACCCCTGCGTGCAATCAATAAGACTAGGCCATGACACATTCGACTTTCCCTAGCTGGCCCGACGTCGCTTCCCAATTGATCGAAACCGCAGCCGGGCGCGCGCCCGCGGATACGGTGATCCGTAATGGCAAATGGGTGAATGTGCACACGCGCGAGGTGCTCGACGGGCATGACATCGCGATCCGCGCCGGGCGCATCGCCTATGTCGGACCGGATGCCTCATATTGCACGGGGCCCGACACGCAGGTGATCGAGGCCGAGGGGCGCTATATGGTGCCCGGCCTTTGCGATGCGCATATGCATATCGAGAGCGGCATGCTGACTCCGGCGGAATTTGCCCGCGCGGTTATTCCGCATGGCACCACCAGCATGTTCACCGACCCGCATGAGATCGCCAATGTGCTCGGCCTTGAAGGTGTGCGATTGATGCACGACGAGGCGCTGTTGCAGCCGATCAATATCTACACCCAGATGCCCTCCTGCGCGCCATCCGCGCCGGGGCTGGAGACCACCGGCTATGAGATCTCGGCCGAGGATGTGGCGGAGGCGATGACCTGGCCCGGCATTATCGGCCTGGGCGAGATGATGAACTTTCCCGGTGTCGCCAATGCCGACCCAAAGATGCTGGCAGAGATTGCCGCCACCCAGCGCGCGGGCAAGACCGTCGGTGGCCATTATGCCTCGCCCGATTTGGGGCCGGATTTTGCCGCCTATGTTGCCGGTGGTCCGGCGGACGATCACGAGGGCACCTGCGAGGCGGATGCGATCGCGCGAATGCGGCAGGGGATGCGGGCGATGGTGCGGCTGGGCTCAGCCTGGTACGACGTCGAGGCGCAGATCACCGCGATTACCGAAAAGGGCCTCGATCCGCGCAACTTTATCCTCTGCACCGATGATTGCCATTCCGGCACGCTGGTGAACGACGGTCATATGAACCGGGTGGTGCGCCACGCCATCGACTGCGGCTGTGATCCGCTGATCGCGCTTCAGATGGCGACGATCAACACCGCGACCCATTTCGGGCTGGAGCGCGAAATCGGCTCCCTCACCCCCGGTCGGCGGGCGGATGTGATCCTGACGTCTGATCTGAGCAGCCTGCCGATCGAGCTGGTGATCGCGCGCGGGCAGATCGTGGCGGAAGCAGGCTCTATCAAGGTGGATTGCCCGCATCTGGATTGGCCGGACGCGGCCCGTGGCACCGTGCATCTGGGCCATGAGCTGAGCGCGACGGATTTTGAACTTGCCGCACCAGAGGGCGCGAATGCGGTCACCGCCAATGTTATCGGAGTGGTGGAAAACCAGGCCCCGACCAAGGCGCTGAAAGCCGAGCTGCCGGTCAAGGATGGGCTGGTCGAGGGCGTGGGCGACGTCTGCCAGATCGCACTGGTGGAGCGGCATCAGGCCACCGGTGGTGTCACCAACGCCTTTGTGTCCGGCTTTGGGTATCAGGGCAAAATGGCGATGGCCTCCACCGTGGCGCATGACAGTCATCATATGATCGTGGTTGGCACCGATCGGGCGCAGATGGCGCTGGCGGCGAACCGGCTGGCCGAGGTCGGCGGCGGCATCACCCTCTATCGCGACGGCGAGGAACTGGCGCTGGTGGAGCTGCCGATTGCCGGGCTGATGTCGGATCGCCCCGCCTCCGAGGTGGCCGCCAAGGCGCAAAAACTGGTCGAGGCCATGCAGGACTGTGGTTGTCGGCTCAACAATGCCTATATGCAGCACTCGCTTTTGGCGCTGGTGGTGATCCCGGAACTTCGGATCAGCGACCTTGGCCTTGTCGATGTGCGAACCTTCAAGAAAATTCCAGTAATCGAGCCGTTCAATGAGTGATATCAAGACCCCCAGCCTTCCCGCCGCAGAGAGCTTTACCGATCCCAAGGCCGCCGTGGCCCGGCTGATCGAGCTTTATGACGCCGCAACCAGTTTTCTGTGCGATGAGTTCATGGCTGCGATGCGCGCGGGCGCTGCCCCGGGCGGGCGTGTGCGTGCCTATTACCCGGAGGTACGCTTTACCACCACCACCTATGCGCAGGTGGACAGCCGGTTGAGCTTTGGCCATGTGGCCGATCCCGGCACCTATGTCACCACCGTGACGCGGCCCGATCTGTTCCAGCAGTATCTCGAACAGCAGATCGGCCTTTTGATCAAGAACCACGATCAACCGGTGGTGATCGGTGTTTCCGACACGCAGATGCCGGTGCATTTTGCCGTCGCCTCCCGGCCCGGTCTGACAGTGCCGCAGGAAGGGGCCGCGCGGTTCCCGCTGCGCGACGTTTTTGACGTGCCGGATCTGGCGACCACCAATGACGATATCGTCAACGGCACCTTTGTGCGGGAAAACGGTGTCGGCCCGCTGGCGCTGTTTACGGCCCAACGGGTCGATTATTCGCTGGCGCGCTTGTCGCATTATACCGCCACCGAGCCGGAGCATTTCCAGAACCATGTGTTGTTCACCAACTACCAGTTCTATGTGACCGAGTTCGAGGCCTACGCCCGTGCCCAGCTTGCTGACCCGGAGAGCGGCTACACCAGCTTTGTCTCGACCGGCAACGTCGAGATCACCACGGCGGACGGCCAGCTGCCCGACAGCCCCAAGATGCCACAGATGCCGACCTATCACCTGAAACGCCCGGACGGGAATGGCATCACGCTGGTCAATATCGGTGTCGGACCTTCCAACGCCAAGACCGCCACAGACCATATCGCCGTGCTGCGCCCGCATGCCTGGCTGATGGTGGGCCATTGCGCGGGGCTCAGGAACTCTCAGGCGCTGGGGGATTTCGTGCTGGCGCATGCCTATCTGCGCGAAGACCACGTGCTGGATGACGATCTGCCGGTCTGGGTGCCGATCCCGGCGCTGGCGGAAATCCAGGTCGCGTTGGAGGAAGCCGTGGCAGAGGAAACCGGGCTTGAGGGGTATGATCTCAAGCGCATCATGCGCACCGGCACCGTCGCCAGCCACGACAACCGCAATTGGGAACTGCGCGACCATTCCGGCCCGGTCCAGCGGCTCAGCCAGTCCCGCGCGATTGCGCTGGATATGGAAAGCGCAACAATTGCCGCCAACGGCTACCGCTTTCGGGTGCCCTATGGCACGCTCCTGTGCATCTCCGACAAGCCGCTGCATGGCGAATTGAAACTGCCGGGCATGGCATCGGACTTTTATCGCACCCAGGTGTCAAAGCACCTTCTGATCGGGATCAAGGCGATGGAGCGACTGAGGACAATGCCACTGGCGCGGCTCCACAGTCGGAAACTGCGCTCGTTTGACGAAACGGCCTTCCTGTAATCGCGAAAATATGCTGTTTTCCACGGAAAATCACTTGATTGGCGCTTGATCTTCGGCGCTACGCGTTGTGTTGTCCCACAACATAACGCTAATGTTACGCGATGAGGCCCCAACACGTCGGGCAGTTTCTAGGAGAGATAAAAATGTCCAAACCGATGACCAAAACTCAGCTTGTGGCAGCGCTGGCCGAGGAAATGGGCAGTGATAAAAAAGCTGCGGGCGCAGCGCTGGATGCCGTCTGCAACCTGATCACCCGTGAAGTGTCCGGCGGCGGTGCCGTGACTCTGCCGGGTGTTGGCAAAATCTATTGCCGCGAGCGTCCCGAGCGCGAAGTGCGCAACCCGGCCACCGGTGAAAAATTCATGAAAGAAGCTGACAAGGTCGTGAAAATGACCATCGCCAAAGCGCTGAAAGACAGCGTAAACGGCGAATCCTGATCCATCTGTTGATCCGGCGACGGTTTCGGGGCTGCCCAATTGGGCGGCCCTTTTTGTTTGTACCAATCCCCTTCTGTGCCCTGTTCCTCCGGCTGAGACGCCGCTAGTTTGCCGCGACGAAAACGAAAGGGTGTTTCATGGATTTCCGCGCGATTGCGATGGGGCTGACCTTTGCCCTGATGTGGTCTTCGGCCTTTACCTCGGCCCGGATCATTGTGGCGGACGCATCGCCGCTTTATTCGCTGGCATTGCGCTTCTTAGTGTCCGGCTTGATCGGGGTCGGCATTGCGCGCCTGTTGGGCCAGACCTGGCGACTGACGCGCGGGCAGTGGAAGGCGACGATCCTGTTCGGGATCTGCCAAAACGCGCTCTATCTCGGGCTGAACTTCGTGGCGATGCAATGGGTGGAGGCCTCGCTGGCGGCAATCATCGCCTCGACCATGCCCTTGATGGTGGCGCTGGCCTCGCTGGTGATCTTTCGGGAAAAAATCCGCCCGCTGGGGTTGCTTGGCCTGGCTGCGGGCGTGGCGGGCGGGGGGCTGATCATGGGGACGCGGGTTGGGGCTGGGGGCGGGCTCCTTGGGGTGGGGCTCTGCGTGATCGGGGTGCTGGCGCTCACCACGGCGACACTGGCCCTGCGCGGGGCGACCTCGGGCGGCAATTTCATGATGGTCGTGGGCTTGCAGATGCTGATCGGTGCCGCGGTGTTGTTTCCGGCGGCGGGCCTGTTTGAAACCTTCCGTGTGGATCTGAGCTGGCCGCTGGTGATCGCCTTTGCCTATACCACGCTGGTGCCGGGGCTTGCGGCGACGCTGATCTGGGTGATGCTTCTCAACCGGATCGGCGCGGTTCGGGCCGCCACCTTCCACTTTCTGAACCCGGTTTTTGGCGTGGCGATTGCCAGCGTGCTGCTGGGCGAGCACCTCGGCCCGTTGGATGTGGTCGGTGTGGGTGTGGTGACGCTGGGTATTCTTGCGGTACAGCTCTCACGCCAGCCGCGCAGGTCAGCGTTGCCCGGCTCTGTTGCGATCAACGCCTGACGGCCGAACCATGGCGCATATGCTCAGTTTGCCGCGCCGGGCCGATCACATTTGGGCTGAACCCTGCGGTGCGGGGTTTGACAGCGCCGCCCCAGACCCCATCTTAACCTCTAGAAAACCAGCTGTGAGGGCCTCATGACCACATATTTCAAGAACCCGGATGCCATTGCCGCGCTGACGGAGGAGGAGTTCTATGTCACCCAGCAGGCTGGCACCGAACGCCCCGGCACCGGCAGGCACTTGGGCAATAAAGAGCCGGGGATCTATGTCGATATCGTCTCGGGCGAGCCGCTCTTTGCGTCATCCGACAAATACGAATCCGGCTGTGGCTGGCCGAGCTTTACCAAGCCGCTGGAGCCCGCCCATGTGCAGGAAATCGAGGACCGCAGCCTCGGTATGATCCGCACCGAGGTCCGCTCGACCCATGGCGACAGCCATCTGGGGCATGTGTTTCCCGACGGGCCTGCCGACCGGGGCGGACTGCGCTATTGTATCAACTCGGCGTCGCTGCGGTTCATCCATCTCGATGATATGGAGGCCGAAGGCTATGGCGCCTATGTCAATCAAGTGGAGGGTCAGTGATGGTCCAGAGTGAACGCGCCGTCCTTGCTGGGGGCTGTTTTTGGGGCATGCAAGAGCTTGTTCGGACGCGCAAGGGCGTGCTCAGCACCCGCGTGGGCTACACCGGTGGCGACGTGCCCAACGCGACCTATCGCGACCATGGCACCCATGCCGAAGGGATCGAGATCATCTTTGATCCGCAGCAGACCTCTTATCGCGAGTTGCTGGAGTTTTTCTTTCAGATCCACGATCCCACTACGGTGAACCGTCAGGGCAATGATGTTGGCATGAGCTATCGCTCCGCGATCTACTACGAGGACGCGCGGCAGAAGCAGATCGCAGAAGATACCATCGCCGATGTGAATGCCTCCGGGATCTGGCCGGGCAAGGTGGTGACCGAAGTCGAACCCGTGGGCGCGTTCTGGGAAGCCGAGCCCGAGCATCAGGACTATTTGCAACGGCTGCCGAATGGCTACACCTGCCATTTCCCGCGCCCTGACTGGGTGCTGCCCAAACGGGTCGTTGATGTCGAATAGGCCTTGTTAGAGCCTGATATCTGCACCCCGATGCACCCGCTGGGGCATCGGGGCACGGAGATCAATCATGCGCCACGCGCGGGCGGCCGCTGGCCTCCACGGTCAGCGTGGCCTCGACAAAAACCTCGCGGGCCTCGACCTCGGCGGTACGGATATCGTGGTTGATGTGAACATGGATGTCCCCGGCGCCAGCGGATTCGGCGGCGGCGACGGCCTCTTTCTGCAGACTGGCCTCTAGGGCGGCGATGGCATCGGCAGAGGTTGCGAAATCCTGCGGGCCCGTTTCAAAATGCACCCGGAACCGTCCCTCGGCGGGGGTGGTCACGGTGCCGCTGCGGCGCTGGGTAATGCGCCCGACCACAGCTCCGATGGCATTGGCAACCCCAGCGTGCTCCGGCAGGATCATGGTGCAGTTCAGCCGCTCACCCACCGCCGGGTAATAGCTGGGGGCAGAGGCGCCAAGCCCGATCACATCGACATTCACGCGCGCCTCTATTGCCAGCAACCCGTAGTATCGAGACAGGCCTTGTTGCAGCAGCACATGCCGCGCCAGCGTCTTGGCATCGCCTCCGAAGGTCGCGTGTTCTTCTGCAAAAACAGACTCTAACAAGGTCAATGCAGTCTGTTCCGTCAACTGATCCACGATCATCTGGGCAAGAGCCTCGGCGTTCTTGGCGATGGGATCGCCGCTGCCGACCCGGCGTCGGGCAAAGATGGTGAGCGCTTTTTCCGCTGCATCCCGGTCCCAGGCCGCCACCCGGCCCAGCACATGGCTGGCGTCCGAAGGGGTGACGCCGGCGACCTGCACCAGACCCCGATCCACCAGCCGGTTGAGCGCGCCCTGCTCCATCCGCGTGCGCAGAATATCCCCCATGGGACGGGTGTTGGTGCCAATCCGGGCCAGCAGAGCGGCCTCGCGTTCCGAAAGGCCGGTGGCGATCTGGCCAATCACCGCGCGAACAAAGCGACCATCGTATTCGCCAACCACCGGCGCGTTGATCTGCGCATCCAGCGCGGCATGCACGACCTCAGGCGCCTCCGCCGCGATGAGCGACACCGGTAGCACCCGTCGTGGGCCCAGAGTGATACCACCAGCAAGCCCCTCGGTGTTCAGATGCACCTGACTGTCACCGCCAAGCCCGGTGGTGCGCATCGCGACCGCCTCGACCATGGTGCGAAAGCCGCCGACCTCGGCGCCCGCCGCGTCAATCTTGGGCAGGCCGCGTTCGATCAGGGCCACATCGGTGGTGGTGCCTCCGATATCGCTGACCAGCGCGTTCTGAGCCCCGGTCAACCAGCGCGCCCCGACGATGGAGGCCGCGGGGCCGCTGAGGATGGTCTCGATCGGGCGGCTGCGGGCCTGTTCGGCGGACATCAGCGCGCCATCGCCGCGCACCACCATCATGGGGGCCTCGATGCCAATCTGGGTCAGCGTATCCGCCGCGCGATTGATCAAACGGTCGATCATACCGATAAGCCGCGCGTTCAGTACGGCGGTCAGGGCGCGTTTCGGGCCGTTCAGCTTGGCGCTCAGCTGATGCGAGCAGGTGACCGGCGCGCCAGTGCGTTCCTGGATAATCCGGGCGACCTCCAGCTCATGTGCCGGGTTGCGGGTGGCAAAGACCCCGGCGACGGCAAAGCCGCTCAC
The DNA here is from genome assembly GCF_011806385.1 of Phaeobacter sp. HF9A. GTDB lineage: Bacteria > Pseudomonadota > Alphaproteobacteria > Rhodobacterales > Rhodobacteraceae > Epibacterium. Next base: position 19,826 of record NZ_JAATOX010000006.1, on the reverse strand, counting down.
CCCGGCTGATTCAGTCTCTAAAAAGGCGATCAGGGCCTCGGTATCCAGGGGATGGGCCTCATTTCCGCTGTGGTTGTGGCCGCCTGCAAGGATCAGCGCCGGGTCGCCTTTCAGTGCCTCGCTGAGGCCGTGACGCTCCAGATCCTGCGGGGCGAAGCCGATGTAGATCAGCGCCACCCGCCCGCCCTGACCTTCGACCAGCGCATTGGTCGCCAATGTTGTGGAGAGCGCCGCGAGCGAGATGTCAGAGGGCGCAACGCCGGATTGCTCCAGCACCGCGCGTACGGCGCCGCCGACCCCGATCGCGAGATCCTGTCGGGTGGTGAGCGATTTGGCCGAGGCGATGACCTCCTCCTCGTCGCGGATCAGGACCGCATCCGTATAGGTGCCCCCGGTATCAACCCCAAGCAACAGCGCCATTTTGACCTCAAATCTTGTTCACGCGCCCTCGGGTTTAGCGGGTTTTGGGCCAAGGTCCACTCTGTTTGCGTCATTCCGGCAGGCGTTGCAGGGCCCAATGCGCCGCATCCGCGACGGTGGGGTCGGGATCATTGCCGAGGTTCGCCGCCAGGGGTCGCAGCGCAGCATCGCCGGAATTTCCAATCGCATAGAGCACATTTCGGATGAAGCGGTCCCGCCCGATGCGTTTGATCGGCGAGCCGGAAAAGCGTTCGCGAAAGGCGGTATCATCAAGCTGGGCCAGCTCCGCCAAGGGCGGTGCGACGGTGCCCTCCCGCGCGGCATAGCGCATGTCCGATGCCGTGACGGCGAATTTATTCCAGGGGCAGGCGGCAAGGCAATCGTCACAGCCATAGATGCGATTGCCGAGTTTATCGCGCAGCTCCTCGGGGATCGGCCCTTTGTGTTCGATGGTCAGATAGGAAATGCAACGTCGCGCGTCGAGCTGGTAGGGTGCCGGAAACGCATCGGTGGGGCAGGCGGAAAGGCAGGCACGGCAGGAGCCGCAGCGATCCGCCTCTGGCGTATCAGCGGGCAGCTCAATCGTAGTGAAAACAGAGCCTAAAAAGGCCCAATTGCCCCAATCACGGCTGACCAGATTGGTGTGCTTGCCCTGCCAGCCCAGTCCCGCGGCCTGTCCCAGCGCCTTTTCCGGCACCGGGGCGGTATCCACAAAGACCTTTACCTCTGTCGTCTCGCCCGCCTCGGCGATCAGCCAGCGGGCCAGTCGTTTCAGCCGTTTCTTGACCAGGTCGTGATAATCCTTGCCGCGCGCATAGACCGAAATCGCGGCGCGGTCGGGCAGGCCGACGACTTCCATCGGGTTCTCATCCGGGGTGTAGCTTTCGGCCAGCATCAGCACAGAGCGCGCCTCGGGCCAGAGCGCTGCCGGGTTTTCGCGCCAGTTGACCCGCTCCGCCATCCAGCACATCTGCCCGTGATACCCGGCATCCAGAAAGCCGCGCAGCCTGTCGGGGACCTGCGGCACATCCCAGGGCCGGCATATCTTTGCGGCGACAAAGCCCTCAGCCCGGGCCTGCGCCAGCAGCCGTTGTTTCAGATCCTCAGGGTCGGTCATGGGCTCCAGCCTAGCCGCTGCGGGCGGCGGGTCAACGCTCAGGCCCGCTGCGCGCCGATTTGCGTGACGCCCAGCACGTCGAGCACCTTGGCCTCGATGTGTGAGGCGTTCATGGCGGCGGTGGCATACATGTCGGCGGGGCTGGACTGGTCAATAAAGATATCCGGCAGCACCATGGAGCGGAACTTCAGCCCGTCGTCAAAGACAGCCTCGTCGCTCAGCAGCTGCGCCACATGCGAGCCAAAGCCGCCCACTGCGCCCTCTTCGATCGTGATCAGCGCCTCATGCTCGGCGGCAAGCGCAAGGATCATCTCGCGGTCCAGCGGCTTGGCAAAGCGGGCATCGGCGATGGTCGGGGTGATGCCCTTGGCCGCGAGCGCTTCGGCGGCCTTGCGGACCTCGCCCAGACGGGTGCCAAAGGACAGCAGCGCCACGCGCGCGCCCTGCTGGATCATCCGGCCCTTGCCGATTTCCAGCAGTTCTGCTTGCTCGGGCATCTCGACGCCCTCGCCCTCGCCACGCGGATAGCGGAAGGCGATGGGGCCGTCGTCATGGGCGGCGGCGGTGGCAACCATATGTCTCAGCTCTGCCTCGTCGGCGGCGGCCATCACCACCATGCCCGGCAGGTTGGTCATAAAACCAATGTCAAAGGATCCCGCATGCGTCGCCCCATCAGCGCCGACCAGCCCGGCGCGGTCGATGGCGAAGCGTACCGGCAGGCGCTGGATCGCCACATCATGCACGACCTGATCATAGCCCCGTTGCAGGAAGGTGGAATACATCGCGCAGAAGGGTTTCATCCCACCGGCGGCCAGTGCGGCGGCGAAGGTGACGCCATGTTGTTCCGCAATGCCAACGTCAAAGCAGCGCGAGGGGTAGCGTTCCGCCATCAGGTTCAGCCCGGTGCCATCGGGCATCGCGGCGGTGACGGCGCAGATCTTGCTATCCTTGGCAGCCAGATCGACCAGCGTCTCACCAAAGACCGAGGTATAAGCGGGCGCGTTGGAGGGCGTTTTCTTTTGCTCCCCGGTCACCATGTCGAATTTCGCGGTGGCATGGCCCTTGTCGCGGGCGATCTCGGCGGGGCGATAGCCTTTGCCCTTCTTGGTCAGCACATGGATCAGGATCGGCCCGGTGGCGCGCTCCTTTACCGTGCGCAGGACCGGCAGCATTTCGTTCAGGTCGTGACCGTCAATCGGCCCGATGTAGGAAAAGCCCAGGGATTCGAACAGGGTGCCGCCCATCGCCATGCCCTTCAGCATGTCCTTGGCGCGTTTGGCACCCTCGCGGAAGGGTTCCGGCAGCAGCGAGACCGCACCTTTCGCGGCGGCTTTCAGGTCGTGAAACGGCGCCTCGGTGTAAAGATGGCTGAGGTAGGAGGACAGCGCCCCCACCGGCGGGGCGATCGACATTTCGTTGTCGTTGAGGATCACCACCAGCCGCTTGCCCAGATGACCTGCGTTATTCATCGCCTCAAAGGCCATGCCAGCGCTCATCGCCCCATCGCCGATCACCGCAATCGCATCGCCGAGGCCCTCCTCGGTGACGCCGCCCAGATCGCGGGCGACAGAAAACCCCAGCGCGGCGGAAATCGAGGTGGAGCTATGCGCGGCGCCAAAGGGGTCATAGGCGCTTTCGGAACGTTTGGTGAAACCGCTGAGCCCATCCTTCATCCGCAGGGTGCGGATGCGGCCGCGCCGCCCGGTCAGGATCTTGTGCGGATAGCACTGGTGCGACACATCCCAGATCAGCTTGTCCTTGGGCGTGTCAAAGACCGCGTGCAGCGCCACGGTCAGCTCCACCACGCCAAGGCCCGCGCCAAGGTGGCCGCCGGTCACCGAGACGGCAGAGATGGTTTCTTGCCGCAGTTCATGCGCAACCTGCACAAGCTGCGCATCCGACAGCCGTTTCAGGTCGGCGGGTGTTGCGATCTGGTCAAGGAGCGGGGTTTGCGGCCGGTCCGTCATAGTGTTCCTGGCTCCTGTTGGCGGCGTATCAGCTATCGCGCGAGATAACGAAGCGCGCGGCGTCCTTCAAGGTCTCGCCTGCCATACCATAGGGCGTCAAAGCCTCGCAGGCGAGATCCACCAGTTCTTGCGCGCGGATCTTGGCGTGGTCCAGCCCCAGAAGCGAGACAAAGGTCGCCTTGCCCGCCTCGGCATCTTTGCGCACCGCCTTGCCGACGGTGGCGGCGTCGCCCTCGATGTCCAGAATGTCATCGGCGATCTGAAACGCCAACCCCAGCGCCTGGGCATAGTGCCGCAGGGGCGCCGGGTCGTCGCCTGCCAGAATTGCGCCAGCACAGGCGGACCATTCGATCAGGCAGCCGGTCTTGCGGGCCTGAAGGGTGGTGATCTGATCCAGGGTCAGCGGCGTTGCGGCGCTCTCGGCGGCGATATCCATCATTTGCCCTGAAACCATGCCGTCCTTGCCCGCTGCCTGCGCCAGGCTGCGGATCAGCGGGATCGCATGGGGGCCGAGCGAGTCCTGGGCAAGCCGTTCAAAGGCAAAGCTCTGCAAACTGTCGCCCGCGAGCACGGCGGTGGCCTCGTCCCATTTGCGGTGAAGGGTCGGCTGACCGCGACGCAGATCGTCGTCATCCATGCAGGGCAGATCATCATGCACCAGCGAATAGGCGTGAATGCATTCGATCGCCAGCGCCGCCTCCAGCGCTGCGGCGTCCGGCACGCTATGCAGGCGCGCACTTTCCAGCACCAGAAATCCGCGCAGCATCTTGCCGCCGCGCAGGGCATAGGCCATCGCCTGATGCAGCTGATCTGTCTGCCCCAGGCAGCTGCCCATATGGGTGGAGATCTTCGCCTGCGCCTGCGTCAGCGCGGCGGCAAACCCTGCCGACATCTGCGTTTATCCCGCGTCGAGCGGTTGGGTGCCGGTGGCTTGACCATTGGCATCAAGGGTAATTGCGGCGACTTTTTCTTCGGCCCGCTTCAGCTCGTCCTCGCAGCGCTTTTTCAGCTTGGCACCGCGATCATAGAGATCGATGGATTTATCCAGCGCCACGTCGCCGCGCTCCAGCTGGTCGACGACACGCTCCAGCTCTTTCATCGCCTGTTCAAAGCTCATTTCTTCGACGGGGGTTTCACTGGTCATGTCGCGGCCTTTATCAATTCTTCCACATGCGCCTTGGCGGCTTTGCTCAGGGCGTTCAGATCATATCCGCCTTCCAGAGTCGAGACGATACGGCCCTGACACAGCTCCTTCGCCAGCGCGCAAAGCTGTGCCGTCAACCAGCGAAAATCCTCTGTCTGCCATTGCAGCTGCGCCAGCGGATCGTCTGCATGGGCGTCAAACCCGGCAGAGATGATAATCAACTCCGGCTTGAAGGCGCGCAGCCGGGGAAAGACCTGTTCGCGATAGATCTCACGCATCACCGCGCCGTCACTTTCGGGGGGAAGAGGCAGGTTCATCACGTTGCCAAAGGCCCCGTCTTCCTCCGCAGCGCCGGACCCGGGCCAGAGCGGCATTTGTTGCGAGGTGACCAGAAGCGCGCGTTTCTCATCCCACAGCAGATCCTGGGTGCCATTGCCGTGGTGAACGTCGAAATCGACCACCGCGACGCGGCTCAGCCCGTGATGATCCAGCGCGTGTTTGGCCGCGAGGGCGGCAGTCCCGAACAGGCAAAATCCCATCGGCGTGTCGGTTTCCGCGTGGTGGCCAGGTGGGCGGGTGGCGCAAAACGCATTGTCCGCCTCGCCGCCCATGACCATATCCACTGCCCGCACCGCGGCCCCCGCCGCCCGAAAGGCCGCGTCAAGCGAGCCCGGCGACATCCAGGTGTCAGAGTCCAGTTGTTTTTGGCCCTCCGCAGGCAGGGCACGGCGCAGCTCCGCTAGATAGCTGGCGGGATGTATGCGCAGAATGTCATCCTCGGCCGCCATCGGTGCGGTAACGCGCGTCAGATCCAGCCCCTCAAGCGCATGCAGAACATGCTCCAGCCGTGCGACCTGCTCCGGGTGGCCGGCTGGGGTTTCGTGACGCAGGCAATCGGCGTGGGTCAGGAGCGTGGTGGTCATATCACTAGGGTCCCTCTGCGGGTTGGTTTCATGCCGAACTTTTGCAGCCGCAACACGAAAGCTCAACCCCGGGGGCGTGGAGATATGCCTAATAGTGGATTGGTGCCAGCAGCTCCGGCGCGGTCACGAGTTCGCGCACGCCGTGACTGTGGTTTTCCCCAAACACATTGCCATTTGCCGCCCAGGAATTGATCGAGGAATAGGAGAGTTTCGCGCAGGAGGGGCGCACGCTCCAGGTCACTTGATAGGGTGAGCAGGTGCTTTCGGTATAGCTTGGTCCGGTGGTGGAGCCGCGAAACACCACGGGCGCGCCGGTGCCGGTTGGCAGGGATTGCGGCTGATGCAGGCCGTTTTCCATATGTCCGGCGTAGGCGAAGTCGTGAAAGTTCAGCGCGTCATCATCATTCACCACCAGGAACACCTGGCTTTCCACCCGCAGGGTGGGGTTGGCGCAGCTGTCGCTGACACAAGAGCCAAGGCCGTGGCCGGGGGTGACATTGCAAGAGGTATAGACCCAATGCACCTCGATCGTATCGCCGGGATGGATCCCCTCAAACGCGCCATGGCCGCCGGTCGGATCAATCTGTTCCTGAATGCTCAGGTCCCGGGTTTCATTGCACAGATAGCCGCCCGCCTTGCTGCCGCCTGCGGGCTGAGAGAATCCGGGGCCTTTGTGTTCGGCATTGGTGTGGGTATGGATATTACAGAGGTTCATCGCTGCCGGTGGCGGCGCCATGGCAAAGCTCGCTGTATTGGCACCGGCAAAATCGCCAATGTCGCGGGGGGTTTGAGGTCCAAACCCATGGCAAATCCCGCCATTGGTTGCGGCGGATGTCGTGTCGGCGCTGGCATGGCTCGTCGCTGCTGCGCCGTGCCCGTCAGAGGCCTGCGCCGCGGTGTTCGACAAAATCCCGACCAGAAAACTTGCGATGACCCATTTGCACAGAGTTCCCCTTGCCCCAACTGTCATTGCGCGTCTTGCCCCTTGAATGATGCGAATGCGTCCGACGCTAGGGATCAAAGGTTGATGAATTCTACTCAGCGACCGGCGCAGGCGCAAAAAATCCGTTAGAATTGATATTTTGGCAGGATCGTCAGCTGGACAATCGGCACTGCCCTGCTGGTGAGGCGTCAGTCAGGGGCGAGCATATATCCCGCGCCGCGCACGGTTTGCAGGTATTGCGGCTGTTTGGGGTTCGGCTCGATCTTGCGTCGCAGGCGGGTGATTTGCACGTCCACCGCCCGTTCCTGCGCTTGGCCGCGGTCGCGTCCCAGATCCTCCACCAGCTTTGTGCGGCTGACCGGCTCGCCGGGCTGGGCGGAGAAGATCTTCATCAGCTGGCTTTCAGTCGAGGTCAGCCGGACCAGTTCCTCGCCTTGCCACATCTCGCCCCGTTCCAGGTCGTAGCGGATGGCGCCCAATTGCAGGAACTTCGGGGTCACGTCCTCGGCGCGGTTTTCCGGCATCCGGCGCAGGATCGCATTGATCCGCAGCAACAACTCCTTGGGTTCAAACGGTTTTGGCAGGTAGTCATCGGCCCCGGCCTCCAGCCCCTTGATCCGGTCATCGGTCTCGCCCCGCGCGGTCAGCAGCAGGATCGGCGTCGTCATGGTTTCGCGCAACGCGGCGGTGAGCGAGAGCCCATCCTCGCCGGGCATCATCACATCCATCACAATAAGGTCGAATTCCAGCCCAGAGAGGATCCGTCGCGCATGCGCCGCATCACGCGCCGCGCTCACCAGGAATCCGGCGCGCACCAGGAATTTTTTCAAGAGATCGCGAATGCGTTCGTCATCATCGACGATCAGCAGATGCGCGTCGGGCGCGCTCATTGCGCGGTCTCGCGCAAATCGGCGTAGGCGCGGCGCATGTCAGAATCCATCATGGCTTCCAGTACTTTCTTGAAGCCCTGAACCGCGTCTGGCCCGGCCTCCTTATAGGCGGCGCGCATGCGGATGCGCTGGGCGTCGGAGAGCCGGCTTTCCAGCTCATGCCCCTGCTCGGTCAGGTAGAGGTTGCGTTCGCGCTTGTCCAACGCGCCCACGCGGCTGTCCACCAGCCCGTCCTCCACCAAGGCGCGCAGAACGCGGTTGAGGGACTGCTTGCTGATGCCAAGAATGCTGAGCAGGTTGTTGACCGTGGTGCCAGGTGCGCGATTGATGAAATGCAGGGCCCGATGATGGGCGCGGCCATAGGCAAGCTCTGCCAGGATCCGGTCGGGATCTGCGGTAAAGCCCCGATAGGCAAAAAACATCGCCTCGATCCCCTGGCGCAGCTGCTCATCGGTCAGGAACAGCAGGCTTTCACCTCCAAACCCGGTTCCGGTCCGCCCGTCAGACATTGTTGCCTCTCCTTCGTTTTGCGGGGCATTTTAGGTCAGCATTGTTGACATTCCAAGAGGCGAGATGTATCGAGACGCGGATTTTGCGTAATTATGAGAACGGAAACCCATAGATTTGCGCAACAACTGAAAATGCCCTGGCGCTGAAGAGGAACACGGAATGGCTGGATATGATGACCGCGATGGCCTGATCTGGATGGATGGCGAGCTGGTGGATTGGCGCGATGCCAAGGTTCACATCCTGACGCATGCAATGCACTATGCCTCCTCCGTGTTCGAGGGCGAGCGCGCCTATAACGGCAAGATCTTCAAAAGCCGGGCCCATTCCGAACGTCTGATTGCCTCGGCCGAGGCGCTGGACATGCCGATGCCCTATACGGTCGATGAGATCGAGGCAGCAAAGGACGCGGCGCTCAAAGCTTCGGGGCTGCAGGACGCCTATGTGCGGGCCGTGGTGTGGCGTGGCTCGGGTGAAGACATGGGCGTGGCTTCAGCCAGGAACCCGGTGCGCATGGCTGTGGCGGTTTGGGGCTGGGGCGCCTATTACGGCGACGCCAAGATGCAGGGCGCCAAGCTCGACATCGCCGAATACAAACGCCCCTCGCCGGAAACCATCCCGGTGCACGCCAAGGCTGCCGGTCTCTATATGATCTGCACCATCTCCAAGCATAAGGCCGAGGCCAAGGGCTGCTCGGATGCGCTGTTCATGGACTATCGCGGCTATGTGGCGGAAGCGACCGGCGCCAATATCTTCTTTGTGAAAGACGGCGAAGTCCACACGCCAAAGCCGGATTGCTTCCTCAACGGGATTACCCGCCAGACGGTGATCCAGATGTTGAAAGACAAAGGCATCACCGTGCATGAGCGCCACATCATGCCCGAGGAGATGGACGGGTTTGAGCAATGCTGGCTGACCGGCACCGCCGCCGAGGTCACCCCGGTGGGAGAAATCGGTCCCTATACATTCGAGGTGGGACAAATGACCCGCGAGATTGCCGAAGCCTATGAGGCGCTGGTGCGCAGCTGACCCGGCGATCCCTGTTAAAACGGAAAAGCGCGGAGCTGACGCCCCGCGCTTTTTCTATTTTAGCACCTGCGGTGCCGATGGCGCATGCTGCCTGTTCATCGTGCTCCCAATACTCTGGGGCGCAAGGCAGAGCGTTGCGGATCAGGCGATCTGTGTCGTGATGCTGACATTGCCGTTGATGGCGTTGGAGTAGGGGCAAATCTTGTGTGCCGCCTCGGTCAGCCGTTGCGCAGCCTCTTGGTCTACGCCGGGCAGGGTGACGGTCATGCTCACGGTCAGGCCAAACCCGCCCGCGTCGCGCGGGCCGATGCCGACTGCGGTCTCGACCTCTACCGCATCCGGCACTTTGGGGAGGCTGTCGTCCTGGCTGGCCGCGAATTTCATCGCGCCGATGTAGCAGGCGGAATAGCCCGCGGCAAAGAGCTGCTCCGGGTTGTAGCCTTTGCCGTCGCCGCCCATCTCGGTCGGCGGGGACAGGTCCAGCACCAGATCGGTCCCTGAAACCTTGGCCTGACCATCGCGGCCTCCGGTTGCGGATCCATGTGCGGTGTAAACTGGCGAAACGGACATTTCAGCTTCCTTTGATGGTGATAATATATCGTGCACGATACATATGGGGTGCTTCGGCGCAGGGTCAAGCGCTTGCGCATAAATCGCGCGCGACATAGCTTCCTTCTATGGATCGACCTTTGAAAATTGACGAGCTTCTGTGTTTCTCCGTCTATGCGGCGAACCATGCGATTTCGCGCCTGTACCGTCCGCATCTGAGCCGGATGGGGCTGACCTATCCACAATATCTTGTGTTGGTGGCGCTTTGGGACCGCGACAATCGACAAGTCACCGATCTTGGCAGGACGCTCCAGCTGGATACAAATACGCTGACGCCGCTGCTGAAACGCATGGAGGGCGCGGGGCTGATCTCACGCGCGCGCAACCCGGAGGATGAGCGCAGTCGCATTGTGGCGCTGACCGACAAGGGGGATGCGCTGCGTGTTCAGGCGCGCGAGATAAGCTCCTGTCTCGCGGAGGCATTGGGGGAGGATCTGGCCGAGATTGTCGCCCTGCGGGACAAGCTGACGCAACTCCGTGATCGCATCGAAAAGATCTAGCCCTATCAGCCGCCCTTGGGGTCGGTGAGCGGCTTGGCGCGGCCGCGATCCAGCCCCAGCCGGCTTTCCCGCCAGATCACGATGGCATTTGCGGCGATCACCACTGCGGCACCGGCCAGCATTACGGTAGAGGGCCATTCGGCGAACCAGACATAGCCGATGACCAGCGCAAAGAGCATCGAGACATAGTCATAGGGGGCCAGCATGGAGGCGGGCGCATAGCGATAGGAGGAGGTGATGATAATTTGGGCCAGGGCGCCAAGAAATCCTGTTCCGATCATCATCAGCAGCACCGGCGTGTCCGGCATGACCCAGCCAAAAGGCAGCGTCAGCAGGGACAGGAGTGAAGCCGTGACGGAGAAATAAAACACAATGGCCGAGGTTTCCTCGCTCTGCACCATCTTGCGGATATGGATCTGAACAAAGCCGCGCAGGGCTGCGGCCATCAGCACCAGAATAGCGCCGAGTAGCGCCTGATCTTGCAGTGTTTCACTGCTTCCCAGACGTGGCGACAGCATGATCAGCACGCCGATCAAGCCAACCGCGACGGCAGTGACGCGAATGACGCGAATGCGCTCGCCCAGCAGGAGGGCGGAAAGTATCAGCGTGAAAATCGGCGTCGCGTAGCCAAGCGCTGTGACCTCCGGGAGAGGCAGAAGCGCCAACGCGGCGAAGTTAAGCCCCATGGCGGATGTGCCCACCAGCCCGCGCCAGAAATGCAGGATCGGGCTTTTGGTTCTTAGCCCCTTTGGCAAATCGCCGCGCAGTGCCAGCCAGACCAGGATAACCGGCAGCACAAAGAAAGAGCGGAAAAACACCACCTGCCCGGTGGGCACGGAATAGGTGATTTCCTTGATCAGCCCGGACATGATGGTGAACAGACCGATAGCGATCACCTTGAGCGTGATCCCCACCAATGGTCGATGCGATGTTAAGCTTTTTGCCATGAGCAGACCCTGCGCGCTCGCCCCGGAAATGACAAGCGCGCGGGGCTTTATTGGTACACTCTTTCCGTAAAAGCGTGGCGGTCAGCGCGTCAATGAGCACTGCGGTGATCGTGGTCCGCACTCTGGGCGTGAGAGGCCGCGTGCTGATGTGGCTCGGCGTTCTCGCGCCATTCTTCCAGTGCTTGCCTCAGAATCTGAAAGGCCGAGTTGAGGAACAATCCGGCCATAATCCCGGCGACGATCAGATCCGGCCAGCCGGTGGCGGTGCCCCAGACCCCGAGGGCCGCGATCATCACGGTGACATTGCCGATGGCGTCATTGCGCGAACACAGCCAGACGGAGCGTACATTGGCGTCGCCATCCTTGTAGGCCGCCAGCAGCAGAACCGACAGGAGGTTGGCGGCCAGGGCCAGGAATCCGATCCAGCCCATCACCTGGGCCACCGGCACGCCGACCATGAAAACCTGCCAAACCGTCGAGCCAAAGACCCAGAGCCCCATCAGCAACAGGCTTAGCCCCTTGCCGATGGCCGCCATTGCGCGCGTGCGCAGGCTGGCGCCAATGACCGCGAGCGAAATACCATAGGTGAGCGCGTCACCGAGAAAATCCAGCGCATCCGCCTTCAGGGCCTGGCTCCCTGCGGCCTCGCCCGCTGTCATCTCGACGATGAACATCACTGCGTTGATCACGATGACCGCCCAGAGGCGGCGTCGATAGGCTGTGGAAACCCCGTCGAACCGGGCGCCATGTCCGCAACAACCTGCCATGGGGAATGCTCCTTGTGCTTTTGCTGATTCGAGACCAATCTAATGGCTCTAGTCACTAGAGGTTCAAGAGGGGGCTACAGTGTTTTCCATCGGCGCATTATCCAAAGCGACCGGGGTCAAGGTTCCGACCATTCGCTACTACGAAGAGATCGGCCTGATAGATCCGGCGACCCGCAACGCTGGTAACCAGCGGCGCTATGATCATGCGGGGATGGAGCGGCTCGGCTTTATCAAACATGCCCGCGATCTTGGCTTTGGGCTGGAGGACATCAAGGAGCTGATGGGATTGAACGGCGAATTGGGGCAGGATTGCCGCGCTGCAGATGAGATCGCCAAGGCGCAGTTGGAAAAGACCCGGCACCGCATCGCACGGCTGCAACGGCTCGAAGCGGAGCTGGAGCGGATCACCCATCTCTGCGAAGGCGGCGCGGGCGGCACCTGTCGGGTGCTCTCGGCGCTGGGCGATCATAGCCAATGTCTGGGAGAGCACGGCTAGGGCGTCGGGGCTGGGGCGTAGGGGCTAGATGATCAGATCAGAAGCCAGAGCAACCCGTTCAATGTAAAGAAGGCCAGCACCGTGGCCGCCAACGTCGCCAGGCTGGCCGCGCCCTCATGGCCGCGCGCCTGGGCAAAGATCACATAGGTTGCAAACATCGGCATCGCGGCGGAGAGGATCAGCGCGGCGCGGATCTCGGGCGAGATCGTCAGCACGCCCGTCAGCGTGAAAAGACCCGCCACTGCGGCCACAAGCGCGGGGTGCAGAAGAAGCTTGCCCAGGGTCGCCTGAAGCGCGAGGCTCTTGTTGCCCCGCAGCGGCAACCCCGCCAAGGATCCTCCGATCACGATCAACGCCACCGCACCCGCTGAGGCAGCCAACATATCAGTAAAGCGAAAGAAGGGCGCGGGCAGGGGCAGATGCAACAGCGCCACAACCGCGCCCGCCATCAAGGCGATCATCGCCGGCATCTTGAGCACATTCCATATGATACGCCGCAAACGCACCGGCAGCGGCAAAGTGCTATTGCTGGCCGAAGCCTCCATCAGCATCAGGCAAATGGGAATCAGGATCAGGGTCTCCACCACCAGGTTCAGCGTCAGAACCACGCCGGCGATCTCGGGGAACACCAGCAACATCACCGGATAGCCGACGAACCCGTTGTTGGGGCAGGTGGAGCCCATCACGCCGATGGCGCGGCGCATCGGGTCAAACCCGCGCAGGGTGAACATGACATAGGTCACCACGATATTGATCAGCCCGCCGATCAGATAGGGCAGCACATAGCCGGCCTGGAAAACCTCGACCGGATCACGCTGCGCCAATGTGGTGAAGATCAGCCCGGGCAGGGCGAGGTTGAACACAAACGCACCCAGCGCCCGAATGTCCCGCTTGTCGAAAATACCTTTCCATACAACAAGGTAGCCAAGTCCAAGCATGGCATAGATCGGAAAGGTGATCCCCAGGATGGTGGTCATGAGGCGGTCTTAGCCGATCCGCCCCTGGTTCTCTCCGATTTGGCCGCGATGCAGCAACAAGTGGTCGAGGATCACACAGGCCATCATGGCTTCGGCCACCGGCACGGCGCGGATGCCAACACAGGGGTCGTGGCGGCCCTTGGTGATCACCTCGGCGGCGCTGCCGTCCTTGCGGATTGACTGGCGCGGCGTCAGGATCGAGGAGGTCGGTTTGACCGCAAAGCGCACCACCACATCCTGCCCGGTCGAAATGCCGCCCAGAATGCCGCCGGCATGGTTGGAGGAATAGACCGGCTGACCGTCATTGCCCATGAAGATCTCATCGGCATTTTGTGACCCCTTCAGAACGGCCGCATTCATGCCCTCGCCAATTTCCACCGCTTTCACCGCGTTGATCGACATCATCGCAGCCGCCAGATCGGTATCGAGCTTGCCATAGATCGGCGCACCGATGCCTGCGGGCACACCGCGCGCCACGACCTCGACCACCGCGCCGACCGAGTCATGATCCTTGCGCAGCGCTTGCAGGTAGTCTTCCCAGTCCTGCACAGCGGCGGCGTCGGGGATCCAGAAATCGTTCTGGTCAATCGCGGCCGAATCAAAGCGGCTGCGGTCGATTTCCAGCTCGCCCATGCGGGTCATGTAGCCCTTGATCTCCAGTCCCGGCACAAGGGTCTTGATCGCCTCGCGCGCAACGCCACCTGCCGCCACCCGCGCTGCGGTTTCGCGCGCCGAGGAGCGCCCGCCGCCGCGGTAGTCGCGGTTGCCGTATTTCTGGAAATAGGTGATGTCGGCGTGGCCCGGACGGAAGGTCTGGGCGATATCGCCATAATCCTTGGAGCGTTGATCGGTGTTTTCGATCATCAGCTGGATCGGCGTGCCGGTGGATTTGCCCTCAAACACGCCGGACAGGATTTTCACCGCGTCGGGCTCATTGCGCTGGGTTGTGTTTTTGTTCTGCCCGGGGCGGCGTTTGTCCAGCCACTGCTGCAACAGCGCCGGCTCAAGCGGCACGTTGGGCGGGCAACCATCAACAGTTGCGCCAAGCGCGGGCCCGTGGCTTTCGCCCCAGGTGGTAACACGGAAGAGGTGGCCAAATGAGTTCATGGACATGCGCGCGGGTCTCCTTTGTCTTGCCCCTTTAACGCCAAAGGTCGCGCGGGAAAAGGGATCGCGCGTGTTAATGCGCGATCCCAAAAGCCCCTAGAAGTCGAGGTTTTCGACGCTAAGCGCGTTTTTCTGAATGAACTCGCGGCGCGGCTCCACCACATCGCCCATCAGCTTGGTGAACAGATCGTCGGCTTCGATCATATCGTCCACGCGGACTTGCAGCAGGGTGCGGGCATCCGGGTCCAGCGTGGTTTCCCAAAGCTGATCGGGGTTCATTTCGCCCAGACCCTTGTAGCGTTGCAGGGTCAGCCCTTTTTCGCCTTCGTCCAGAATGGCTTTTAGCAGATCCAGCGGCCCGTAGATGGCTTGCTGGCGATCCTTGCGCTGCAACACGGCAGGCGTGCCGTAAATCTCTTGCAGGGATTTGGTAAAGCTGCCGGTCTTGCGCGCCTCGCCGGAGCGCAGCATCGGGCCGTCCAGTGTGCGAACCTCTTCCACACCGCGCAAGATGCGCGCCAGGCGGATGCCGTGATCCTGCGTGATCCGCCCCTGCCAGCCGCGTTCGTATTCCAGCGCAATCAGGTCAAGACGGGTTGCAACCTTGTCGGCCACGCCTTGCAGATCGTGGTCAACGGCACCGGGCACGAAGGCCCCCGCAATCGCCGCCTGTTCAAGAATATGACGCGGGTAGTGGGTTGGGAAGGCGTCCAACAGACGCTTCAGCCGCCGCGCTTCGTCTACCACGCGGGTGAGATCCTGGCTGGCGATTTCCGATCCGTCCCCGAGGCGCAGAACCGCACCATCAACCCCCTGATTGATCAGGTAATCCTCCATCGCGGCCTGATCCTTGAGGTAGACCTCGGATTTGCCGCGGCTCACTTTGTACAGCGGCGGCTGCGCGATGTAGAGATACCCGCCTTCGATCAGCTCCGGCATCTGACGGTAGAAGAAGGTGAGCAGGAGCGTGCGGATATGCGCGCCATCGACGTCCGCGTCGGTCATGATGACGATCTTGTGGTAGCGCAGTTTGCTGATGTTGAACTCGTCCCGGCCAATGCCCGTGCCGAGCGCCATCACCAGGTTGCCGATCTCTTGCGAGCCCAGCATGCGGTCAAACCGCGCCCGCTCCACGTTCAGGATCTTACCCTTGAGCGGGAGGATCGCCTGGGTCTGACGGTCGCGCCCGGTCTGAGCGGAGCCCCCGGCGGAATCCCCCTCCACGAGGAAGACTTCGGTCTTGGCGGGATCTTTTTCGGAACAATCCTTGAGCTTGCCAGCGAGGAAGTTCACATCCATCGCCGTCTTGCGCCGGGTCAGCTCGCGCGCCTTGCGGGCGGCCTCGCGGGCCAGGGCGGCTTCGATGATCTTGCCGACCACCTGTTTGGCTACATTGGGGTTTTCCTCGAACCATTCGGCGAGCTTTTCGCCCATCAGGCTCTCGATCACCGGACGAACCTCGGAGGACACCAGTTTGTCCTTGGTCTGGCTGGAGAACTTGGGGTCCGGCACCTTTACGGACAAAACGCAGGTCAGACCTTCGCGCGCATCATCACCGGTGAAGGAAACCTTTTCCTTCTTGGCGATGCCGGAGGATTGCGCATAGTTGTTGATGGTCCGGGTCAGCGCGCCACGGAAACCCGCGACATGGGTGCCGCCATCGCGCTGCGGAATGTTGTTGGTGAAGGGCAGCACCGTCTCGTGGTAGCTGTCATTCCACCACATCGCGATCTCGACGCCGATGTCATCCTTCTCGCCCACGATATAGATCGGCGCGTCCATCACCGGCGTTTTGGAGCGGTCGAGGTATTTGACGAACTCCTTGACGCCCCCCTCGTAGAACAGCTCTGTTTCCAGCGCTTCTGCCGGGCGCTCATCGCGCAGGACAATACGCACGCCGGAGTTCAGGAAGGCCAGTTCGCGCAGGCGCTTTTCCAGGGTCTCATAGACATATTCGAGGTTCGAGAATGTGTCGGTCGAGGCGAGAAAACGCACCTCGGTGCCGGTGCGATCCCCGCAGTCGCCCACGATCCTGAGGTGCTCTGCGGTATCGCCGCGTTCAAACCGGGCCACGTGTTCCTTGCCGTTGCGCCAGATGCGCAGCTCCAGCCAATCCGACAGCGCGTTGACAACGGATACGCCGACGCCGTGCAGACCGCCGGAGACCTTGTAGGAGTTGCTGTCGAATTTGCCGCCCGCATGCAGCTGGGTCATGATGACCTCGGCCGCAGAGACACCCTCTTCCTCGTGCAGATCCACCGGAATACCGCGCCCGTTGTCGCTCACCGAGACACTGGAATCCGCGTGGATCGTGACCGTGACACGGTCCGCATGGCCAGCCAGGGCCTCGTCGATCCCGTTGTCCACGACCTCATAGACCATATGGTGCAGACCGGACCCATCGTCGGTGTCGCCGATGTACATGCCGGGCCGTTTGCGCACGGCCTCCAACCCCTTGAGAACCTTGATGGAATTCGCACCATATTCTTCGGGAGCTTGCTCGTTTTCGGACATTCACGCCATCCTATTTTTACTTTCCGATTTTATACGCGCTCCGGTGGGGGATGTCACGCCCAAGCCCCTTTTTTTCTTGGCAGAATCACGCCGCGCGGGTGCCCAGATCAGATACTTTTTTGAGCCAGCTCCGCAGGTGGTTTTCCTTTGGGTGCGACGCCGGCGCAAAGGAGGTGAAACGGGTTGGCTTGATCCCCACAAAGCCGAGGATCTGACGCGTCAGAATCTTCTTGACCGCATTGCTATAGGCCAGGCGCAGAAACAGCGGGGGCGTGTCCATTGTCAGGATCACCCGCGCGGTCTTGCCCGACAGCATCGGTGCAGGCAGTCCGATCAAAGAGGTATTGCGGGTGTCAAAGGTGCGCCCGGGCAGCAGGACGCGATCAAAGAGCCCCTTGAGCTTGGCCGGAAGCATGCCCCACCACAGCGGCGTCGTGATCACCACATGTTCGGCCCATTCAAGATCCGTCAGGAATGTCTCCAGCACCGGCTCCAGCGGTTTGTAATTGGCATAGCCGCCCAAACCGTAATCGCTGTCAAACTCCATCTGTGACAGATCGTGATAGCGCAGCTGATGTCCGGCCTCTTCTGCCGCCGCGCGATAGGCCTCCGCCAGTGATTTGTTGAGAGACGTGTGGCCGGGATGACCGTTTAGAAGTAGAATTTTGCGCATCGACATGAGGACCTTCATTCTGATATGTGACCGTGGTCAATTTGTTGATGTAAAAAATGACCGCAGTCAACTTTAAAATTGACCGTGGTCAATATTTGTCCAGTGGAGACCCCGTCCCATGTCACGTGCCCCGCAAAAACGGCGTTTGGAAACCAGAGCAAAGCTCCTGTCGGTGGCTGAGCATATCATCGACACCGAGGGCTGCGCCGCGCTGCGCATGGAGGAGGTCGCCGCCAAGGCCGGCGTCGCCAAGGGCACCTTGTTCTCTCACTTCGGCGACAAGGAGGGCTTGCTTGCGGTGATCTTCGGCGCGCGGGTGATGGGATATCTCGACCAGATGGAGGCGATGCCCGATCCAGACACGCCCGACGAGATCGCGAGCAGGCTGGCGCCCTTGCTGGACTTCGTCGCACAGGACCGGATGATTTTTGAGCTGCTGCTTCGCTACTCTGGCACCACCAGCGAAAATGTGGACGAGGTCATCACCCAGGGGTTTATCCGTCAGGTTACGCTCTGTGCCGGCTGGATCACAGGCATGCAGCAACGCGGTCGCATCCGCGATGATCAGGATCCGGTGCTATTGGCCGAGGGGGTGCAGGCCTTCCTGACCCATGTGCTGGCGATCGGCTTCTGTCAGGAGCACGCGCAGATGATCCCCCCGGCGGAGGCGATGCTGCCCTATTTGCGCGGCTGGCTCGACATCAGGTAAAGGGGATGATGCAGCCCACTGCGATCAGCAGGCAGCCCGCGCCAATGTTCATCCGCCGCAGCGCGCTCGGTGCGCTGAGCACAGCCCGCAAACGGCTGACGAGCCCCGCCAGAATGACGTTCCCCATCAGCGGCACCGCCATCGAGACCAGAAGAATGGCCAGCACATCGCGCCAGGTCACGACCGACAGATCAAAGAACCCCGGCAGGATCCCCATGTAGAACAACGCCGCTTTGGGATTGCCCAGGATCACAATCACTCCGGCGGAAAATCCCGCAAGCCGTCCCGGTCGCGTCAGGCGGCTGTTGGTCGTGATCGTCTGATCCGCGCCGCGCAGCGTCACGATCCCCATCAGCAGAAAGACCAGAACCGCCACGCCCTTGAGAACCAGCGCGATCATGGTCGAGGCCGCCGTGACCCAACTCACCCCCAAGATCGCAATCAGCGGCCAGAAGATGTCGCCCGTTGCCACGCCAAGCGCCAAAGGCCAGCCTGCGTGAAATCCGCCGGAAATGGCTCGCGCCACCAGCGCCAGCCAGACCGGGCCAGGGGTTAGAAACAGCGCAAACACCGCTGCGGCATAGATTGCGAGATCCCATATGCTCAAGGTCACAGCAGGTGTACTCCGCTCTGCCCACCGGTATCGGTGACTTCAAGATGCTGGGCCCGATCCCCAAGCTCGGCAAAGAGTTCCGGCCCGGTGCCGGTCATCCAGGCTTGCGTTCCCAAGGCGCAAATTTCGTCATAGAGCGCCGCCCTGCGCCCCGCATCCAGATGCGCCGCCACTTCATCCAGCAGCAGGATCGGGGCGGCGCCCTCTTCCGCCTGCAAGGCGCGGGCATTGGCCAGGATCAGCGAAACCAGCAGCGCCTTTTGCTCGCCGGTCGAGCAGTCCTTTGCGGGCAGCCCCTTGGCGGCGTAGTGACCCATCAGATCACTGCGATGTGGCCCGATCAAAGTACGCCCCGCCGCCAGATCCCGCCCACGCCCCGCATCCAGCGCCGCGCGCAGATCTGCCGCGCTCTCCGGCATCTCGCCCTCGGCCTGGACGAGCTGCAACTCGGCCACGGGAAAGGCGGTCTCTGCCTCCGCCTGAGCACGGGCAAGCTGCGACACCGCCTCCACACGGGTCTGGTGGATCCGATGACCGGCCTCGGCCATCTGCGTTTCCAGCACCCGATACCAGGCGGCATCACGCACGCTGTCCTTCAGCAGCCGGTTGCGCTCTCGCATCGCCTTTTCATAGCTCAGGCTCGCCTCGGCATGGTCCGGATCAAAGCTGAGCGCGATGCGATCAAGGAACCGCCGCCGCCCCTCGGCCCCCTCGATCCACAGCCGGTCCATGGCCGGGATCAACCAGACAACCCGCGCAAGACGCCCCAATGCCACCTGGCTTGCTGCCTTGCCGTCGATCTTCACCTGCCGCGCATTGCCACCTTCAGAGGAGGTCTCCACCTCATAGGACTGCTCCGCCGATTGCAGAACGCCGCGCAGCTTCCAGCCCAAAGCCTCCGGTCGGCGGGCCATATCGGCCGCCGCCGCCCGCCGCAAACCACGGCCGGGTGAGAACAGCGATACCGCTTCCAG
>NZ_JAATOX010000060.1 GCF_011806385.1 Phaeobacter sp. HF9A | reverse complement strand
CCGCCAAGGCCTTGGGAGAGATCGCGCGCAAGACGACCACCGCCACAAACGCCAGCACAAATGCCATCGCCGCCGCTGCCAGCACCGCATCGAGCCGCTCGGTTGCGATGGGCTGACCGGGTGCAAACACCCCGATCAGAAGGATGATTGCAATGGTCATCACGGCCATCGAAACCAGCTTTGACCACGAAATCAGCCATTGGAACATGACATAACAGCTCAGGCCAAGCACAATGCTGGCCCAGGTGGGCAGCGACAGCGCCAGCAGACCGATGGACACAAGCCAGCCCAGGACCGTGCCGATGCAACGCTTGATCGTGTTGCCAAAGAACTGCGAATGTGGCGGCAGACACAGGAACGCAAAGGCCAGGGGAAAGAAATATCCGTGGGCGCCAAGCTCGCTGAAATAATGGCGCCCGAACCATGTTGCAAAGGCGAACCCGCTGGCGAAGAGGACCCCCAGCACCAGCGCATGGGCGTGCGACCGGTCTCCTTCCGCCGTAAAGCTGTAGGCGGCATGCGACAGCCACGCCACCGCCATCGCGAAAAGCGCCCCGCCCCAGTAGCACGCCAACACCAGCGCCGGTTCGTTCGTGGGAATGATCTGGCCGGTAAAGACCGACCAGGTGACGCAGACGACCATCATCGGGCGCGCGTGGCCGAAACGGCCAAAGATCGCCGCGGCCAGCGCCAGCAGGGCGGCCAGCATCGGCGCCCAGTCGCTGAACAGCTGCACCAGAATGACAGCGCCTCCGCCGACCAGCAGCGCCAAGCTCGCCACGCGAAAGCCGGACCCGCGGATTCCGGTGATCGTCGCAAGCGCCCCAAGAAACGGGACCGCCGTCAGATGCGGGGCAAGGAACGCGGTGGCGATGGCCGGTGCAAAAGCCGCCAGGGTCGTGGCCAGGGCCAGGCGCATCGGCGCGGGCGCGCCTTCGATCAAGTGATCACCGATCCGCCGAAGTCGCAGAGCCAGGGTGGAGGACGTTGTGTTGGAGGCCATCTGCAATGTTGTTCCTTTCGGTCGGGACCCGACGGCTGCATGACACCGCCGGCCTTATTGCTCAACGCAGCGTTTCGCCGCCGCCGCTCTGGAAACTGAGGACATTGCCGCGCAACGAACTGAGTTCAGCCGCCGGCACACCCGGTGCGGTTCGGATCCTGGTACAGCGCGCTATCCAAGGCGATCACGCAACGCGGAACCGTTGGGTGGTAACATACCCATCTGCGTTGGCTCAAATCGCACAAAAGCGCAAGGCTCAGACCGCACCGCCGAGCGGTTGGATGAGACCTTACGTGCAAGTGCGGGGCGAGTACGGCGGGCTCGCAAGCCATGAATAACGCGTTGATTGAGACGTCTCAAAATTAACATAAACTTCATTATACGTCGTTATGCTTAGTGTTGCAATAGTATACTTACGTATGTATGTATGCTGGACTCCTGTCACGGAAGTTTCCCAGCATGCGCCATTCAGTCAAGAAGCTCCTCCCCTCGGTCGCAGTCGCTTTGACCGTGACAGGTCTTTCGCTGTCGGCACCCGCCCGCGCGCAGACATACCCGATCGACTGCGCGATCCTCTTGTGTCTGTCTGGCGGTTGGCCGGCTTCGGTACCATGCGCCCGGGCTCGCGCCGAATTCATCCGGCGGATTACGCCCTGGCCGGTGGAACCGCCGCTGCAAATCTGGCGCTGTCCCATGGGTGCCTCCTATGAGAGTGATCGGCCATCAAACAACGCTGAGCGCATCTTTGATGTTTTGTACCGGCCCGACAACCGTCGACCGCTCCAATCCCCGCCAGTCTACGATCTCGTTCCAGCCGACTGGGTCCTCCAGCTCGTGCAAGATCGCGCGGACATCGATATAAGCGGACCTGAGTTCAGCTTCGTGCGGTCCATCCGCGTCTTTGATGTTCGCTATGCGCGGCAGCATGAATCAGGTCGTGACGGTGACTGCAATCGCAGCGCGACCGTGGTCCTCGGCACTTACGGGACCCAAGGCGATTTCTCATGGCAACGATCTTCCATAACTGCCCTGCCCGAGGCCCATGTGGGACTTGAACGCTGGGGCCAGAATTGCCCCGGCATCTACCACAGATCTGTCTTCGTCGATTGGCGTGACTATGAGGGCGACTACGGCTTTGAACAGGTGAACTACTAGCGCTGAAAATGACAGCGGTGCCACCAAACTGCGAAAATCTGAGCGTGCTGAGATTACTCAAATACTGGCCGTTCGCTGCTGTCGGCACCAAGGTCCGGAGAGCGAGACTTTGAAGTCGTTCGCTGCGGCTGCGCGAACGACTGTTTTCACTAGGTGGCGACCGGCTTTGCATGGACGGTTGGCTCGATGGGCGTGCCATCATTCTCCGCAGCGTGGCGATCAAAGATCTTCACTTTTGGCGGCAGAATCGTCCCGGAAGGAGCTTCAGATACGAAGATGTGCTTGCTGTTCTCAGGCCCAACTTTGATCGCGGAGGGATCATCCAACGTTCCGATATATAGACCAATCTTGTCCGGCCACCGTTCAAATGTCAGCGCCAGTTTGGTTCCGCAATGCGAACAGAAGTGTACGTTGATCTCCTTGCCGCTTCCCTCTGACGTTTGTGCATAGACCGCCGGGCTGGTGCCGCCGAAGCTGAAATCTTGCTTCTCAAAAACTGGTTGGATCATACGATCCGAACCCGTGGCGCGTTGACAGAATCGGCAATGGCAAATGGTGATCCAAAGCGGCTCAGAATCCGTGCCGTAAGTTACCTGTCCGCATAGACAGCTTCCAGTTAATCCGGTTTGCATTATTTCTCTCAATCCTCTCATTTCGTTTGGAGCCAATGTGTTGGGCACTACCCGCTGCAAATATGCCCCGCCGCTTCCAGACACCGCACTGTTTTATCGGCATCTGAGGCAGATATTAGTACGTGCTCGCCGTCGTAAGTGCAGACGACAAAAACACCGATGCCATTGGCTGAAAGAGGTTCGATAAGGGATTGGACAATTCTAGCAGCAGCAAACGGGAACGGACCAATCGTGCGAAGGCAGGCCCAACCTCTTTCTGTTTCCACATCAGCGGGAACGCGATCTTCTAGGCAGACTAAGGTTGTTTCGTCATCGGAGTTGATAACCGCTTTAAAGCCCGGTCCGTTCAACCAATCGGGAACATCCGCATCGACCGCAAGTCGAGAAACAGCATAGCGCCCCGGAACAAAACGAATTTGTAGTGTGTGTTTCAAAGACAGGTCCTCCCCAGTTTTACTGAAGAAGGACACTCCCTGACATGACCTGTTGCGTCACACGGGAGCTTCATCTTCTAAGATGATCAATACGTGTAGGTTAAGCCGCACAGTCGGCAATGCCAAGCTGCCATTTATCCAGCCTGCAGCATTTGACAAAGTGGGCTCAAAGCCGACTTGCGGCGGTGCGGCTGCAAGACTGCAGCGGATCCGCACCAAATTCAAGCTGCCAGATGACGCCAGCCAGCCCAATCACGACATTCATGCAGGGTGGAGCGAAGGCGCTGCTGCAAGCGCGAGAGCTTTCCCGAAAGCCGCCGTTCAGCAGGCGGTGGCGGCCCTGGCTTATGCTGCGGTCTGCTCTAGGGGCGGCGAAGCGCAGAGAGCGCCATTTGCAAACACTGTAATTTGACTAGATCCGCCGCAGCTTTTTGCTGCGGTACCACCCGCAGGAGCTGACGTTCGCCGCAAGTGCAGCCTACAATCAGGGTTGAACGGTAGAGGCGCGGACAAAGCCGACCTTGGCTATTACACCACGAGCACTGTCGCAGTCTCATCGATGTGAAACTCAGCCTTGTTTCTAACGCACCAGTCTTCCAGTTCACTCTTCAGCAGCGGCCAAAGGTCTCTTGCCCAATCTGGAGCCGTCGTTTCCCAGGCCGTTTGAGTTGGAAGATACGCAGAATATACGCCCATCGGAAGTTCGAGTACGAATGATCCCCCAGGGCCTGTCACGACCAGCCCTTCCTTCCAACGAGGCTGAAATTGGAAAGTTTTCCGGGAGTTGGAACCAAATAGCTTGGTTAAGAGGCGGCCAATCATAAGAGTTTCATACAACCATGAGTTCGACAATGGAAGGTAGGTTTGGGCTCCAAGCCGACTTGCGGCGGTGCGGCTGCAAGGTTGCAACGTATCCGCACCACATTCAATCTGCCAGAGTACGCCCGCCAGCCCAACTCGACCTTTCATGGAAGGTGGGGCAGTCACTACGCTCCGGCTGCACTGTTCCTAAGTCCTGCCGGCGAGCAGACATTTATCAAGACATGGAATTTCGCAGAATGCAGGTCTCACAGCTACTGCCAGCAGTGTTCAGGCCCTGATCTCAGGACCGTCAGTTCTGTCTTCAGACCCCAATACAACGCTTGTCGAACGCCGGCCTATTGGGGACAATCTTAGGGCGTTGTTAACTCAGTCACAGGCAAGGTCCGAGCTACGCCCTTTTCGTTCGGGAGTTGTGTAGTGTTAAAAGGTAGATACCGTTTCGGTGTTGCGTTGTTTGTTATCTTTGTCGGCGGGCCGCGGTCTGTTTTGGCTCAAGGGTATTGCTCATCTGTAAGTGAGGCTGGTTTGAGTTTCGGGTGCGCCGAAACCCTGTCCAACAACCCAATCCTGAACAACAGCCCAAGCCCCACCAATATTTACATCACGCAGCTTACCGGCGCGTATGACGGGCTTGTTTGGGACGCCGATTGGATCGCGGGTTCGAATGTTGAGCCACGCCTTCGATTCTCGGCGGATGTGAGGTTCCCAGACTTTATGACCCAAAGCTGGCGCAACGTTTTCATCGGTTCCACACGCACGGATGGCGCCCAAACGGACGTCACTGCAACCGCATTGCCATTTGGCAACTCTGGAATCGATGAGCACATCGACGTAACGCTACAGTTTGACCGGCTCATTTTGGAAAACACGAACTTAATGGTGTTGCCGGGCACGAAAAACACCAACGTTCTCGAGACTGGTGCAATCGAGTATTTCATACTTGGGTCCGCTGCAAATGGCTCCCAAGGAGGTGGTCTGACCCTCAACAATGCGACCCTGGCGTTCAGCCAAAACAGTTTGATCGGGGCAACGCAGTTCCTGATGGCGGGGCCGACTGGGTCGGTGCCCTTTATCCGGGCCGAGGCAGGTTCAAACACGCTCTCTTTAGGTTCTCAGCCCAATTTCGCCGAGAGGGTCACGGTCTCGGTCGATGACGGGGCGTCGCTTGAATTCACTGGAACAGAACTGTCAACGCGCATCGAGGGAAACCTGAATATTGCCAGCGGTGGCAGCCTGAGCCTCGTCAACAATTCAGTCCTCAGCCTGCTTCAGAATGATACCACGCAGTTGCAACGAACCTCTGTCACCGGCGGATTGATCGAACTTGACGGGATCAACACCGAACTCTTGCTGACGGCTCCAGAGGTCATTGACGGGGACATAAGCCTCAAGAATGGTGCGACCTTGACCATAAGGGAGCGGGATACCGGAAGCAGCCGTATTTCATTCTCAGGCGACAACCTGATCACTTTGAATGGACCTCAGACATCCATCAGGGGGAACGATGCCGCTCCGGACGAATTGATGCTTGAAATCGGTGCGGGAACTACCCGCTTCGTGGGGGACGTGGCACCAACTCTTGGTCGGGGTCTCAATGTGAATGCTGTTTCAATTGATGGCGGAACGCTTGACTGGAATGATATGGTGACCAACAACGCTCAGCAAGATGCCATCGAGAGTATCGCCATCACCAACGGGGGTATCTTCCAGGAGCGGAGTTCTCGCTTCCAGCAGCTTGAGGGACTCGTCGTTTCAAACGGCACTCTACGGACGAACGGCGTCCTAGGATCATACACGGTGAACAATGGTATTAATACTGCCGATTTCACGGACGCAGTCATCGATGTCATGGGAGCTAAAAGTGTTGGGCCTGGCGTGTCTGCTGGCTTGCGCGCGACTGTTATCAACGCTAACCATCTTTCCTTTTCCGGTCGAAATCGGGTCGAAATTGGCATCAGCCCTGACGGTGAATGCCTACTATCGGCTGGCGCATGTATTCCTGGGAGCACCAGATATGCGGGGCAGCTTGTAACAAACGTAGGCAATGACTCACAGGCAAGCCTTAGTGGGTATGACACGCTGCTCTTTGTCCCACACGCAGTGGATACCAGCGCAACTGCTGCCGACTATATCGGCGGAGGTGTGAATGGCCGCTATACAGTTGCGACAGCCAATTCGAGCAGTGCCCTCACCACGCACCTACAGGGATTTGATGCCGCGCCCCTAACACCAACCGCTGCCGATCTTTCGACAGCCGGATCCGATCTGCCTGCAAGTCTCATCTATACCATTGTCAATGATCCGGTGGTCGACGGGCGCGTTGAAATTGCGTTTCACGATGTCGGACTGACGAACCATCCACAGATCGCGACAGGCTACACACCTCAGTTCACAAATACTGTTTTAGTTGAACCAAACACATCGAACACGCAGGCCATTATGGTTTCAGTACTTCCAGATCCGGTCGGCACCGATCCGAGCGTCTGGACAGTTGTAGAACCGGAGACATCAAACGTAACCACGATCACACAAACCGTTCAGATTGACCCGAATACCGGCGCGGTTACTCAGGAAATCACCACTGTTGTGACCGAACCTGATGGAACAACGGTATCGGAAGAAACTGTGTCCGTTCCGTTGGACACAATCGGGGGCGGGGCAACGCAAGTCATCACCACAACCACCACTGAACCTTCCGGAACCCACGTGTCGACAACTTCTGTGGTCGTGCCGCTGGATCCGGCAACCGGTAACCCTAACACGGCGGGGTTTGGCAACCTGGCGACAAACGGTGGCGGTACCTTGTCGCACGGCACGCTTTCAACTGTCACCACACTGCATCCAGAAGCATACGCCTCCTACATGACGGTGGCACTGGAGCACAGTGATCATCTGCGCAATATGGTACTCTCAAACGCCATGGGGCGCGGGTACGGCGACGGAAGGTCTTCAGAAACACTGAGCGACGGCAGAAGGATTTGGCTGGATGCCGGAGTGATGCAGGGTTCCGTCGATCCAGACCGATACCTTAACGGTTTCGACTACAACTTAAGCCAGTTTGTCTTAGGAATGGATTTGGCTAGAGAGGGGCAGACAACGATCGGAGCTTACGCAGGATACGGGGCTTATTCGTTTGGCTCCCATGAATTTGCGTCGTCTGTCAGTGTTGACACCGATGCATATCATGTCGGTCTGTACGGAAATCACGAGTGGTCAGATTGGTCGTTCACCGGTATGGCAGGTGTATCTTGGGGCAAGACAGAGGGGAGCAGAGAAGCTATTTTGGCGGGCGCGTCGGAAAAGCACCAAGCTACATTTGATAGCCGATCAATATCGGCTGGCTTCAGAGCCGAATACCGGGGACTAGCGCCGATTGCAGACTGGCATCTCGCACCTGAGTTTGGCCTTGGCTACACGCACTACGAACAGGATGGTTTTGCTGAAAATGGCGCTGGGGCTACTGCCCTTCGTATCCAAGATGCACAAACGGAGAGTTTGGTCGCAAGTGTCGGGCTCAACCTGGCAGGACCAACATCAGGAGCAGGCCTCGCGCCCCTGGCGTTCATAAGATATGAACATGACTTTCTCGCATCAGATCAGCAAGTCCACAACATCACTGCGGCACTTGCCCCCACGCCGGGCATAACGCAATCATTCATAGGAACGCACCGTGGCGCAGACGCCCTGTCTTTGGGCCTCGGCCTCGCAATAATGGACAGCCATTCAGTGGATGCATCCGCCGGAGTCGTCTACACAAAAAACACGCACGGCGAGGAAGTCGGCGGAGGTCTGAGAGTGACTTGGCGATTCTAGATTGGCTTGGAACATTCGCCTCAGCTCACGCGACTGGAACCCAGATGTTGTCTTGAAGCACAACCATCAACGTGCTCCTGTTGCGGCGTCGACCGTCCGCTAATCATAGCCGTGCCATCGCAAGTCAGCTTCAGATGGCTGGCGAACTGAAACTTTGTCGCAACGTTGCAAAGTCGGAAACCTGCGCTTCGCTAACCTTGAAGCCGGGCGCAGCATCGCCTGAGGCAACTGAGCAGACTTGAAGGTCCGCTCTCGGTAAGCCTTTCGCGACTGCAGCAGAGCCTTCGCTGCACCTTGCATGGATGTCTTGATTGGGCTGGACTGTGTCATCTGGCGGCTTGGATGTGGTGCGGATTCGCTGCGATCCCACCGCCACCGCGCCGCAAGTCCGGTGTGAGCCCAGGGTGATCGATGTTGCGGGGCACGCGAAAGTCCGTTTGTGTAGAATTAGTGCTTGATATCAACCTAGGTTGAGGTTGTAGGCGTGGGATTTGTCTCAAAATGGAGTGCGATTCATGCAGGTATTTATCTTGGGTGGCACAGGTACAATCGGAACTGCTGTCGTCGCGGAACTGGTGAGCCGAAACCATCAAGTCTTGGCTTTAAGCCGCTCGGAGAAGTCTGATGAACTACTCATCTCCGCTGGTGCGACACCTTTCAGAGGCAATCTTACAGAACCGGACAGTTGGGCAGATGCGGCTGTTTCATCCGACGCGATCATTCAGGCTGCCGCGACGTTTGGTGAAGATATGGGAGATGTGGACGCCAAGGCGATGAAAGCCTTGACGCAGGCGGCGGCAACTCGCAGCGACCCGACCCGCCTGATCTATACTGGGGGATGCTGGCTCTACGGTGAAACTGGCGACGAGATTGCAACGGAAGACCGACCATTTAATCCTCTGCCCGCGTTTTCTTGGATGGTTGCGCATGCCCAGATGCTCCTTGACGCGCCTCAGCTGCGCACGGCGGTTGTCCATCCGGCGATGGTTTATGACATGCGTGACGGCGGAGTGTTCTATCGCTTCTTGTCTGCCGCGAAGAATGGTCAAAGAACTGAAATCTGGGGGAGTAAGGCGACACGCTGGCCCCTTATCGAAAGCTCCGATTTGGCCCGAGTCTATTGCGACCTCGTGGAACGCTCCGATCTTGTGGGCTTCTTTAACGCCGTTTCTGAGGAGGGTGTCACGGTAGGCAGGATCGCTTCCGTCATCTCTGAAGCCTACGGGTCTCCAACTGAACCTATGATCCGCACAGTGGATGAGGCTGTGAAAGAGAACGGTGCGTGGGCGAAAGGCCCGACCCTCGATCAGCAAATGTCGGCGCGAAAATTGCAATCAGCAATTGACTGGCAACCACAAATTACAGACTTCGCTGAACAAACTACCCATTGGATATCGGACATTCAAACCTAATTTGCGTAAGGCGGGTTTGTCCCGCATCCCTTCCGTTCGATGATGTTTGTCAGCTGCACCTGCGGCGAAGGTCTGCTCCTTTCAATGCTCGTGCAGCGGGGGACCGCCGCTCAACTGGTCAAAACAACCACTTTGCAAATGTCACTATCTGCGCAAAGCCGCCATCGGCTCATCACGCGGCATCGGTCACATGGGCTCTTTCGAGGCTTTCGCTGCCGTCAGCTCCAACGTCCGGTGTGCTATCGCACCCTTTCCACCATTACTCGCTGGCGACTAGTTGAGAAGCCTAGTTGCTGTCGCTTCTTCCGATCCGCTTGAGCGCATCGAAGTCGATTTCCTGCTTCTGTTCCGGGGTCAGGTCCGGCCGGATTTCCGACACCGGCTGGGGCCCGTGGACGTCCCACATCACCGCATGCGAGCCTGCAGTCCAGCGATAAACCCAACCAACAATGCTGCACCCATCGGTCCCGATCAGATTGGCGATCGCGACGCCTTCACCGTTATCATTGTTCACTGCTTACTGACTTCCTGCACTGTGGCGCTGTATTTGCGGTATGGTGTCATAAGGCGCTCACTCGCGCCGCAGGCCGCACGAGGTGGATGTTGGCTAACTGCTCTTTGTTGAGCAGCTCACTTCACATGGGGACGCACGAAGCGTGCACGTCCCAAAATTTCTTTGCTGTCAAATTCTATGGTCGGGCTCCGTGGCGGCTTCGACGATCGCCAGAACCTCGAACGGGTCAAAGCCGATGGCACGCGCCAGAACGACCAGCTCGACAACGTCGACCCGGCGCTGGCCGCTCTCAAGACGGGCAATAAGGGACTGGTGGCATCTGAGTCTGTCTGCAAGGTCTTTCTGACCAAGGCCCGCTTTGACACGGGCGTCGACCAACGCCTGACAAAGTGCCACTTGTCCCTTGCTTCTGATTGTTTTCGCCACGCGTCACATACCTTTTGTGACGTCGCTAGCGGATGAAATCTGTTATCTAAAAAGTAGATATTTGAGGGTGTTATCGGCGTCTGGTTTCCAAGGGCTGCAAGCCTGGTGCACGCCCAATCGCCCATCAATCCCCCACCAGCTCCAGAAACCGACCGTAGTCCTGACTGACTTCGCGGGCTTCCTCGAAGGCCCGTGCACGCTCCAACTCAAGGCACCGGAAGTAGTCCTGAATGCCCGAGATGTAGGCCTCGAAGTCTTGGCGGATGATGTCAGCATAGTCCCTGGCCGCTTGCGAATCGCTTGGCACGAAGGGCCGGGACGGGGCGAAACAGGTTTCCGCCTGGCTTGCAACCGGAACGAGCAAAAGCAGTGCTACAGACTGCATGCCCACCCATCGGCTCAACCGCAGGTTTCTGAAACCCCTATTTTCCTTGATAGACACCAATGACCGTGCCTAGATTTTGAGTAACCGAGATACAGCCGTATCTGCCGTATTATATCTTGCGGTTAATAGTATACTATCGCAACTCTGGGCTTCAAGTGGGAATGCCCGGGCGTTGCGTCTTTGAGAAAGCGTGAGCCAGGCCATGAACTGGGACATCGAAGCACCAAATGTGGTTACGGAAGCACGTTTCCGCGAACTCGTGGAAAGTGGCTATAGCGCTGAAATCCTGTGCCAGGAGTCGGCACACAAGAAGGGCCCCAGCTACTATGGGGTCTGGATCATGCGTGCCGTCTCTGACGAAGGCGTCGAAAAGCTCCTGGTCACCGCCCGCACTCGCACCACGTATAACGACATCAAGATCCGCGAGTTCAAAACCATCACGGGCGTGGTGTCCTTCCTCATCGGTATCGGCTTCTCCCATGCCGATGTGCCGCTTGAAGAAGGCCAGCGGACCGCGCACAAGCTCACGGCCAGCGACAAAGGCGGTAGCGACTAGCCTTCTCCTTCTCGCCCCACTGGCGGCGCCTGCATCGGCACAAATGGTGCTTGTTATGGAGAGCGATGGCTCCCTGACACCGTCCCGATCCCAGAACAGCTTTGCCCGCAACTACAATGACGGCGTCGGCCAAGGATCTGCGGCCGATGGGCTGGAGATCTTCGGTGAGGCTGAAACAGCTACAGAACCTGACGCGCTGCGTTTTGCAGCCCTTGCCAGCCCAACGCCTTTGCCCCGCGCAGACGTTCTCTCGGCCATCGAGGCAACAGCCCTCCGCTATGTCAGCCATCCCGGTCTTCGCCGCGCGGGGCTGTCCGTCACGGATTGGCTGACCCTCTATCGCGCCAATATCGAGGTGGAAAGCGCCTACCGGCAGGACGCGATCTCAAGCGCGGGCGCAATCGGTCTTGGCCAGCTGATGCCCGCCACAGCCCGCGATCTCGGCGTTGACCCGCGCGATCCACTTCAGAACCTCGACGGCTCCGCCCGCTACCTCGCGATGATGCTGGAAACCTTCGGCGATCCGCGTTTTGCCCTCGCAGCCTACAACGCCGGACCAGACGCGGTCCGCCAATACGGCGGCATTCCCCCCTACAGAGAAACCCAGAACCACGTAGCCCGCGTCATGGCCGTCGTGGCCCGATTGGAAGGATCAAATTCATGAGACAGATTTCAAACCTCTTTGCCGCCTCACTGGCGCTTTTCCTTGTCATCGCAGAACCCGCGCTCGCGCAAAGCATTGACCTCTCCCCGATCCAGAGCCTGTTGCAGGGCATCGTCGATGCGCTGACCGGCCCGCTTGGCGTCGTCATCGCGACGCTTGCCGTACTCGGCGTTTTCTTGAGCTGGTTCTTCAACATCATCGATCTTCGCCAGGCGCTTTGGGTGCTTGTCGGGATCGCCGGTGTTGCCGCCGCCCCCACAATCGTTGCTGCGGTCTTTGCCGGTGGCTGAGCGCTCACCTCTCTTTCTCGGCCTCGTGCGCCCGCCCAAGCTTCTGGGCCTGCCCATCATGTACGCGATGGTCTGGCTCTTCGGCTCGGCGCTCTTGTTCGTCTGGGTCCAGCACGTCGTGGTGCTGGGCGTGGCCGCCTTGCTCTATCCCGTGCTGTGGAAGGCCGCGGATTGGGATCCGCGGTTCATCGACGTGATGATGACGGCGTTGCAAGAGACACCGCCCACGCGGAACCGCTCCATCCATGGTGGGGACAGCTATGCCCCGTGAAGCCCTGGACGAAGCACTCGATCCCCGCACGATGACGCCCGACTGGTATGCACGCGAGACCCGCCTCGCGCATATGCTGCCCTATGTCAGCCTGGTCAATGACCACACCGTGCGGACGCGGGTCAATGAGCTTTTCCAATGCATCCGGCTGGATGGTGTCAACAGCTACACGACGGATGATGCCTATCTCGACAAGGTGACCGCACTCTTCGCCCGGATCATCGCGCAGCTGGGGCCGGAGTTCAGCTACTACGTCCACAAGGTCTCCAAGGCAATCACGCCGGACCTCGAGCCGGTGCGCGAGGAAAGTTTCGCGGGCGAGGTGGACCGGCTCTGGCGTGCAAAACTCGAAACCAGCGGGTTGCGCGACAAAACCCTGACGCTCACCGTTATTCATCGCCCGCCTCCGAAAAGCGTCCTGCCCTTCCTGAACCGAAGCGCGCCGGACCGATTGAAGGAAGCAACCGAGAGGCGTCTGCGTCGTCTTGGCGAGGCCGTGAGTGTGTTCGTGTCAGGCTTGAGCGAGCTGAACCCACGTGTGCTTTCGGCCAAGTCCGGCGAGTTGATCGGCTTTCTGGGGGCTCTCAACACTGGCCAGGAACTGCCGCTCTATCCGGCGAACACCTATGGCTTCCTGTCCTTCAACGTCGCCAACACGCGAGTGACGTTTCAAGGCGATCACTTCGAGCTCTCCGAAGGAGTCGTTGGGCATCGCTTCGGCAAAAGCTTCACAATCGGGGAATATTCCGAAGCCACCTCCTGCACCATGTTCGACATGCTGAACCTGCCGGTCGACATGATTGTCACCCATTCCTTCACACCGATCAATTCCAACCTCATGGCGGGCCGCATCAAGCGGCAAAAGCGTCAGATGCAGGCCAGCCAAGATGCGGCGCTCTCGCTGATGGAAGCGCTCGATATCGCCGCAGATGATCTCGAGGCCAAGCGCCAGAGCTTTGGCGAGCACCACATGGTCGTGACAATCTTCTGCGACACGCTGGACGAATTGCAGACCCTTAGCGCGGAAATCGTCAACGCGGCCGCCGCCGAAGGCGTGGAGATGATCGGCGAGCGAGTCGCGGCCAAAGCCCATTATCTGAGCCATCATCCCGGCAACCAACCCAAACGCGTGCGTGCCAGTGCGATCACCAATCGCAACTTCGCGGATTTCGCGGCGTTTCATCGGACCCAGCTCGGCAAACCGGCCGAGAAAACCCCTTGGGGCCGCGTCATCACCTACCTGCCCACGCCCGAGCAGAGCGCCTATAGGTTTTCCTATCACGAGCAAGGCTCGCCCGACAAAGAACCGACCAGCGGGCATACGCTGATCATGGGACGACCCGGGTCAGGCAAGTCGGTCCTCTCGGCTTTTCTCATGACGCAAGCCCGTCGCGCAGGGGCACGGATCTTCGTCTTCGACTACCGTCTTGGTATGGAGATGGCGGTCCGCGCCAACGGCGGGCGCTACGCATCGCTCAAAGCCGGCCAACCCACGGGCCTCAACCCGCTCTGGACCGAGACCGATGCGCGCGGCACCGCCTGGCTCTCGGACTGGCTCGCCACCCTACTCTATCGTGCCGACAAGCCGCTGACGCCCGCGCAAACAAATCGCATTCAGGAGGTCGTACGCCAGAATGCGCAGGCCACGAACCCAGCCTTGCGAAACTGGCGCGACTTCGCATCTCTTTTTGTGTCCACCGATGATGGCGGCGATCTGCACCAGCGCCTGCTCGAGTGGACCGAAGAGGGCCGCTACGGCTGGATCTTTGGCCAGACCCTGGAAGACACCTTCTCACTCGAGGGGGATGT
Source organism: Phaeobacter sp. HF9A (assembly GCF_011806385.1). Classification (GTDB taxonomy): domain Bacteria; phylum Pseudomonadota; class Alphaproteobacteria; order Rhodobacterales; family Rhodobacteraceae; genus Epibacterium. The sequence goes on along the minus strand of NZ_JAATOX010000060.1, from coordinate 10,258 downwards.
GGTCGGCTTCGATCTCACCGGCATTCTCGACAGCGAGGCCGAGAAGGAGCGGATGGCGGTCCTCTCCTATCTCTTCCGCCGGGTCGAGCGCGAGATCGAGGACCGCCGCCCCACCATCATCGTCATCGACGAGGCCTGGAAGGCGCTCGACAACGCATATTTCGCCGAGCGGCTCTCGAACTGGCTCGTGACCGCACGCAAACAGAACACCGTCGCTGTGATGATGACGCAATACGCCAGCCAGCTCGAGCGCACCCGAACCGGCAAGACCATTGTCGAGGCGGTGCCGACGCAAATCCTGCTTCCGAACATCCGCGCCCATGCGGCCGACTACGCGATGCTGAACCTCTATGAGAAGGAACTCGACGTGCTTCTCAACACCGGCAGCGACAGCCGCTTGGCCCTCATCCGCGACGACCAGGGCTCGATCGTCATTGATGCCGATCTGAGCGCCCTCGGGCCCAATCTCACCATCCTCGGCGGCATGGAGAAAGGCGAGGCGCTCGTCGGTGCCGATTACCGCGACCGCCCGGACTTTTGGAGGCTTTCATGACACGCATTTTGTTGCTTTTCGCCGCGCTCGGCGCGCTGGCCTCCTGCGCCCAGTACCAGGAACCGCAGGCCAATTGCTTAACCTTCCTGGCCTCGACTGCCCCCGTCGCGCCTGATTGCACCTTCACGCCCCTTGGCGCGCCGGAGGGCGACATTGAAGTCTAGCCTGCCTCATATCGTGGCGCTTTGCCTGCTGCCCGGTCTGGCCTCGTCTCAAGGTGTGCCGACCAATGACAGCGGGCTGACCGCGCGCGATATCGTCGAAACAGGCGACCGCGAGGCCGACTTGGCCATTCAGGCAGACAAGCTGTCCGTGCGCGAGCTCATTGCCGAGATCGAACGGGAGCAACTCGAAACCCTGCAGCGCATCCTCGATGCCCAGACAAGCTTCGGTGGTCAGGGCTTGCCGGCCATGGTCTCAGGTCTGGAGAGCGGTAGCGGCGATCCCGACCGCTCGGTGGCGGCGGTCTACGGCAATGCCGACATCGACCCCAATCCCGGCGGCGCACAGATGTTCGGGGATGCGGCAGAAAACATCGAGCAGCTCATCATCCGCGTCGCCCAGGAAACCAGCGGCTTTGCGGGCGTAGGGCGCGCCGGCCTCTCCCCGGTTCAATGGCGCGCGCTTCTTCAGGCGCTCATCTGGCAGGAAAGCCGCTTCACCATCGGCGCCCGCTCGCCCGTCGGCGCCTTCGGCCTCACCCAGATCATGCCCGGGACCGCCAGCGATCTTGGTATCAACCCGGAATATTACGACAGCCCCTACCTGCAGGTGCATGGCGGCGCGCGGTATCTCGCGACCCAACTCAACACCTTCGATGGCAACATCATCAACGCGCTCGCGGCCTATAATGCCGGCCCCGGCCGGGTCTTTGAATATGGGGGCGTGCCGCCCTTTGCCGAGACTCAGCACTACGTCCATGTCATCCCCGAACGCTACAATCTCTACCTGAGCCGCATCGGCGGGATCGAAGCGCTCGGAACCATCGATCCCGCGTTACTGGCCAATGCCAACCTCTCGATCACCGGGCATGGCGCGGCCTATTATGGCAATAACTCGCCCGCCGCGATCCGACAGGCCGCCTTGCGTATTGCGGACATCGTCGAGCGGATTTCCGCGACGGAAAACGTGCAGGAAAGCGTTGCGCTCAACACCTATGCCCGCGCCGAACTCGTGCGTCTCGTCGCCGCGCGTATTCGTCTTCAAGCCGCGCGGACCCGCGTGCTTTCGGCCGAGGAATTGGCACTGGCCAGCGCCCGCATGGCCGAGGGCGCCTTCATGGAATTCACGATCAGGGAGATAGACTGATGGGACATTCACTCATGAGGACGGCCTTGGCCACTACGCTTGGGATTGGCCTGCATCTTTGCATGCTATCCCCTGCCCTCGCGCAAGGCGTGCCTGTCGTCGACACCCAGAACATCGCGCAAGACATCCAGCAGCTCCGGCAGATGATCGAAGACGAGATTCTGCAAAACGAGCAGCTGACGCAGCTCCGCGAACAGCTTGCGACACTCACGGACCAACTCGCGGAGCTGCAAAGAACCTATGAAGCGCTCACCCGCCTTGCCGAACTGCCGGAAATCATTCGCACGGAAATGGAAGACGAGTTGAACGGCCTGCTCGACCAAGAGTTCGGCGACATCCTCGCCACGATTGAGGCGATAAAGACTGGCGATTTCTCGGGGCTCTCCGGTTCTGGCGCAGGCGAGATTGAAACCCAGATGGACCGGGTGCTGGCCGATCTAGGGTTTGACGACGACACCCTCTCGAAAATGGCCACCAGCGGCAATCCCGGGGCCAACCGCGTGGCGACGCAAGCGACGACCGGCGCGCTCGTCTCGGCAGCTGCCCAGAACAGTTATGAAGACGCAGGCCAATCGCTGGAACTCGCCGACAGGCTGGTCGGTCTCATCGACGACATGGACGAACTCAAGGAAAGCATCGACCTCAACACGCGGGTGACGGCGGAGCTGGCAATTGCGCTCGTCGCCATGTGGCAGCTCGAAGCGGTGCAGACCGTGGGCGACGGCACAGGCGGCGTGATCGATGCCGCAACCATCGCCGAGGAGCAGCAGTTTATGGACTTCACGCTGCCCGAGTTGCGGGCAGACTGATCAAGGGTTGTGACAGGTGGCGAGTGAACAAGAAATCATCGAAGAAGAGCTGGTCTATGGTGCGCTGCGCCGCGAACGGCTCTGGCAGCGCCTTGGGCTCATCGGGCTCATCTTCGGCATTCTCGGATGCCTGAGCGCGGCGACTGTCGCAATTCTCGATGTCGATCCGCCGCCTGTGGTCGTGCCCTATGATCCCGCCACCGGCTTTGCACTCCCCGAAGCCTCGGTGGGCGCCTCCTCGGTGACCGCCAACCAGGCGATCATCGAGGCGGAAGTCTTCCGCTATGTGACCGACCGGGAGGTCTACAACCAGCTAGACAACGATCTGCGCATCCGCAGCGTCCTGCGCCGCTCGGACGGAGCTGCCGAGAGCGGGCTGCGCCAGATCTGGAACAGCGCCAACGAGAATTATCCCCCGACGGTCTATGGCCCCAATGCCAGGCTTGATGTCGAAATCCTCAGCATCAACCGGATCGGCACAAACCGCGCCACCGTGCGCCTGCGCAAGCGCCTGACATCCCTCAATGGTGTCCAGACAGGCCTCTTCACCGCCACGCTTCTCTTCGAGTTCCGCCTCGAGACCCGCCGCTCCATAGATGAGGTCTGGACCAACCCCTTCGGCTTCACGGTTCTCGAATATTCCATCCGCTCCGACAGATTGGAGAATTAGTTTGCTTAAGAAGGCCCTCGTAACAATTGTGCTTGTGCTGCTGCCCGGCCTCGCCTTAGCCGAAGCCATCCCGCGTGGCGGTCCCAACGATAGCCGGGTGCGCTTGGCCACCTACCAGGAGGGTCAGGTCTACCGCCTCAGCGTGTCGCTCACCCATGTGACCACGGTCGAGTTTGGAGAGGGTGAGAGCATCCGCTCGATTATCGCTGGCGATACGGAAGGCTTCGAGATTGACGGCGTGCCGGGCGGTCAGGCCTTCGCGATCAAGCCCGTCGCACGCGGCGTCCATACCAATGTGACCGTCTATACGAACCGGCGGAGCTACTATTTCAACGTCCAGGAATCCCGCAGCCCAACCTTCTACGTGGTGCAGTTCCGCTACCCCGAAGACAATGCGCGGCCCACGCGCGCCATCGCCGCCCAAGCCCCCAACTACAATTATGGGGCCAGCGCGCGCACCGACTTCACCCCGACCCGCGTCTGGGATGACGGAACCTTCACGTATTTCGAATTCCCGCGGAATGCGCCGGTGCCCGCGATCTTCCGCTACGCCAGTGGCCGCGAACGGACGGTCAATACGCAAGCCACCGAGGATGGCGTGATCCGGGTCTCGGGGGTGAACCGGCAATGGGTGATGCGGATCGGGGAGGAGGTGGTCTGTATCGAGGCGACGCCGCCTGCGGGGGTGAGATCATGAGCGATACCGGAAAGGCGGACCTCGAAAAGCGCCTCGCTGCCCTCGAACAAGGCAAAGGCGCGAGCTCGCCACCTGCCCCACGACGCGCACCGCTGCTCGCTTTGGTCGTCGTCCTTGTGATCGGCGCGGGCGGTGCATTGCTGTTTCTTCTCTCCCAACCCGAGGAAGAGGAAGCCCTACCCACCGCCACGCCGGACGTGTTCCAGAACGAAGGCGACGGGTTCGGTGCCATCGAAACCCTTCCCCCACCCGAGCCCGAAGTGGTTCTGGTCGCACCGGAACCTGTCGAACCAAATGCCGAGCTTCTGGCACAGCTTGCAGCCCTTCAGGCCCAGGTCGAGGAATTGCGCAACGCGCCCGAACCGGTGGTTAAAGAAGATACCGCAGCCGCCGAAGCCATTGATGCGCTGACAGCGCAAATCGCCGCCCTGCAGTCCGCCTCGGAAGCCGCGCAGCAGCAGTTTCGCGATGAGCTCACCGCACGTGATCGGGAATTGGAGCAACTCCGCATGGATCTCGAGCTGGCCCAGCTGGAAGCCAGCCGCCCCCTCCCCGCACCCATCGGGCCCACCGAGGACGAGTTGCGGGCGCGGGAAGAAGAGCGGCTGCGCCGAGAGGAAGAAGCAAGACGGCTCGCGGAACTCGAACGCCGCGCGGCCGAAGAGCGCGCGTTTCAGGAGCGCCGGATCACCTCGCCCACAATCGCCTTTGGCGGCACCTCCGGCGCGAATGAGACGGCTCTGACCGAACGCACCTTTGGCGAGGTGACGGATTTCGTGCTAAACGGCGCGCTGCCCACGTCGGTGACGCAAGCCGAGGTCATCGCCAACCCGTCCAACACGATCATCCAGGGCACGATGATCCAGGCCGTCATGGAAACCGCGCTCGACAGCTCCCTGCCCGGCCAGACCCGGGCCGTTGTTTCCGACGATGTGTTCAGTTTCGACGATTCTCGGCTCTTGATCCCGCGTGGATTCCGCCTCATCGGGCGGTATCGTTCGGGCGTTGATATCGCGCAGCGCCGCGTCACCATCGCATGGGACCGGATCATCCTGCCCGATAATCAGACCGTCCAGATCAGCTCCTTCGGGGGTGATGAGTTGGGTCGCTCAGGTGTGACCGGCTTTGTCGATACGCGCTTTGATGAGCGCTTTGGCTCGGCAGCGCTGATTTCGCTGATCTCCGCAGCCCCAAGTGCTGCCGCCGCAAATGTTCAGGACGAGTCCGCGGCGGATGTGCTGGAAGACGTGGGCGATGATCTTGCCGATGCCACGGACAGCGTGATCGGCGACTACCTCTCCATCGGCCCGGTCATCTATGTCGACCAGGGCGCCCGCGTCACGGTGATGGTCGACCGCGATCTGGAGATATTCTGAGCCCATGTCGCTGAGCTATCTCGAAACCTCGCTTGACCGGATCGATGCTGCCGCCCGCGACGATGTCATCGAGATCTGCATCAATCCCGACGGGACCTGTTGGGGCGAATTCCAGGGCGATCATTTCATGCGGCAACTGGACCAGCGTCTGACCGCAACCGAAGTCAAAGACCTCGGCAACCGGATCGCCTCGTCCGCCAACACCACGATGAGCAAGGACCGCCCCATCGTCTCTGTCTCGATCACCTACAAGGGGCGGCCGATCCGGGCGCAGGTCATCACACCACCTGCCGTGCTGTCGGCGATGTCGATCAGCTTGCGGTTCTTCTCGAGCATGCCGCTCGACGGGATCGCACTCGATTTCCTTTTTGGCAAGGAGCGCAAACTCGAAGAACTCCGCCTCGAGAAAACCCGGGAATTGCGCGAGGTCGTGGCGTCTGGCGTCATCGACGATGCGCTGGCCTTTTGCGTCGACAACAAGCTTAACATGATCGTCTCTGGCGGCACCTCCACCGGCAAGACCGTCGCCGCGCGCAAGATCCTCTCTCATGTGCCTGCTGACGAACGGATCATCACCATCGAGGAAGCCGCCGAGCTTCTGCCGACCCAGCCCAATGCCGTAACTCTCATCGCCAACCGTGACGCGGACTTCCAGACCGCCGATGTGCTACTCACCGCAACGCTGCGCATGCGCCCCGACCGGATCATCCTGGGCGAGGTGCGCGGCAAGGAAGCCATGACCTTCCTCGAGGCGATCAACACTGGCCATGGCGGCTCCATGACCACCCTACATGCAGAAACCCCGCAACTTGCTGTGCAGCGTCTGGCGATCGCCGCGCTCAAGACCGAGATCCCGATGACCTATGCCGACATGATCCAGTACATCGAGAACTCCATCGATGTGATCATCCAGGCCGGTCGCCACGACGGCAAGCGCGGCATCACCGAATTCTACCTCCCCGGCGCAGACCAGATCGGAGCTTCCAAATGAAGACCTTTGAATACGATATCCTGTCCTTTCCCATGACTCGTAAGACCAGCCTTGCCGACATGCAGGCCAGCCTGAATGCCAAAGGTGCGAAAGGCTGGGAGGTAGTGTCGATCAGCTCCTCGGAATTCGCCAATGTCGGCCACACAGTTTTCCTGAAGCGCGAAACCACTACCATCGGAGCCACGGAATGAAGCCGGCGCGGCTAACCCTTGCGCTAGTCGCGCTGGCCGTGAGCCTACTGGCTGTCCCTGCCTTCGCCGAGCGCAATATGGTGCCGACCCTCGATCGCAGCTTTGACGTCTGTCCGGACCGTCCCGCTGAGCCCAACTGGATGCAAGAAATACCCCTGCGCCAAGCCTATCAACGCGTTTTGGTCCAGGATATCTACCGCGCCCAGAATCTCGAGCGCATCATCGAGACCGAAAGCTGTGACTGTGAAATCCGGTTCCCGTCTTGGGACGCTGCCGAGGCGGAGTTTCATAAGCAGCACGCGAGTGACGAACGCTGGAAAATGCTGGAAGCATCCGATGCCTACAATCAGCGCGCCAACGACGTTCGCCTTGAGGCTAAAGCCATCTGCGAAACCGCAGGCAATTGGTAAGGCAGCCCCGCTATGAGCGTCGTCACCTATTTCGTTGAAACCTCCCAGGGCTATCTCGACACCGCCGCCGAAACCCAGTTCGGATCGGTTGCGGCAACGGTGGGCACACTTCTGGTACTGGGAACAACACTCGTGGTGATCCTCGTCTTCCTGAACATGATCTACCAGTACAAGGCGATGGACGGGCGCACGGCCTTTTGGCTCGCGGTCAAGATCGGGCTCATCGGGATATTTGCAACCAACTGGGTGCAGTTCAACGCCCTCTCCTCCGCCATCCTGGCCGGGATCGACAGCATTGCGGGGGCGCTCGTGGCTTCGGTCGGTGGTGGAACTCCCGGCCCTTCTGGCACCTTCGCGGAAGAATTCGACCGATTGATCGCTGAACTCGGCGACTACCTCAATGCAGCTGGATCAGAACTGAGCTGGATGGCCGGAGCCATGCTCGACATTGTCGGGGTCCTCTTGCTCTCGATACTCGGCGGGCTGGCCGCCTTCATCCTTGTGGCATCCCGCCTGATGATCGCACTTCTAATCGGGATCGCGCCGGTGATGATCTTCCTCACCCTCTTCGAGGTGACCAAAGATTACTTCGCACGCTGGCTGTCGGCACTGGTTTCCTTCGCACTCTACCCAATCGTCGTCGCAGGGGTGTTCGCAACGATCACTGGCGTCTCTTCCGCTCTGATCGGTGAGCTTGGCGACCCGGAAGGGGCTTCAAACATAGGCGCGCTCATCCCCTTCTTCATGATGGTCCTCATGGCCAAGGGCTTCATCATTGCCACGCCCTTCATCGTCCGCGCGATCTCCGGAAACATCATGATGCCCGCCCTCTCCGGTGGTCTCGGCGGCGGCTACAGCTTTGCCCGCGCCGCGATGGGCAGCCAGCAGGCCTACAATCGCTATCTGATTGGCGGGGCAAATGGCGCAGAATACGCCGCCCTAAGGGCGCGGCAGTTCTTCGGAGTGCAGCAGATGCCCGTGAGACAAGGCATGGGGCAGACGGGTTCCGCAGTAGGCACAGGATCCGCAGACTCGGGGTCAAAAATGCTAGCGCAGCTGGCCAGATTGGGACGGCTTGGACGACGGTGACGGCCCAGATCGGCCGCTGTCGCTCTATTCGCATGCTGCTCCGCAGCTTTCGCATTGCGGCCAGTGGATCTTCTTGTAGCGTTTCACTAGGCGGGCACCCAATACTTGCCACCCGAACTTGGCCGAGGCACTTATTGGGGCAACTGTTTCCAACCGAGACTTGCCCATGGCCCGCAAACCTGCCCTCTCCACTGACAAGCTGAAAGACCTCGGTGCCGACAAGCTCGCGCAGCTGGTGCTGGAAGAGGCCGAGCGCAATGCCGGGTTCCGGCGGCAGGTCAAAGCAGCGCTGGCCGGGAAGTCCGGCCCCGAAGCCATTGCCAAGCTGATCGACCGGCGGCTGTCCGGGCTGGCGCGGGCAAAGAGTTTCATCGAATGGGACAAGGCCCGCGCTTTTGCCGATGATCTGCGCAGCCTGACCGATACGATCACATCCGAGCTTGGCCCTGGCGCCCCGGCGCTGGCCATAGACCGGCTTCTACGCTTCATCGCCACCCATGAGCAGGTGTTCGAACGCGTCGACGATTCTTCGGGCCGCGTTCAGGATGTCTATTATCAGGCGATCCATGCGACCGGCGATCTGGCCGCCAGCCTGCCCGTGCCTGCGGCCGACGCGCTCCCCGAGAAGATCATGACCGCCCTTGGCGAAAGCACGCATGGCTATTTGGTTGACGTGACCGAGGCTGTGGCGCCACAGCTGCCGCAAGACAGCTTGGCGCGATGGGACGGCGATCTGAAAGAGGTCATCGCCGAGCGGCAGACCGAAGAAGCAGCGCGCACATCGGATGGCTGGTTTTACTCGATGACCTCGCAATGGGCCGGGATGCGTCAGATCCTCGCCTCCGCGCGGGGGGATATCGATCTGCTCATCGCGCTGGAGCTCAAGAAGAAACCGCATATGCAGGATACGCTGGGAATCGCTACGCAGCTGCTGGAGGCGGGTCGCAATACCGAGGCGCTGGACTGGGTGTGCAAGCCCGGGCGGCGCACTTTTGGCGAAGCCGATGATGGCCTGGCACCGGAACGGGTCAGCCTGGAGGCGCGCATTCTGGACGCCACGGGCGACAGGTCGGCGGCGCAGGCCCTGCGTTGGCGCTGTTTCGAGGCGCGCCTGTCCGCCGACATTCTGCGGGATTACCTCAAACAGCTGCCGGACTTCGAGGATATCGAGGCCGAAGACCGCGCCCATGCCTTCGCGCTGGAAAAGTCAGAACCAGAGGCGGCGCTGCAATTTTTCCTCGATTGGCCACGACTTGATTTGGCGGCAAAACTGATTGCCACGCACCCGCACCGCTGGGATGGGGGTGATTGGCACGTCCTGCCGAAAGTCGCAGGCCTTCTGGAACACGATCATCCGCTGGCGGCAACGATCCTCTACCGTGCCCTTCTAGACAACGTCCTCGACCGTGCCCGCTCCAAGGCCTATGGGCACGGCGCAAAATACCTCGGGAAACTCAGCCTGCTGGCGGGCGAAGCGGACCCTATCCGGCCAGGCGGAATGGTCGATCATGCAACCTATCTTGCCAAGCTCAAGACAGCGCATCCCCGCAAATCAGGCTTCTGGGCACGCGTCGGAGACGGTGAACCAAAAGCACAACAAGCAAGTGGGGCCCGTCGCCCTGTGTGGATCAAAGGTGATGGGTAGCGGCCCAGACCTGCCGCTCAGTCCCCGGCCGGTCGCCGCGGTGCAGCTTCACCAGACCAGCCATTCGTCCATGGCGCGGCATCTTCGGAGGATGAAGGTCGGCAGTGCGCAAAAGCGGACGCACATCACATAATTTGCCCCCTTTCATGGCCTGTTGCCTGGGTCTGGAAATATCGCCAGTATCGGATGACCACAGGGACAATCTATAAGCCCCTCTTTTCTGAGGGTTGGGAAGCGGACCTGACATTGCGCCAAACTACAGGTACACCCGATGGGAGAGCGCAGATTTTTCTTATTGACTGGCGTGTAATTTGAGCGAGGACAGAATGCAGCCTGAAAGTGCATCAATTGAACTTAGATCGATAAACAGGCTGCTCGTTGATGAAGACGGTTCCCCTGCGCGGTACTGGATACCTGCCTACCAGCGCGGATACCGCTGGGACGGTAATCCCCCCGTTTCTGCGGGGACTTGGTCGTAGAATTTACGCGGCCGTTCTCAGTTTCTGGGCGGGGGTCATC
>NZ_JAATOX010000059.1 GCF_011806385.1 Phaeobacter sp. HF9A | reverse complement strand
TCTGTGATCACGACGGCTGGCTGATCAACGATCCGGTGCTGCTGAAGCTCTCTGATGACTGCTACTGGCTCTCGGTGGCGGATAGTGACATTCACCTCTGGGCTGCGGCCATCGGGCGCGAACGCCGCTGGCATGTGGAGGTCACGGAACCCGACGTCTCGCCGCTGGCGATCCAGGGCCCACGCGCCGAGGATGTCACCGCCGCGCTGTTTGGCGACTGGGTGCGCGAGCTGCGCTATTTCGGCTTTCGCGAGACGACGCTCGACGGGATCCCGCTGGTGCTGGCGCGCTCCGGTTGGTCCAAACAGGGCGGGTTTGAGCTGTATTTGCAGGATCATAGCCAGGGCAGCCGCCTCTGGGATCTGGTCAAGGCGGCAGGCGCCCCCTTTGACATCGGCCCCGGCGCCCCCAATGATATCGAGCGGCTGGAAACCGGGCTGATCTCCTACGGGGCCGATATGCGCTGGCAGGACTATCGCGCGACGCCCTATGAGATGGGCTTTGGCCCGCTGATCAGCCTTGAGAGCCATGATTTTGTCGGTCGTGCCGCCCTCACACGCATCGCCGCCGAACCTCCGGCCCGGCTCCGCGTCGGGTTGACCATTGAGGGCACACCGCCCCTGCCCGGCCAGCCCGTGCCGCTGCTGTTTGAGGGCACGGAGGTCGGCTATGTGGCCGAGCTCGCCTTTTCCAAACGTGTCGGCACCACCATTGCCCATGCCCTGATCCGCTCTGATCTCGCCGAGGTCGCCGCCGGTCTGAGCATCCGCATCGGCGCGGATGAGTTCCCCGCCGCCCTCCATCCCATTCCCTTTATCAAATGAGCCAAGCCATGAGCGATAGCCTGCCCCCCTGCCCCGAATGTTCCTCCGCCTTCACCTATGAGATGGACGCCCTGCTGGTCTGCCCCGAATGCGGCCATGAGTGGTCCGCCACAGCCGCCGATGACGACGCCACCGTGGTGCGCGACAGCGTTGGCAACGTGCTGCAAGACGGCGATACGGTCACGGTGATCAAGGACCTCAAGGTCAAAGGATCGTCGAGTGTCGTCAAAGTCGGCACCAAGGTCCGTGGCATCCGCCTGGTGGACGGCGATCACGACATCGACTGCAAGGTCCCCGGCGTTGGCCAGATGGGGCTGAAGAGCCAGTTTGTGAAGAAGGTGACAGAGTAAGTAAGCCCCGCGCCCATGACGCCGCCATCTGTCAGGCGTCATGGGCAGACGGCACTAGGCCGTCGCGGCGGTTTTCTTGATTTCCGCGAGCAGCTCCTTCAGCCGGGCCTCGCAGCTCGACTGGAGCTTATCAAAGGTATCCAGCGTCGCGAGCAGCTTCTTGCGCGCCTTGGCATCTTCGATCTCTTTGATATCTTTTGCACATTTCTTGCGGGCGCGCTGATACTCGCCGACCAGCTTGGTCAACTCCTTGAGCTTCATGGCACCGACCTTGGCCTGCGTCTGCGCCGCTTTGGCATCGCTGGCGACACCCTGCATGCCGGCCTTATGGGCCTCCTGCACCGCCCCGGCGAGCGCCTGTATCTTGGCGCTATTGCGCTTGAGCAGCTTTTCTTCCAGCAGCTTGGGCAGGTCTGCCTCCGAGGTCGTCGCCTTGCCATCTTCCGAGAGCATCTTTTCCAGGATTTTCTTTGACTGCACCGCGTAGAACTTGTCACCCGGCTTCATCTTTCCTGCATATCCCGCGATGATCTTTTGATCCGCCTGATGCGCCTTGAGCGCGGCGATCAACGCGTCGATCTCTTTCTTTTCCGGCGATCCCTTGGCACTGGCTTTGCCGGCCTTCTCGGCACCAGAAAGCAGCTTCGCAACCAGTGGCGACGTGCTCTTCGCCGTCTCGATCAGCGCCATCATCTCGTCCAGCGCGGCCTTTTGAACGGTGACCGCCTTTTGCCAGACGGCAAGACCGGCCTTGAAGCCTTTGTCCTTTTGCAGATCGGCAAGTTTCTTGGAGGCAATCCCCGCCTCGCGCGCCTTGGAGAGCGATTCCCGCAACGAATCCTCCGCGTCCCAGCATTTTTCCAGCGCAACGGTCATCGCCTTGCGCAGTTTCTCGCCGTCCGCCTTGGTGGTTTTTTTCAGCGCAGGCAGGGACTTCTTGTACTCCGCCTGTAGTTTCTGAAGCTCCTTGGACATGAACCGCCCTCCAAATGCAGATGTAAAAATATCCGGTGCATTCAGTATGGCGCATAAATTCGCCCCGCCCCAAACAAAAACCCCGCCCTGTTGCCAGAGCGGGGGTAAAGTCCGACAGTCAGATGACCGCGAGTCTTATTCGTCGTCGGCGGCTTCAAGCTCTGCCAGACGGGCCTTGTCGGCAGCGCCTTTGGCGGAGGTGTCGCGGTCCACGAATTCGATGATCGCCATCGGTGCCATGTCGCCATAGCGGAAACCGGCTTTCAGGATGCGGACGTAACCACCGGAACGGTCTTTGTAGCGCGGGCCCAGAACCTCGAACAGTTTCGCGACGTCCTTTTCCTCTTTCAGCTTGGAAGCGGCCTGACGGCGGGCGTGCAGGTCGCCACGTTTTGCCAGGGTGATCATCTTTTCGATGATCGGGCGCAGTTCTTTTGCCTTGGGAAGGGTCGTTTTGATTTGCTCGTGCTCGATGAGCGAGCCAGCCATGTTGGAGAACAGGGCCTTGCGGTGCTCATGAGTCCGGTTGAGGCGGCGATAACCACGTGCGTGACGCATTTTCTAAATCCTTATCTTGCGTTTTGCTTTGTCAGGCAGCTGATGCGTGTCAGCCGCTCACCTTGGGGCAGAGGCCCGAATAGTCCCCGGCAGGTCCGGGAATTTTGAAGGAGGGCCTAAGCCCTCCTTCCTCAAAGATCAAGCTTAGAAGCTGTCTTCGAATTTCTTGGCCAGATCTTCGATGTTGTCCGGCGGCCAGTCCTCGACGTCCATACCGAGGTGCAGACCCATGCCAGAGAGCACTTCCTTGATCTCGTTCAAGGATTTGCGGCCGAAGTTCGGGGTGCGGAGCATCTCGGCTTCGGTTTTCTGGATCAGATCGCCGATATAGACGATGTTGTCGTTCTTGAGGCAGTTGGCCGAACGCACAGACAGTTCCAACTCGTCCACTTTCTTGAGCAGAAGCGGGTTGAACTCGAGACCATCGTCCTCGTCCTGGCGGCCAGCGGCTTCCGGCTCGTCGAAATTGACGAAGATCGACAGCTGGTCCTGAAGGATACGGGCGGCATAGGCCAGCGCGTCCTCAGGCGTGATGGAACCATCGGTGTCAACTTTGAGGGTCAGCTTGTCATAGTCCAGCACCTGGCCCTCACGGGTCGGCTGCACGTCATAGGAGACCTTCTTGACCGGCGAATAGATGGCATCGATCGGGATCAGGCCGATGGGTGCATCTTCCGGCTTGTTCTTGTCTGCGGAGACATAGCCCTTGCCGGTGTTGACGGTCAGTTCCATGAACAGATCGGCGCCATCGTCGAGGTGGCAGATCACATGTTCGCGGTTCAGAACCTCGATACCGGCGGTTTCGGCGATGTCACCTGCGGTGACGACAGCCGGGCCCTTGGCATTGATCGACAGGCGCTTGGGGCCTTCGACTTCCATGCGCAGGGAAACCTGCTTCAGGTTCAGGATGATGTCGGTCACGTCTTCACGCACACCGGCCACGGAGGAGAACTCATGCAGCACGTTGTCGATCTGAACGGATGTGATGGCGGCGCCTTGCAGCGAGCTCATCAAAATGCGGCGCAGGGCGTTGCCAAGCGTCAGGCCGAAGCCCCGCTCCAGCGGTTCTGCAACAAGTGTCGCCTGGCGTGCCGGATCATTGCCCGGTTTCACATCCAGTTGCGTGGGCTTGATCAATTCGGCCCAGTTCTTATGGATCATGCGGTCCCTCCATTCCTGTCTGTTCCCATGTCCAAAGGAGCAGACGCCCGAGGTTTCAAATGACGTACTGAGGCCCTGCACATGGCAAGGCCCCAGTTGAGTGGTATTGTCGCTTAGACGCGGCGGCGCTTCGGCGGGCGGCAGCCATTGTGCGCGATCGGGGTCACATCACGAATGTTGGTGATGTTGAAACCGATTGCCGCCAGCGCGCGCAGGGCGGATTCACGACCCGAACCGGGGCCTTGAACTTCGACCTCAAGGGTCTTCACGCCGTGATCCTGGGCCTTGCGGCCTGCGTCCTCGGCAGCCATCTGCGCAGCATAGGGCGTGGACTTACGGGAGCCCTTGAAGCCCATGGTGCCAGCAGAGGACCAGGAGATCGCATTGCCCTGAACGTCGGAGATCAGGATCTTGGTGTTGTTGAACGAGGAGTTCACATGGGCAACGCCCGATGCGATATTCTTACGCTCTTTTTTCTTCGTACGAGTCTTATCGCGTGCCATCTGTCAGGACCCTCCCTTACTTCTTCTTGCCAGCAATGGCCTTTGCGGGGCCTTTGCGGGTGCGAGCATTGGTGTGGGTACGCTGACCACGGACCGGCAGGTTACGACGGTGGCGCAGGCCACGGTAGCAGCCCAGATCCATCAGGCGTTTGATGTTCATCTGCACTTCACGACGCAGGTCACCTTCAACGGTGAAGGTTGCGTCGATATGTTCGCGGATGGCCAGAACTTCTGCGTCGGACAGTTCGTTCACACGACGGGTTTCGTCGATGTTCACGGCCGCGCAGATGGCTTTGGCGGAGGCAGGACCAATACCCGTGATATAGGTCAGGGCAATCGGGACCCGTTTGGCAGTCGGGATGTTAACGCCGGCAATACGTGCCACGTGTCACTTTCCTTTTCGGTTGCGGTTCCGTAACTCCAGAACCTTTTTTCACAACACTTGACCGTGGCAGTGAGGCCAGAGGGTCCAGCATGTATCGAGGTAGTCAGGTGGACAACGCAAATTGCCCGCCTGGAATGATTCCCAGCAGGGATGTTGGTTCGTATGGTGATTTCAAGGAGGGGTCAACCCTGAATGCGCCCGGATCGGCAGGGGCGTGGCAGATCTGTCCGGCACGGGACAATTGCCAAAGCCAGCCAATGGGATGCGGTGGCGGGCCTTGAGGCAAAACAGGCTGCCAGATGGCAGCCTGTCTTGAAGAATACGCAGGATCGGGTGGCTTACTCGCCGAGGATCCAGGCGATGGATTTGCGTACCTCGTCGATGGAGGCAAGACCGTCCAGACGTTGCAGATTGTCCTTGGCCCAGTAGTAACCAATCAGCGGCGAGGTTTTCTTGTAGTATTCCATCAGACGGGTCTTGAGGCTGTCCTCATTGTCGTCCGGGCGCCGCTTTTGATTGCCGCCGCCGCAGTTGGCGCATTTGCCATCGGCGGGCCAGGGTTTGGTGGCGTCGTGATAGACCTCACCGCAATCGCCACAGGTGGAGCGGCCGGTGATGCGGGCAACCAGCGCCTCGTCATCGACCTGCATCTCGATCACCGCGTCCAGCTTCAGCCCCATCTCAGAGAGCAGCTTTTCCAGTGCGTCGGCCTGCGGCAGGGTGCGCGGGAAACCGTCGAAGATGAAACCGCCCTCGGAGCCCTCTTGCAGCTTTTCGCGGATGAGGCCGATCACGATCTCGTCGGTGACCAGTTTGCCCTCGGCCATGATCGCCGCGACTTTTTTGCCCATCTCGGTGCCGGAGGCCTGCGCCTCGCGCAGCATATCCCCGGTGGAGAGCTGGACCATATTGCGGGTTTCAACCAGGTGACGCGCCTGCGTCCCCTTGCCCGCGCCGGGCGGGCCCATGAGAATGATATTGGTCATCGGCGAGCAGGCCCCCGTTTCGTGCGTTTTTTGTTCCGCCCGCGCAGCTGGCTCTTCTCAATGAGCCCCTCATACTGATGCGCGAGAAGGTGGCTTTGCACCTGCTGGATCGTGTCCATGGTCACCGAGACCACAATCAGAACCGAGGTGCCACCGAAGTAAACCGGAATGGCAAAGTTGGAGCGCAGGATTTCCGGCAGCAGGCAGACCGCCGCAAGATAGGCCGCGCCAAGCACCAGGATCCGGTTCACCACATATTCGATATATTCCGCGGTCTTCTTGCCGGGGCGAATGCCGGGCACAAAGCCGTTCTGGTTCTTCAGGTTCTGCGCCACTTCATCCGGTTTGAACGAGACGTTGAAGGTGTAGAAATAGGCAAAGAACACGATCATCGACACGAAGAACAACAGATAGAGCGGCTGACCGGGACCGAAGTTCGCCAGCAGCCAGCTCATCACCGGACCGGTGGCCGAGCCTTGGCTGAAGGTCGAAATCGTGGTCGGCAGCAGCAGCAGAGAGGAGGCAAAGATCGCCGGGATCACGCCCGCCGGGTTCACCTTGATCGGCAGATGCGAGGAGCCACCGTCATAGACCTTCATGCCGACCTGGCGGCGCGGGTACTGGATGTGGATCTTGCGCAGCGCACGTTCCATGAAGACCACGAACATGATCACCGCAACCACCATCACCAGCACGGCAATGATCACCGCCGGAGAGATCGCACCGGAGCGGCCAGAGGCAAAGAACTGCGCGATGGCGGCAGGAAGCTCGGCGATGATGCCGACGAAGATGATCAGTGAAATACCATTGCCGATGCCGCGGTTGGTGATCTGCTCACCCAGCCACATCAGGAACATGGTGCCGCCCACCAGGGTGATCATGCAAGCGAGGCGGAAATAAAGCCCCGGATCCAGCGCCAGATCGCCGGCTTCGAGCGAGGCGGCCAGTCCGTAGGACTGCGCCGTCGCCAGCAGCACGGTGCCGTAGCGGGTGTATTGGTTGATCTTCTTGCGGCCCTGCTCGCCCTCTTTCTTGAGCTGTTCGAGCGCAGGCACCATGGAGGTCAGCAACTGCACAATGATGGAGGCCGAGATATAGGGCATAATGCCAAGGGCAAAGATGCCCATGCGCCCAAGCGCGCCGCCGGTAAACATCGACACCATGCCGCCAATGCCCTTGCCCGCCGAGTCCATGAACTGACGCAACGCATCCGTGTCGATTCCCGGAACGGGAATCCAGGTGCCCAGGCGATAGACTATCAGAAGTCCGATCGTGAACAGGATGCGGTTGCGCAGATCAGTGGCCTTGCTGAGCGCGGACCAGCTGGTGTTCGCTGCCATTTGTTCTGCTGCTGATACCATGAAATAGGTCTCTTCTTGCGAAAACGCCGCCCGGAACCGTTTTCCGGCTCGGGCGGCGTGTTGGAAAACTGATGCCTGTGTACGCGGCCCGGGCCGCGCTCACAAGTCGTTACTCAGCTGCGGCCTCTGCCGCTACGGTCAGCGCGCCGCCAGCCTTGGAGACTGCCTCAATGGCAGACTTGGACGCGCCGGTCACGGCGATGGTCGCTTTGGCGGAGAATTCGCCTTTTGCCAGAACGCGGATGCCGTCCAGCTTGCGACGAACCAGACCGGAAGCAACCAGGCTGTCTTCGGTGATGGAAGCCGCGTCGAGCTTGCCCGCGTCGATGAATTTCTGGATCAGACCCAGGTTCACGACAGCGTATTTCTTGGCGTTCGGCTTGGTGAAGCCACGCTTCGGCAGACGTTGGTAGAGCGGCATTTGGCCACCCTCGTAGCCGTTGATCGCCACACCGGAACGGGATTTCTGACCTTTGATACCACGGCCACCCATTTTACCCTTGCCGGAGCCGGGACCACGGGCCACGCGGGTCCGTTTCGGGGAGGCGCCAGGATTGTCGCGCAGTTGATTGAGTTTCATATCGCTTCTCCTAAAGCCGGAAGTGACCCCTGAAGCGTATTGGGTCAGACACGGCATTTCTTGATTTTGATTCTGTGGCCCGCAAGGCCACCGGGGGCGTATAGACGGGATGCTGCGATGGATCAAGAGCGGCGGCCGGCTTTCCTGCGGCAAGCGCCGGAAACGAGGGGCCAGCCCCTCGTGCTCCCCGGGATATTTCGGGTTAGAAGAAAGCCCGGATTGGAGCCCCCTTGCCCTGCTGCCTGTCGCAATCGCGATTTGGCAACGGGCTGTTGTGGCGGGTTGAGAATGGATCAGGGACGCCACCAGCAGCGCCCTGTTGCGAGACGGGTCCGGTTTGCCACACCGGCCCGCGCCTTGCGCAACGCGCCGAACACAATGCCATCACGGCATAAAAATCCGGGTGCCGGACCGCGCCCTGTCCCGCAACAAAAAACGCCCCCACAATGTGGAGGCGCTGCTTGCGCGCGCTGGCCCGGAGGGAGGAGAGCAGGCCGCGCGCGTATGGAGCTGTCGCTTAGTGGCCGTAGACGTGGCTCCGGGCCAGGTCCGCGATGTCGCAGCGGCGGATGCCGATGTCGGCCAGATCACGGTCGCTCAGCGCGTCCAGTTCACCATAGGTGCGTTTGTATTCTTTGTAGAGGTCCCAGGAATTCCGGCTGTTGTCGACGAGACCGCGCAGGCGGGCGACGATGGAGGAAGACGCGAGGGGGGTGTTTTGTGCATAAGCCATATCTTTGGTCCTTTTCTCTAGCCGGGACGGGTTTCCGCGGCTCTTGATGTCTTGTGTTGTTTCCTTTGACACCTCGGAAGATAAGGCAGCGTGTTGGCGCTAACAACTGACAGTTCCGAACAGCCGCTATGCACATGCAGCATAGAAAAGGTGGATGTGGTTAACGTCTTTTTCACAGACAGCAGTATGCGCCGGGACCCGGCATGGAAAAGCGCCCCCGGACGGATCCGGAGGCGCGCTGCCGGGGTTTCGGGGAGAGCCCTAGTCGTTTACGGCTTGACGATATGCCAGACACCGCCGACGCCATCACCGCTGGTCTGGCCCGCGGCCTTGTCCCCAACCCAGAGATACAGCGGCTGGTTCATATAGCTGACCTGCTGGCTGCCATCCTTGCGTTCTGTCAGCGCGAAGCCCTCGGGCAGGGTCGCCTCGCCCTCCACAACCAGCGGCGGCCATTTTGCGGCGCAGCCATCATAGCAGTTCGAGGTGCCGTCGCTGTCCTTGTCAAAGCTGTAGAGCGTCATGCCCGCGCCGTCGGTCAGGTAGCCGGCCTCTGAGGTTTCAACAACCGCGGTGCCCGCGAATGCGCTTCCGGCGGCAAGGATGAAGCCGGCGGCGAGGATCGAAAAACGTGTCATATCTGTGTCTCCTGAATCTTGCGCTGCGTGATGCAGCTACTCAGGAAACACCCGGGCCCGGGATTCTATTCATCGCCTTCCGGTATTTTCTACCGGCTTTCACAAAAAAACGCCCCCGGACATCCGGAGGCGTCTTGGTGTTCGCAAGAACCGTCAAAGAGGCTTAGTCGCGCTCTTCGATGATCTCAACCAGATGCGGGATCTTGTTGACCATGCCGCGCACGGAGGGGGTATCCTCCAGCTCGCGGGTTTTGTGCATCTTGTTCAGGCCCAGACCGATCAGGGTTGCGCGCTGGTCGGCGGGGCGACGGATCGGAGAACCGACCTGTTTCACGACGATGGTTTTAGCCATGGATCAGTTTCCTTACGCTTCTGCTTCCGCAGGTGCTTCGTCCCGCTTGGGCAGGATGTCAGCAACCTTTTTGCCACGACGTTGAGCAACGGCACGGGGGCTTTGCTCTTTCTTCAGACCGTCGATGGTGGCGCGGATCATGTTGTAGGGGTTCTGAGTGCCAACGGACTTGGAAACCACGTCCTTGATGCCCAGCATTTCAAACACGGCACGCATCGGACCACCGGCGATGATACCAGTACCTTCCGGCGCGGTGCGCATGACAACCTTGCCTGCGCCGTGACGACCGTACATGTCGTGATGAAGGGTGCGACCCTCTTTCAGCGGCACGCGGATCATCTGACGTTTGGCTTGCTCGGTGGCCTTGCGGATTGCCTCGGGCACCTCTTTGGCCTTGCCTTTGCCGAAGCCGACGCGACCTTTTTGGTCACCGACAACAACAAGAGCGGCGAAGCCGAAGCGCTTACCACCTTTAACGGTTTTGGACACGCGGTTGATCGCGACAAGGCGATCTGCGAATTCCGGTGTTTCCTCGCGGTCGCGACGGTTGCCGCGGCGATTATCACGTTCTGCCATCTTGGCATTCCTTCATGATGATGACGAATGGAGCCCCATTCGTTTTGTCCCAATCCTGGTGAGACGGGCCATGGCCTGCCTCCCGGATCATCGGGGCCGCTTGCACGACCCTCTCTCGAAATCAGTCGGACGCCCCGAAACGGGGCGCCCGGTTGATCTTTAGATCTTCAGACCGCCTTCACGCGCAGCGTCGGCCAGGGCCTTCACTTTGCCATGATAGAGGAAGCCACCACGGTCGAAATATGCTTCTTCGACACCGGCTGCCTTGGCGCGCTCTGCGATCACGGAACCGACTTTGGTCGCCGCTTCGATGTTGTTCTTGCCCACAAAACCAAGATCCTTTTCCAGGGTCGAGGCTGCGGCCAGAGTTACACCTTTGACGTCGTCGATCAGCTGAACAGAGATGTTCTTGTTCGAGCGGTGAACGGAAAGCCGCACGCGGCCTGCGTTCACTTTGCGAAGCTTGTTCCGAACGCGCAGGCGGCGTTTCAGAAACAGGGTACGTTTGCTGTTTGCCATTGTGTTCGTCCTTACTTCTTCTTGCCTTCCTTGCGGAAGATGAACTCGCCCTTGTAGCGGATGCCTTTGCCTTTGTAGGGCTCGGGACGACGCCAGTCGCGGATTTGAGCCGCCACTTCGCCAACCGCTTGCGCGTCTGCACCTTCCACAACGATTTCAGTCTGCTTCGGCGCGGTGATGGTGACACCTTCCGGAGCGACATAATCGACGTCATGCGAATAGCCCAGGTTCAGCTTCAGGGTGTTGCCCTGCATCTGCGCCCGGTAACCCACACCCTGGATCTCCAGCTCTTTTTTGAAGCCGGTGGTCACGCCGGTGACGAGGTTCTGGATCCGCGTGCGGGACATGCCCCACTGCTGACGGGCGCGCTTGGATTTGCCGCGCGGGTCAACTTTCACCAGGTTGTCGTCGATGGTGATGGTCACATCGTCGGTTGCGGTGAAGGAAAGGGTGCCTTTCGGGCCTTTCACTTCGATGGTCTGGCCGGACAGGCTCGCGGACACGCCGCTTGTCAGTTCGACCGGTTTTTTACCAATACGAGACATTGTGCTTAGGCCTCCTTAGAAGACGGTGCAAAGCACTTCGCCACCAACGTTGGCCGCGCGTGCATTTGCATCCGACATCACACCTTTGGGGGTGGAGACAATCGACACGCCCAGGCCCTGACGGACCGACGGAATGTCATTGACGCCCATGTACACGCGACGACCGGGTTTGGAGACCCGCTTCAGTTCGCGAATAACAGGTTCGCCTTCGTAATACTTGAGGCTGATTTCCAGCGCCGGATGGCCGCGTTCGTCAGTCCCTGCTTCATAGCCGCGAATGTAGCCTTCAGATTGCAGCACATCCAGAACCCATGCGCGCAGTTTGGACGCCGGGGTCATGACGGTGGATTTGCCACGCATCTGAGAGTTACGGATACGGGTGAGCATATCGCCGATAGGATCGTTCATATTGTCTCTCCCTTACCAGCTCGATTTCACCATACCGGGGATCTGGCCATTCGAGCCCAGTTCCCGCAGCGCGATCCGGCTTACCTTCAGCTTACGGTAGTAAGCATGGGGACGGCCGGTCAGCTGGCAACGGTTGTGCAGACGGGTTGCCGACGAGTTGCGCGGCAGTTTCGCCAGTTGAAGACGCGCTTTGAAACGCTCTTCCATCGGGCGGCTTTCGTCATTCGCGATTTCTTTCAGCTCGGCACGTTTGGCAGCATATTTGGCCACCAGGCGCTCGCGCTTCTTTTCGCGTTCGATCATTGCTTTTTTAGCCATGGTCTATTCCTCTCCGCGCTCAGCTGTTGAAAGGCATGTTGAACGCTTTCAACAGTGCCTTCGCTTCAGCGTCGGTTTTCGCGTTGGTGGCGATTACGATGTCCATGCCCCAGGATTCGTCGATCTTGTCAAAGTCGATTTCCGGGAACACGATGTGCTCTTTCAGGCCCATGGCGTAGTTGCCACGACCGTCAAAAGAGGTGCCGGACACGCCACGGAAGTCGCGGATGCGGGGCATTGCGATGGTGATCAGGCGGTCGAGGAATTCATACATCCGTTCGCCACGCAGGGTCACCTTGGCGCCCATCGGCATGCCTTCGCGAACGCGGAAGCCAGCGATGGAGTTTTTCGCAACGGTGGTCAGAGCCTTTTGGCCAGCAATCTTGGTCAGGTCTTCCTGAGCCGATTTCGCTTTTTTGCTGTCTTTAACGGCAGCGCGGCCACAACCGATGTTCAGAACGATCTTCTCCAGCTTGGGGATCTGCATATCGTTCTTATAGCCGAATTCCTCTTTCAGAGACGCACGGATGGTGTCCATGTAGAGGGTCTTCAGGCGCGGGGTGTAGTTTGCATCATCAAGCATCAGACAGTCTCCCCGGTGGTTTTGGCGAAACGGACCTTCTTGCCGTCTTCCTCACGGAAGCCAACGCGGGTCGCTTTGCCGTTGGAGTCCAGCAGCGCCAGGTTGCTGAGATCGATCGGCAGGGCCTTGGGCAGGCGGCCGCCTTGCGCGGTCTGGGTCTGACGGGTGTGGCGGATCGCCATGTTCACGCCATCGACAACAGCTTTGCCAGCTTTCGGGTCAACGGAGGCAATGGTGCCTTCTTTGCCCTTGTCGCGGCCAGCGAGCACGATGACCTTGTCACCCTTACGGAGTTTAGCAGCCATAGTTACAGCACCTCCGGAGCAAGCGAGATGATCTTCATGAAGTTTTTCGCGCGCAGTTCGCGAACAACCGGGCCGAAGATACGGGTGCCGACCGGCTCGTTGTTGTTATTCAGGATAACAGCAGCGTTACGGTCAAAACGGATTGCGGTGCCGTCTTCACGACGGACCTCTTTGGCGGTGCGTACGACGACGGCCTTGCGGACGTCCCCTTTTTTCACGCGGCCGCGCGGGATGGCTTCTTTAACCGAGACGACAATAATGTCGCCAACGGAAGCGTACTTACGCTTGGAGCCACCCAGAACCTTGATGCACTGAACTCGGCGAGCGCCGGAGTTGTCAGCAACATCCAGATTGGTTTGCATCTGGATCATGTGGTTTCTCCCGACCTTTGGGGCAGCGATGCGTGCTGTGATCCCCCAGGGTTTCGACTATACTAAAAAGCAAAGTCGCCAGGAGCCTGTCAAAACAGGCTCTTAGGCGTCGATAACTTCCCAGCGTTTCGTTTTCGATTTCGGCGCGCATTCGATGATGCGTACGGTGTCGCCGACCTTGAAAGCGTTCTTTTCATCGTGAGCCCGGTATTTTTTGGACTTACGGATGGTTTTCTTCAGAACCGGGTGTGTGAAACGGCGTTCCACGGACACGGTGACGGTCTGTGCGTTTGCGTCGGAAGTGACGACGCCGGACAGGATACGTTTGGGCATCTGTAGAGCTCCTTATTCAGCCGCTGCGGCGGCTTTTTCGTTCAGGATGGTTTTCACACGAGCAGCATTGCGGCGGGCCGCCTTGATGCCAGCAGTGTTTTCCAACTGACCGGTCGCTTGTTGAAAGCGCAGGTTGAAGCTCTCTTTTTTGAGGTTTGCGAGTTGATCGCGGAGCTCGTCCACGGTCTTTTCGCGCAGATCATTGGCGTTCATCGCCTTGCGTTCCTTTCCTTGGCACCAGAGGGCCCCTTATGACGGGTCACCCTTGGGTCTGGTGGGTTATGTCGCCTGCACAATGTGTGCAGAAAAAAGAATCACCCAGCACAATCCGACTCGCGAATTGCGGTGAGCGATGGGTCCCTATAGAGGGGTTGAGGTGCGAGGGCAAGGGATAGTTGCCGCGCGCCCAAACGGCCAGCCCGCGGTGCGCGTGTCGCCCGCCCCTCGGTTCGGCGCGGGTTCAAATGATCTCGTCCTCATCAAACATCGCCGCGCCTTCCAACTGCGCGTTCAGGCTTTCGATGCGGCTCTCGGCGGTGGCGGCGTTGATGACTTCGGCGATGTGAAACAGCGCATCGCCCTCGTTGACGATCGGCAGGTTGGTGCGGCCGATGATCAACCCCTGGGTTTCGGCCAGCAGTTCGATCTCGCTCTCGCCAAAGGGATCGGCGACAATTCCCAGCACGTCGCCCGGCTCGACCATTTCGCCGGTGGTCTTATAGGCGCGCAGCAGCCCGCCCGCCGGGGCGCGCTCCCAGCTGCTGTCGCGGGCACGCACCGGTACCACTTCGGCCAGCGGCACGCCGTCTTCGGGGATCATGCCCAGCATATGCATCACCCGCAGGATCCCGGCGACGCCGACACGGGCGGATTGCTCGTCAAAGCGCAGCCCCTCCCCCGCCTCATAGAGCAGCATATCCACTCCGCGTGCCTGCGCCTGCTGCCGCAAGGACCCCTCGCGCAGGGCCGAGCGGATCACCACCGGCGCGCCGAAAGCATCGGCATAGGCCAGCGTTTCGGGCCGCTTGGGCGAGACCCGGATCTGCGGCATATTGGTGCGGTGGATGGCGGCGGAATGCAGATCAATGCCCAGATCCGAGCGATCCACGATCTCGGTCATAAAGAGATGCGCAAGGCGGCTGGCGAGCGAGCCCCCCTCGCTGCCAGGAAAACAGCGGTTGAGGTCGCGCCGGTCCGGCAGATAGCGAGAATGGTTGAGGAACCCAAAGGTATTGACAATCGGCACCACGATCAGCGTGCCCCTGAGACGCGCAAACTGCCGGCTGCGCAGCAAGCGGCGGGCGATTTCCACGCCGATCACCTCGTCACCATGGATCGCCGCCGACACAAACAGCGTCGGCCCCTCCTCGGCACCATGGATCACATGCGCGGACATGTTGACGGGCGTGTGATCCGACAGCACGCTCACCGGCAGATCCACGGTGCGCCTTGTGCCGGGCGGGATGGAGAAACCGCCGATTTCAAAATTCGGGCGCAATGTCATGGAGCCTGCCTGCATCTGTAAGCGTTCAGACGGGTTTAGCAGCTTTCCACAGTCAGGCAAACGCCCAGCTGCCGATCAGCCCCAGGCGTAGTTGAAGGAGACCGAGATCCGCTCGTCCTCTGCCATATTCAGCGGCACCTCGTGGCGGATGAAACTTTCCCACAGCAGCACGTCGCCCACTTTGGGTGTCTGGTAGACAAAGCTGCGCAGCTCCTGGCGGCAGTCCTTGTTCCGCGGCGGATGCGCCATCATCATGGCGTGGCGCGGGTCTTCCAGCTTCAGCGCCGAGGCACCATCGGGCATCGACACATAGGTGGTGCCGGAGATCACCGAATGGGGGTGGATATGGCTGGCGTGGGTGCCGCCCTCGGGCAGGATATTGATCCAGAGATCTTCCAGCTTCAGCTCGCGGCCATCGAGGTTCAGCTCCAGATCCTGCGCAAAGGCCATCACATGCGCGTCCAGCGATTTCACCAGGTCGGCAAAGATCGGAAAGCGCCAGGGCAGATCGGTCAGCGACGCATAGGAGGTATAGCCGGGATATCCGTTCTCTTCGCACCAGTCCTGGCCAGCGTCGTCGTCCTCGGCGATCACCAGACAGGAGTTTTCCAGCTCCTGCGCATCAATTTCGGGGCCGTGCTCGGACAGGGCGGCACGGTAGAGGCGGGTCACGAAGAGGGAATCAATCTGGGCCATGCCTCGTCTTAGCGCAGGCATGACCGCCTTGGCGAGAGGTCACGATCACAGAGGACACCGCGCGGTCTATCCCCCTGCCCCGCGCCACTCGCCGCCCGGAGGCCGCGCCTGCACCAGGGGCCCTGAGCCTAGCGTGCCGCCTCGAACATATAGGCGCAGCCATCGTGAACCATGGCGCGCTCCGGCGACATCGGATCCTTGACCAAGAACCATCGCAGGCCGCCGCCATAGACGATGCCCGGTGAATAGGTACAGCCATTGGCCAGGGTCCAATAGGTCATGCGCCGATACCGATAGGGCGCCTGGCTGACCTTGGTCAGCTGGGCATAGTCGGCGCCAGCATTGCCGCGCTGCCCCTCGGGCGGTGGCACCACGCAGCCTGCCACAAGGAAAAGTACCACTGCCAATCTGTTCCAGGTCGCCATTCTGGCCCCTCCGCTGATCACCCCCTCAGCATAGGAACATTAGGTGAACAAAATCCTTATGCGCCCCACAACGGGCAAGGCCCGCCGCCCTATGCGCTGCCCGCCACCAAGAGCGCCTTGGACAGAAGCGCGTTCAGCTGCTCGATCTCCTCGGCGTTCAGCCCCGCCAGCAGCGCAGCCTGGGTCTCCACATGGGCCTCGACCACCCTGTTGATCAGCGCCAGCCCCTCCGGGGTCAGCGCCACCAGAAAGCTGCGGCTGTCGTCAGGATTGACCGAGCGCGTCACCAGCCCGTCGGCCTCCAGGCGGTCGATCCGGTTGGTCATCGTGCCCGAGGCCACCATGGTCGCCGTCATCAAGGCGCCGGTCGACAGGCAATAGGGCGCGCCCGAGCGGCGCAGGGTGGCCAGCACATCGAATTTCGCAAAGTTCAGACCAAAGCGCGCAAAGGTGCGCTCCATCGGCTTCAGATAGGCCAGCGACAGACGGCTGACCCGGCCAATCACCCCCATCGCGGTGACATCAAGCTCCGGCCGCTCGCGCCGCCATTGCTCCAGAATATAATCGACATGATCCATGGGGACTTCTTGCCGATGTATTATCTTGACGTCAAGATATCTGCACACTATCTCGATGTCGAGATAAATGGAGTCCGACCGATGAGCCACAGACGAGACCTCGCCCTCACCGCGCTTGCGCCGGCCATCTGGGGCAGCAGCTATATTGTCACCACCACATTCCTGCCCGGGCAATCGCCCTATCTGGTCGCGCTGTTGCGGGCGCTGCCGGCGGGGGTGTTGCTGTTGCTGATGGTGCGCCAATTGCCGCCGCTGACGTTGGTGCCCAAGATCCTTGTGCTCGGCGCGCTGAATTTCTCGGTCTTCTGGGCGCTGCTGTTCCTGGCGGCCTATCGGCTGCCCGGCGGCGTTGCGGCCACCCTGGGCGCGGTTCAGCCGCTGTTTGTCATGGGGCTGTCAGGGGTCTTGCTGGGCAGCCAGATCCACGGCAAGGGCATCCTTGCCGCGCTTCTGGGGGTGCTCGGCGTCGGGCTTTTGGTGCTGGGACCGGACGCCAGCCTGGATCCTCTGGGTGTTGCGGCAGGATTGGGCGGGGCGCTCTCGATGGCCACCGGCGTGGTGCTGACCCGCAAGTGGCAGCCCGGCGTTCCGGCGCTGACCTTCACCGCCTGGCAGCTCACCGCGGGTGGGCTGCTGTTGGTCCCGGTTGCCTATGTGGCGCTGCCGAATTGGCCGACCCTCAGCGCCGAGAATGTGATCGGGCTTGCCTATATGAGCCTGATCGGCGGCGCGTTTACCTATATTCTGTGGTTCCGGGGCATTGGCCGTATCGCCCGCGCAGGTCTCTTTGCTGGGGGTGTTCAGCCCGCTGACGGCGGTGATCCTCGGTGCGGCCTTTGTCGGGGAGAGCTTTAGCCTGCTTCAGGCGGTCGGCGCCGTGATCGCCTTGTTCAGCGTCTGGCTGGGGCAGCAGCCTGCGCACAGAAAAGCGCTCGCATAAAAAGACGGGGGCGTGTGTCGCGCCCCCGTCGAACTTGATCGTTTTGCGGCCAAGGCTATTGCAGCGTGGCCCAGAACAGCTCCAGATGACGGCTCATGATCTCGTCAAAGCGGCCGCTCTCGCGCAGTTTGCGCAGCCCCGCGTTCACCCGATAGAGATGCGAGGTGCCGCGCCAGTGGGTCTTGGAGATCACCACATGCAGCCCGGTTTCCGAGATAGGTTTCTCCAGCGGCTCGACCTGCCCGCGCAGCCCCTCGGCCACCACCGCCTCGGCCCCGACAAAGAGGTTCACCGCAGCCGCATCCACCTGGCCATTGACCACCATGCGCATACAATCGCGCGGCGTGTCCGGCTGCACCAGGGTGATCTTATCCTCGCTCAGCCAGCGCCGGTCCGCGCGGTCCAGATCAAAGGTGTAAAACCCCTTTGGCCGACAGATGGTCTTGCCCACGACATCGGCATCCTCCGCATAGACCATCCCGCCCCCGGCCCGCACGAACAGCATCACCGGCACCTCGACCAGCGGATCAGAGAAATGGAAGTTGGCGCAGCGCTCGTTGCTGGGATCGGCCTCGCAATCTGGCTTGATCCAGGGGAACCCCATGTCGAATTCCTTGTCGTCGAGCAGCGGAAACAGATGTTTGCTCCAGTCGTCTTCCCAGGTGATCGCATAGGGCACCGGCGAGGGGGCCAGCTCCAGCGCCGCATTGACCAGCTCTGTGATCATGCCCTGCCCCGGCAGGTTCGGATCGGTGAAGGGCGCGTAATTGCCGCCGGTCAGCAGGTTCATCTCGGCGGTGGGTTTGCGCAGCGGCGTGGCGTCGGCCTCCACCGCGTCAGGCGGGCAAGGAATATACAGCGTCCGCCCCGGAACCGTCGAAGGGCCCGCCAATTCGCCCTGGTTGCGATAGTAGATCAGCGTCCAGCGGTTGCGGTCCCCGTAATGCGCCTCGGCGATGGAAAAGAGGTTGTCGCCCGGTTGCGCCACATAATCCACGTCGCAGATCGCAAAAGCGGCGGAGGGCACAAGGCCCACCACCAGCAGCAGACGCCAGAACAGCGACATCAAAATACGTTGCATCCGATCCTCCCGATCAGAACCCGGCCCAGATGCGGGCCAGGTGATCCTCGACGATTTTCTGATAGGTGCCGTCCTCGCGAATGCCACGCACCCCCGCGTTGACCACCGCCAACAGCCGCTCTGCATCGGGGTGCGATTTGTGCACGACAACATGGTGCGACTGGATCGAGATCGGTTCCGGCACCACCTGGATGCGATCGGTAATGCCCATCTCTTTCATCTTGTCGCGCCCGGTGAACTCGTTGAGCACCACACCATCGGCCTTGCCCTCCAGCACCAGCTTGAAACAATCGCCCGGACTCGGCGCGACCACCAGGGTGATCTTTTCATCGCGCAGCCAGTTGCGGCCGTTCTCGTTAAAGATCGAGGTGTCATAGCCTTTGGGGCGGCAGATGGATTTGCCGAACAGATCCTCGTCCTTGGCAAAGCTCACCGGGCGGCTGGCGTCGGCGAACATCAAGGTCAGCGTTTCGAACAGCGGATCAGAGAACAACAGGTTCTGGCAGCGATAATTGTCCGGCAGCTCGGCGCAATTGGGTTTGTACCAGGGAAAGCCCACATCCAGCAGAGCGTTGGACAGCAGCGGATCAAGATGCGAGCCCCAATCGTCCACCCAATGAATGGCATAGCCCTGCTGCGGGTTGGCCTTGGTCATCGCGGCGTTGACAATATCGGTCAACAAACCACCGTTGTGCAGCTCCTTGCCGGTGAAAGGCTGGAAATCATCGCCGGTCAGCAGGTTGATCTTCTGGCGGGTCGAGGCGTCCCCCGCCTGGATGCGAACCGGCTGCGCGGCGACAGGGGTGGCCTGTGACAGCTCCCGCCCACCTTCCAGCCCCAGCGGCAAGCCGTTCAGACAGGCCAGCTCCAGCGTCATCCCCACCCGGATTGCGCTGGGTTTATCTCCGATCACCGCAATATTGCGGTTGTGAATGACGCTCCACATGCCCGCGTTCTTATAAAGCTTGTCAGCAATGACCGAGAGACTGTCCCCCGGCTTCACAACATAGAGCCCGCCACAGGTTTCGGCAGCGGCAGCCTGCCCAAAGATGGCCGACAGCCCTAGCGCGGCGGCTGCGATCAGTTTTTTCATGTGTCCCCCTGAAGGATTTTGATCCGTTTTTCGGAAATTGGGCATGGCACCTGATCTGACGCAGCCCGTTCCATTCGGAAGGAGCCACGCACCCTGAGCAACACGCCGTGTTGGATTTACTTCTGAATAAAGAGGCTGAGGATCGTTGCCGTATCCACGCGCCCGTCCGCGCCGATCAAACCGGCGGGCACCGTGATCGCCTGGCGGCTGTAGGCATCGTTCAGCAACCGGTCGATATAGGCGTCGGACTGGCCCTGCTCATGCGCTGTCATCACCATGCGCAACAGTTCCGAGCCTGCGGCGGCATCACTCGTCGGCGCAGGTGCCACGGTTGCCGTCGCAGCACCGCCCTCGGTGCGGCCACTGCCGCGCAGCACCGCCAGCGTGCCTGCGGTCATCTTGGCCATCATGTCCTCGCTGCTCGCGGTCAGCCCCGCGCTGGCAGAGGGGATCGGCTGACCCGCTGTGTTCTGACCATCCGCCGCAGAGGCCGGGGCGGCGACCAATCGGGCCAGATCCTCGCTGAAGGAGCCGCTCTCTGCGGTAGCAACCTCTGTCTGCGGGGCCGCACCCTCCTCGCCAATAAATTGCAATGCAAGCCCGCCAAGCGCAAAGAGACCGATCACACCCGCCGCCAGCAACAACAACCTTGGATTGTATCCGCCGCTCGGGCTGGCGAAATCAGACGGGCTGGACGCAAAGCTATTTGCCCCGGATGGCGCCGCTGCGACCGGGGTCGCAGGCGCAGCAGAGACCCGAGGCGCCGGCGACTTGCCCTGCGTTTGCGCATTTGCGGGGCGGCCAGCCGGCTGATTTTTTACAGAAATTTTTACGTTCCCTGTGGTCGAAATATTCTGGATCTTCGTTTCTGCCGTCTTCGGCCTGGGTTGCTTTGGCATATTGTCCTGCGCCAAGCCTTCTTGCTTCCAATTCAATTTCTGCATGAATGCCCCCGGGGTAACAAAACACCAATGCGCGGAAACGCACCGATATCAGACTAATTTATTGACGTTTACCTTTTGTTAACCTTCGACACGAATCGTGTCAATATTTTGTGGATAACTCCGCGATTCAACCGAGGGCTGGTTTCCTGCCGTCACGGCCTGCGCCCACCAATCGACGCCGTCAGCGCATGCGCGGCCTCCACCACCGACCGACCGAGCCGCTCGATTTCCGCAGCGGTGACTCGGCTGGTCGGGCCGGACACCGAAATGCCTGCGATGGCCTCGCCGTTCACGTCAAACACAGGTGCCGCAATGCAGCGCATGCCGATGTTGCGCTCTTCGTTGTCATAGGAATAGCCGCGCGCCAGGCTGTTGCGCAGATCCTCCCGGAGCGCCTGCGGCGTCACGATGGTGCTGGGCGTAAAGGCCCGAAGCCCCTCACGCAGACGCCGCTCCAGCCGGTCCGCATCCATCTGCGCCAGGAGCGCCTTGCCGATCCCGGAGGCATGCATGTCCGACAGCGTCCCCGGCGGAAAAAAGGCGCGGATATTGGCATGGGTTTCGACCTGGCTCAGGAACAGGACCTTGCCTTCCTTTTCAACGCCGAGGTTGGCGGTCTCGCCGGTGGCCTCCATCAGCTGGCGCATGACCGGCCGGGCACGATCCACCAGGCTGGTCCGACGCAGAAAGCGCGCACCGATCATAAAGGCGCGCGGCCCGATATGCCAAAGCTGCGCCTCGGCGTCGAATTCCACCAGTGCGCGGCCCTCCAGCGTCACCAAGACCCGATAGATGGTCGAGGGGGACTGCCCCATCTCGTCGGCAATCGCACCAAGTGACATACCCTGACGCTCGCTGAGAAACTCAAACACCGCCATCGCGCGGTCCAGCGACTTGATGGTGTTCTGGGCGGATTTATCCTCCCAGTCGCGGGGGCGCCCACGGGCGCGCCGCTTGCCCGGCGGTGGATTATCTTGAAATTCCATCAGATGCCTTCGAATTTTTGTGAAATTCAACTTCACAATATGAAAAATGTAACCCACTGGAAACACTAAATCTATTCTGACTTGCTCGTTTTTTGGGCCGTTTTGCGAAAATATATCGCTATGGCAATGGCTGGCCTACCGTCCCTTCAGCGACCCAAGGAGACCGTCATGAGCTTTCAGAACCCTGTATTCATCCCGGGGCCGACCAATATCCCCGAGCGCCTGCGCAAAGCATGTGACATGCCCACCATCGACCACCGCTCGCCGCTGTTCGGACAGATCCTGCATCCCGCCCGCGCCGGCGTGCGCAAGATCCTGAAGAGCGAAACGGCCGAGGTCTTCATCTTTCCCTCCACCGGCACCGGCGGCTGGGAGACCGCGCTGAGCAACACGCTCTCGGCGGGGGACAAGGTTCTGGCGGCGCGCAACGGCATGTTCAGCCATCGCTGGATCGACATGTGCCAGCGCCATGGCCTGACGGTGGAAATCGTCGAAACACCCTGGGGTCAGGGCCTGCCCGCAGATCGCTACGCCGAGATCCTTGCCGCCGATCACGCGCATGAGATCAAGGCGGTACTGGCCACCCATAACGAGACCGCCACCGGGGTGAAATCCGACATCGCCGCCGTGCGCGCGGCGCTGGACGCCGCCAACCACCCGGCCCTGTTGTTCGTGGATGGGGTCAGCTCCATCGCCTCCATGGAGTTCCGCTTTGACGACTGGGGCGTGGATGTTGCCGTGACCGGCTCGCAAAAGGGCTTCATGCTGCCGCCGGGGCTGGCCATCGTCGGATTTTCGCAAAAGGCAATGCAGGCGACCGCAACCGCAGGTCTGCCGCGCACCTTCTTTGATGTACGGGACATGGAAAAGGGCTATGCCAACAACGCCTACCCCTACACGCCCGCCGTGGGTCTGCTGAACGGTCTGAACGAGGCCTGCACGATGCTGCTGGACGAGGGGCTGGAGGCGGTCTTTGCCCGCCATCACCGCATCGCCGAGGGCGTGCGCACCGCGGTGCGGGCCTGGGGGCTGGAGCTCTGCGCGGCGTCGCCGGATCTTTATTCCGACACGGTCAGCGCGATCTGCACGCCCGAGGGATTCAACGCCACCGATATCGTCAGCCATGCCGCCAATACCTATGGCGTCGCCTTTGGCACCGGCCTTGGCGAGGTTGCGGGCAAGGTGTTTCGCATCGGCCACCTTGGCAGCCTGACCGATGTGATGGCCCTGTCCGGCATTGCCTGCGCCGAGATGTGCATGGCGGATCTGGGTCTCGACATCCCGCAGGGCAGCGGCGTCGGCGCCGCGCAGGACTACTACCGCGCCAACCCGGCACCGGCAAAGAAGGCGGCCGCGTGATGACGCAGATCGCCCTCAATATCCCCACCTATGACGATATGCTGGCCGCGCATCAGCGCATCCAGCCCTATATCCGCCGCACCGAGCTGCGCCACTCGGATTACCTCAACGAGGTGACAGGCGCGCAGCTGTTCTTCAAATGCGAGAATTTCCAGGAACCCGGCGCCTTCAAGGTGCGCGGCGCCTGCAACGCGGTCTTTGGTCTGGATGACGATCAGGCCAGGCTGGGCGTTGCCACCCATTCCAGCGGCAACCATGCCTCCTGCCTGAGCTATGCCGCCATGAAACGCGGCATTCCCTGCAATGTGGTAATGCCCCGCACCGCGCCGCAGGCAAAAAAGGACACGGTGCGCCGCTATGGCGGCAGGATCACCGAATGCGACCCCTCGACCAGCAGCCGCGAAGCCACCTTTGCCGAGGTGCAGGCCGCCAGCGGTGGCGATTTTGTGCACCCTTACAACGATCCGCGCGTGATTGCCGGCCAAGGCACCTGCGCCAAGGAATTCTTTGAACAGACCGATGGTCTGGACATGGTTGTGGCCCCGATCGGTGGTGGCGGCATGATCTCGGGCACCTGCCTGACCCTGGCCACGCTGGCCCCCGAATGCCAGGTCATCGCCGCCGAGCCGGAACAGGCGGATGACGCCTATCGCAGCTTCAAGGCCGGGCATATCATCGCCGATGACGCGCCGAAGACCATCGCCGACGGGCTGCTGGTGCCGCTGAAGGATCTGACCTGGCATTTCGTTTCCAGCCATGTGTCGGAAATCTACACCGCCTCGGATGCGGAGATCATCGCCGCGATGAAGCTGATCTGGAAACACCTGCGGGTGGTGATGGAACCCTCCAGCGCGGTGCCGCTGGCCTGTATCCTCAAAAATCCGGCGGCCTTTCGTGGCAAACGCGTGGGGATCATCCTGACCGGTGGCAATGTCGATCTGGACCGGCTGCCCTGGATCGCCAACACCTGAACCCCCTCAATTCATCGACCCATCGCTTTCAGGAGGATCCCATGAAAGACCTGCCCAACCTCGACGCCTATGACGTTGGCTTTGACATCCCGGCCAAACCGGGCATGGATGAGGCCGATATCCAGACGCCCTGCCTGCTGCTCGACCTGGATGCGCTGGAGCGCAACATCAAGAAGATGGGCGAGTACGCCCGCGCCCATGGCATGCGCCACCGGGTGCATGGCAAGATGCATAAATCCGTGGATGTGGCCAAGTTGCAGGAAGAGCTGGGCGGCGCCGTCGGCGTCTGCTGCCAGAAGGTCTCGGAGGCGGAGGTCTTTGCCCGCGGTGGCATCAAAGACATTCTGGTCTCCAACCAGGTGCGCGACCCGGCCAAGCTCGACCGGCTGGCCCGCCTGCCCAAATTCGGCGCACGCACCCTTGTCTGCGTCGATGATCTGGCCAATGTCGCCGAGCTCTCTGCCGCCGCGCAGAAACATGGCACCGAAATCGAATGCCTGATCGAAATCGACTGCGGCGCGGGCCGCTGCGGCGTCACCAGCACCGAGGCCGTGGTGGAGATCGCCAAGGCCATCACGGCAGCCGACAACCTCACCTTTACCGGCATTCAGGCCTATCAGGGCGCG
>NZ_JAATOX010000058.1 GCF_011806385.1 Phaeobacter sp. HF9A | reverse complement strand
CATGATCGACCTGATTGACGCGTGCCCGCACAAATGGACCTATCGCGCCGGCGTCGTCAGCTTCGCCCGTGAGGACGCCCCCTCCGAAGACCAGCAGCAGGAGGTGATCGACCGTTTCGAGGAGATCGCCTTCGCCGGGCTCGATGCCGACCGCTACGCCTGCCTCTGGGTGCGCCACACCCACGAGGATCGCGTCGAGCTGCATTTCTGCACGCCACGCATGGAGCTGCACAGCGGGCGCAGCCTCAACATCGCCCCGCCCGGCTATGAGCGCGCCTTCGACAGCCTGCGCGACCTGATGAACAAGACCCACGGCTGGGCCGATCCCATGGACGTGGAGCGCGCGGCCGAGGTCAAGCCGGTGTCGGAAACCCCGGACCGCGCCGCCGGACGCGACGGGCTCCATGCCTGGATCGCCGACCAGATTTCCATGGGGTTGATCGAGGATCGCACCGGAATGGTCGCGGCCTTGACCGATGCGGGCTTCGAGGTGCCCCGCGCGGGCACGAATTACCTGACCGTCAAAGACCCCGAGACCGAAGAACGGTTTCGCCTGAGAGGAGAGATTTTCCATGAAGACTGGAGAGCCGAAGCAACGGCTGAGCGAGAAGCTGAACGCGGACATGGAGCGGATCAGGGCAGAGAACGCCGCCTTGATCGACGCACAGTTGCAGAGCTTCAGGACCGATTTGAAGACCACTGCCGAAAACGCGCTGGCTACAATCAAGACCGATACGGAAGGCTACCTGCTACGCGTGAGGAAGCACCTCATGCGGCAGAGCGCGAACGCAGCACGGCCGGAATGGAAGGCCCTGATGTGGCCGATGCTGGTGGCCTGCTGCCTGATGATCAGCGCCGGGGTTTCGACCTGGACGGTGATGACCTGGCTGATGCCCAACCTGAACACGATGGGGCTCCGGGTGATCGAGCGGCCGGAGGCGACCTATCTGATCCCGCGCAGCGGCGGGGCGACGTTGGCCCGCTGTTCGCTCGCGGGGGAGCCGGTGGACTGCCTGATGATTCCGAAGGAGTGAGCGATGGATGGTCTGACGCCGCTCGAACGCGAATTGCTGGGCTACGTCGAGCAGTTGACGGAAGCCTCGAAGGCATCCGCGCAGGAATTGACCGCCTCCGCGCGGGACAGGCGGACGGAACTGGATGGGTTGCGCGGCTCCATGATCGCGTTGCTCAGGTCGCAGCTCTCATTGGTCGAAGCCTTGAACGGCTGGATGCAGGATGGCCCCGACACCACGCAGGCCCCGTCGAAGCTGAAGGACAGCCTGTCGCTCGCGCTGGAGGCGCAGAAGCGCCTCGGGGCGCGGTGACCGACGAGATCGGGGAGGACGTGCATGGCCTGCGCCATTGATCGGAAATCCGGCTCTCCGCCGGACACGCAACACTGAACAAGCAACACGCGACACTGAACAGAGGACAGGCAGCACCGGACACTGAACACGCGACACGCGACACGCGACACGCGACACGCGACCGTGGCCACTCAACACCGGACAGTCAACACGCAACACCGAACACGCGACACTGAACACTGAACACTGAACAAGCGACGGGAGTAACCGTATGATTTATCGAGCTATCCTATTTCTGGCTTTGACTACCGCTCCGGCGATGGCGGACCAGGTCGAGTTGAGAAATTCTATCCAACCCGCAGAGACCGACCGCTACGGTTGCGCGATCCGGCCGCGACCGGAACATCTGACCTTCCGGTCGTTTCGAGATGCATGGCGCTCGGTGGCGGCGGACGACCTCTATAGCCTGAAGCGGCATCAGATGGCGCTTCAGGCCGGTTCTTGCGATTGCGAGACTCTGTGGCCCGACTGGTCCATCATCGAGGGCGAGTTCGAGGAGCTGGGCTTTGCCGCCCCGACCGGCACGGACAGCCTGCACATCGCATGGTCTGTGCAAGAGTATTTCCCGGTCATTTCCGATCTTCGGGATCGGTTGCGCATCCAATGCCTGGAGGCGGAGTGATGGGTATCGTTTCCTTTATCGTGGAGGCGGCCGACCAAGGGCTCGAAACCGTGGCGACCTCTCAGTTTGCGGCGGTCGCGGAGGTTTCCGGCACGGTGGTCGTCGGAGCCGCGACCCTCGCGATGATTGTCTTGTTCATCAACATGGCTTGGCAAATCCGTCCGATGGATGGGATGGAGCTGTTGGTCTTGTCGCTCAAAATCGGCCTGATCAACACATTCGCGTTCAACTGGGCGAACTTCAACTTCGTCAGCGGGCACATCATCGACGGCCTCGATGAACTCGCGGGAAGCCTGATCGGCTCCGCCACCGGGGACGACGGTGCGGGGCCAGAGTATTTCGCTACGCGCTTCGACCTTCAGCTCGACAGGCTGGCCGAATACGGCAACTCGGCCACATCGCATATGGGGGCGGTTAGCAAGGCTGTGATGGGTGTGTTTTTCATGGCTCTTCTGGCTGTGGTCGGCGGCGCGGCGGGTGCCGTTCTCGTCCTCGCAAAGATGATGATGACATTCCTGATCGGCATCGCCCCCATCATGATCCTCTGCTCGATGTTCCCGGTGACGAAGGACTATTTCCATCGCTGGCTGTCCTCGCTGGCGAGCTTTGCCCTTTACCCGGTCGTGATGGCTGGCATTTTCTCGATGGTCTTCGGCCTGGTGGGGCTGTTGGTCAGCCAGATCGGATCGGCGGATTCTGTCGAACAAGTCGGAGGGACCATCCCGTTTCTGGCGGTGGTCATCCTCTCGCTTGCGATGGTCATCGCAATCCCCTTCATCGTGCCGATGATCTCGGGCAACTTGCAGGCGGGCTGGGCCGCGGCGGCCGTCGGCGGCAGCATGAGGAGAATGATGCCGCAATCCCGTCCGCAGCAATCGAACCGAGCATCCTCGAACGCAACGAGCGATACGAGCCGGAGGTTGAATGCCGGAGCAGACGCAACCCGTTCCTCAAACTCCGCAATAGATCCTCGCCATTCGACCGGCACAGGGGCCAAGATGCAACGCATGATGGACCGCGCGGAACGCCTGAGTGAAGACGCGAAGAAGAAGCGGTGATGGGGCGACGGCTCACGATCAGGCTGCGGCTTAGGAGACCATGCTTTGCCGTGGTCCGATTTCATCTTCCCCTAAATATCCTCGGGGGAGCGCCGTAGGGCGCGGGGGCAGACAGCCCCCATCCTCCCCTAAAGACAGAAGGGGCGCGGCCAGCCGCGCCACAGCTATCCTTTTGAAGGGGGAAGGAGTTTCGGCTTCCTTCCCCCTGAAGCGAAATAGACAGGGCCGTGTCCTCGGCTTCGCCTGCGGACCGCACCACCCCTGTCGATTTCGCTTCACCCCCATCCTCTCACGCTCGCCGCTCGGCAGGGGTAAGCGGGCGCTTACCCTCCCTTTGATGATGACGAAGGCGTGGGGACGGGGCGCTCCGTGGATCAATGAAAACGGAGAGAAAATCATGCCGAGACAGGAAAGACTGGA
This sequence comes from Phaeobacter sp. HF9A, assembly GCF_011806385.1. Taxonomy (GTDB): domain Bacteria; phylum Pseudomonadota; class Alphaproteobacteria; order Rhodobacterales; family Rhodobacteraceae; genus Epibacterium. The sequence continues at coordinate 21,121 of NZ_JAATOX010000058.1, read as the reverse complement.
AGCGAAGGCAATCAAACGCATCCTCGATGCCAGGACGCGCGAGGTCGTCGGGTGGCTCTATGAGTGGAACACCGGTGAGAAACTACCGTGCTGGAAGGACGGGCGCAGGGAGAAGGTCATTTACGAGTAAGGCCCCGAGGCGCGCGCGGTTGCGTCTTTCGACGTATGGCAGGACACGTGATCGGAACCTCTTGGTCATGCACGAACAGCTTGCGCCACTATATCCGGGTGGCGCTCGATCACCTTCAGGAGCAACACCGCAGCCCGATCCGGGCTGCGCCGGTGTTGTTCCCAATCCCTGATGGCGCTTTCTGCCAGCCCATACCGTTCAGCAAAAGCGGACCGGGTAAGTCCTTGCTGCTTGCGTATCGCGGCCACGTCAACGGTCTCGGGCACATAGTCAGAGGCAGGTTCCACATCGCCCCGTGCGATTTCCAGCGCCTCATTGGCGCTCTGGATCAGTTCGTTTCCGAAACTCATGAAAGTTCCTTTCTGTTTTGATAGGAATCTGCCAGCGTGGGAAGGAGGCGGGCCAGGTCGTTACGCTAGCTTTAGGCCAGGTTCGCATTGTCGTTCTGGAGTGGGAACTCCGCCAAGAGGTCACTATCATGACACGTGGACCCAAACCGGACTGTACCATTGACAGCCACGCCGAGGAACCGGCGACACCCAATCATCCCGATCAGCACGCATTAATCGACTGGGGAATTTTCGGACCGAAAGACCCTCGCATCGAGCAGTTGGTGTGGAAACTCGCGTATGGCCACGGGTTGAGACTGACTGAGATTGAAGCTTCAATTGTTGAGGCCCTAGAGGGCATTTTACACAGATCTGAAGCAACTTTGCACCCGAAAGGCGAAGGCACCACTGAACTCTGATGCATTCTCAACGGTTGCGCACTTGTGCGCACTTGTGCTAACGATCTGTTAAGTGACCAAGGTGATGAGATGACCGAAACTAAACGCCTTTCCGTTTTGCTTGACGAAAAACTAGCCGGTGACTTCGAGGACTTTTGTCAAGAGAATTCTCACAAAAAAAGCACATTTGTGGCGCATCTGATAAGAGAATTTCTACGCAAAGAAGGTTATCCGAAACAAACGCGCCTGTTGTGAAGGTAAACATGATGTATAGCCAAAGCGAAATCTTGGAATGGCAGCGCGATCAGTACGATCACGATATGCGGAACCATTTCGACATCCTTTCACTTCACAAAAATGACCGCCTTAAACACTACGCGATGCATTTTGCGAAGTATTCCGGACGCCTTGCACGCGGAGATGCCGAAGAAAAAACAGTCAATAGAACTTTTGTTGATGCCCTTCTGGTTTCCCTGAGTGCCGCCAATACATTGCATCAATCTCTTGAATATCGCCCAAAGCGTTCCAATAATTCTCTGTTCTTAAGAATTGCGGATGCCTCTGGGCGTTTTAATGATGCAGGAGAGAAAATCGACCACTTGGAGCCATTCTTGGAAATCGCGAGAGATGGGAACCAAGATATATTCGATGCCCTTCTTGATTTTGCGAGCGCGCAGCACTTAGATGTTGGAAAGTGCCTTCAGTCTCGCCGAAGCGAACTGAGGCAACGTCAGTTTTTCGTTAGGTAACATCATGGCTTTTTGGGGAAGAGATCGCTGGCTCGCTCAGGGCCTAGAGGAATTGGCGCCAGTTTCTCCTTGGGATGAAGGGAAAGTCGAAGCTGCAGGGTATCGGCTTTCGGTCGGTCGCGAGTATTTTATCAATGGCGACGGATCATCAACCGTTAACAGGCTGGATACAGAACAAGCCTTTGTCATTGAGCCTGGACAATTTGCGTTCATTTTGACTAAAGAAAAAGTATATATATCCAGATCAGCAATCGGATTTATCTCCATCCGAGCGAGCACGAAGTTCCGAGGTCTGGTAAATGTCTCCGGATTTCAAGTTAATCCAGGCCATGCCGGAAACTTGATCTTCGCTGTTTTTAATGCGGGCCCTAGACACATCTCTTTGCGAGAAGGTGATGAAATTTTTTCTCTTTGGATTGCTGACCTCGACGCAGGTGTGTCGAATCTCGCGGATGACAAGGGGAATATATCCAGCAAGCTAGACAAAATTCCCAGCGATATAATAAATAACATAGCCGGTCCCGCACTCACTGCGTACCAAGTTTCTAAAAAGGTTGCAGAGGTCGAAAAATCCTACAGCGAACGCTTGACGAAAGTTGAGCAGGCCCAAGGCGATTTAAAAGTCTTGCTATGGCGCATCGTTATAGCTCTAGGCGTTTTGCTCACTATTGCTATGGTCATTTTTCGACAGCCGTTGCTTGACCTCGCAACTGGTGAGAAGGAAGCGGCGGCATCGAACACCGCCATCGAAACGTCAGAATAGGCCGGAGCGTTTCTCCTTTTGTGAGCACCGGTTAGCTGAAGAATCAAAGCATCTCTGAGGACTAAATTGATATGGCAGATAGGGTACACCGCTTCGTTTCTCGAGTATCGGATTTAGAGCTTCAAGACGTGTTTAATCCCTATTGTGACAGGTGCCTCTCGTGTGATCTGCCGGATGGGCCGCTGATACGGAAGAAAAACCTCGAAGCCTCTCTTCGCGCTGCGGTAGAATTAAACGTGCGCACTCTTTGGATTGCTCGAGACCTAGGATATCGCGGTGGACGGCGCACCGGGTTGGCACTGACGGATGAGGCGCATCTTCAAAGCTTTTCTGCGAGCCTCGGCGGTGTAGAAGTTGAACGCAGCACTTTTGGGCCTATTGTAAAGGAGCGAACAGCCTCCGTCATTTGGCAGATGGTGCATCGTGTCAGTGAGCCGATATTCTTTTGGAACGCTTTTCCTTTTCATCCGCATGAGGCGGGAAAGCCGATGACAAACAGATGCCACACAGCCAAAGAGCGGCGCGTGACTGGCTGGGTACTTCAAGAACTATTAGATATTCTATCTCCGCAGAAAATCTTTGCGATTGGTGGGGATGCAAAAAGGTGCCTAGGTTCACTCGGAATAGATGCAACTGCATTCAGGCATCCTAGTTACGGGGGACAGAACCAGTTTATTAGAGAGGTTGAGGAAGCTTACAAGCTGAACAGCGCCAAAATGAATCCGCAGGGTGCGGCAGACAAACAACTCCAGCTAATTTAATATGGACTTCTATATCACTCCGACAGAATCTTGTTGCTTCCGGCCGAATAGCGCGCGCTACTTTCTCTGAAGTCAAAAGGATCTGCGACAACAGTATTTAACCTCCCGAAAGACACCCCGCAAAACCATTTAATCATAGCCTCAGCATCGCTCAGCTTGTATCTTCTGTATCCGCGAGCGTTGGTGTAGCCCACTTCAGTCAATACACCCTCAGGAACCTCCTCTGCCGCACTTCCAAAATATATGAAGTGCTCAGAGAGCAGAACCTTATTTGCGCGTGTATCCGTCTCGATATTCGAGGGGTTCGGCGAACCGTCAGGATAGCTATGATGAGAGTCTGCCTGATGCCATGGTGCCTCTGCGTTTGGTCTAGAGTAGATATTATCCCCAACCATCATCGCTCGGCTACCGTTTCTTAGTGGCTGTTTAACGAGAAAGTCTGGATCGGCCCAATATTCATCAAAGGTCATTGTCTTCGTGATGCGCATGCCAAATACGCACCGCCCAGTGGCTTTTAAACGTCCCCCTCCCATGCCAAAAACCCAATCACCCACTTTGGCAGTGGAGCGAATGCCGTATTTGCAGCAAGCCAGCGTACATACGCCATGAAATGGATTCGGCGCAAAGCCAAAGTCACGGTCAACGACATACATGTATACGCTCGAAGCCACTAATCTTTCCTAAATCAACACTGTGAATTTGCGCCTGAATGGACGGGCTGGCGGAGTTCGCCTCCCGGCGTTTCAAATCGATTTATCCTACCTTCAACGGCGCCCTCGATGCTGCTTGGGTTCCATTTCACCAACGCATGGCCGTAGTCATTAAGAGCCTGGGGTACATTGACCGCAGAACCGCCTCTCAAATAGACTCCGACGATTCTTTTACCCAACTTGTGAGCTTGCTCAATCTCCCAGTTCACCCACTTCCTCGTGTGCGTTTTTTCCCCGACGAGAACTACCACTGTAGAAGCCCAACGCATTTTCATCCGCAGCAAACGCTTAATCGTTTCGTCTTTAACCTTGCCGCGCTCTACACGTCTCTGGTTGGCAGGTTTCATCCGCACGGATGAATTCCTCACATCATGCCCATTGCGCTTCATCATGCCGGCGAATTTGTCGACATGCGCGTCATCGCCGTGGTGATGACTAATGAAGACATGTTTACGTTTTGGCATGCTTAACTTCCAAAAATTTTCGTTCACATAATGGCACGATGGGCCGACTTACACGACGATGCAAGGCATTTGTTCACTATTTGTACTAAATTTGCGATTTCTAGATCTACATGGCATCGCTTGCTATCCAGACATCAGCAATGCGATCACCACAAAAACCGCGATCAGCGACATATAGAAAAGCCAAACCGACCAACTAAAAAGGCCCGAGAAGATGCCGTGTCCTGCTGTCCATGATGGCGAAATTGTAAAATCGGGACGTTCAGCGGTGCCAGAGCGCCTTACTGAATTGTATTGATCCCTGAAGGCACGCTCCAGTCTTAGATAGTGTCCATCGAGTATACCGAAGATGAGAATTAGTGGCGTGGTGTAGTATAAAATTTCTGGGCGACTGATGGCGGCAGCGAGGCCGATGATCGCAGCTGAGATCGTCATGCAATAGTTCTTTAGGCTGGCGCTGTTACCTGCCATTCTGGTTATTACACTTTGCAGCATCTCAAGATGCTTCATGTGCATCTCAGCCCAAAGCTGCTCTTGTTCCGGCTTCATTTGAGCCTCCTATCTTAGGGCAAGCTACACCTTCACCATAAGCTCACTCCCCTTGACTCAATTTCTTGTTCAACGGCGCCTAGTTCGTAGCTGTATAACTCCCTAAAATTAGGAAGTTTCCAGTCTTGTATCAAGGATGCCTGAAGCTTCGCGCTCAAAGAGTGCGCTCCGATCCTAAGTGCCGGTGGCTTTCCGTTCTTGTTATGGTGTGGTTCAAAATGTGGTATGCTGAAATCTCAAATATAAATAATAGTTAAAAATAAATGACTTATATTAATTTGTAGACTTCCATCGTCTCCGCCACCTACACATGTTATTATATTGATTTCATTGCGAAAATCGGAATGGGCACGGTCCTGTTCCCACATTCATTCACACACCTTGCGTTTGTATTATTGCCCTCAATCGTCCAAGACATCCCCGTCCAATGACTCGCCTGTGATCAATGCACGCTGGCGTTCGCGACTGATTTGGCCGTAGCTGCGCAGGGTGGTCAAAACATCGGTGTGTCCAAGGTTCTGCGATGTGGCGACCAGTTCGGCGACCGATTTGCAGGATTTCGCCTTGTGTCGCGCGATCATGTGACGGAAGGCGTGCGGACCAAAGGCGGGCAGGTGTGCGCGGGCGAAGGCTTCGTTTACGATCTTGCGGACGGGTTCGGTCGTTTTCCAAGCTTCGCGCTTGAACCCTTCGGCCTGAAAACCATCGGTAGCGGTGGCCTTTAGTGCCGTTGCCGGGAAGGCGGGGTCGTCGGGGCCAAAGAACTCGGCGTCATCAAGATGCGTCAACCATTGCGCCAGTGCCTGCTCGGCGTCAGGAAAGCCTTGCTCAAAGAACGTGTCGATGCGCTTGCCGAATTTGGTCGCAACTTCGCGTGGGTTTTGGGTGACGGATTTTTCCGCAAGGTCGATGTGCTTGATCCGCAGAGAGATCAGCGCCGCCACGCGAATCCCGGTCAGGCTCAGGAGCGCAAAAACCGCCCTGTCGCGCAACTGGCGCGGCGTGGTGGCGGGCATCAACTCTAGCGCTCGTCTCGCCTGATTGAGGCTGGGCGCTGGTCGCTCAGTGCCCGCGCGGGCTTCGGCTTCGTCCCGGCGCGACAGCTTGAAGTAATCGGCGTCCGATGTCCTGATCTTGCTGCGGAACCCGTCCTGCTGAGACAGCCATAGTGTGAATTCGCGCATTGTGGCCATGATCGCTCGCGTGGTGGATTTACCAAGAGGTTTGCCGCTGGCCCCTTTCGCTTGTTCAAGATGCGCCCGAAACCCCATCGCCCATTCTATATGAAACCGCACAAAATCTTTGCGTCCGTTCCAGACGTCGAACCGCTCAAGCGCGGACAGTTCGCGATCCAGCGTCTTGTCCGACAATTGGCGCGCGTGTTTCCGGTAGGCGATATAGTGGCGTTTGATGCGTTCATTCTTTTCATTCGGGCGCTTGCTCATCTTGGCCTCCTGTTAGGGTTTGTTGCTATAAAAAAGTGGTGCCAGGCGGCATTGCGGTGAAGTGGAAAAACAAGGGGAAGTCTGGCCACCACCTTAACGTCGATTCTGGTGTTAGCGTTGCAAGGCCATGTCGAGGCCGGTTTTTGGCGCGAATATCCATACCCATCAGCCTGATAGACAACCTGTGCGGAATGTGGCACGTTGCATTCATCGCACACAACCGAAGCCAAAACGCCCGCCTCGCGCAGACACCTATGACGGGCCAGTGCCGCGAAGTCATCGTCGTCGCCATCAAAACCTGCGGATACCTTGCCGCCCTGGGCGATAATCGTGCAAAGCCGCGACGTTTCGCTCACTCGACTACCTCAAACAACTCGTCCTTGGTCGGTGGCGGGTCCAACAACTCCCAGCGTTCCAACAGGTCAAAAACAAATGCCCGCTCCGCCTCAGTCTTGTTCGGTACGCTCGTTGTGTTGGGCGTTCGCAGGGTCACTGTCAGAACATGGCCCTTTTTGCCGTCGTGAGGCGCTTTGAAAATGCGCAAGGTTGCAGCAACAATCTGCCAGCCGCTGGCCTGCAACGGTGACGCAACTCCAAACCGCCTTTGCAGAAACTGGTACAGCGTTTCATCCTCGCCGCGCTTTTCGGCCATCAGGAAGGCCCCATCCGTGGACCGGAACGACAGCGACGATACCTCGACACGTTCAATTCCTTCCGCCGGGACGGTCGTCAATTCCGGCGCGCTGCGCAGCACCTCAAGACGAACATTGCGGCGAGGCACTTGGACGGGCGGCGTAGAATGCGGCGCGAAATGTTTGGAAAAGGCTTGCAGATATTTGTCGCGGATTTTGTGGCCACCTTTGGCGCAAATCTCGACGATCCGCTCTTTGGGGTCACACACCACACCGACCTCAAGAACCTTTTGACGCGTGTGCCGCTCAAGGCTTGTCTCGCCAAAGGCCAATTCAGCTTTCACAGCATCTTGTTGCGCGTCAGGCAGGCCCGTTAATAGCGATTCAATCGACCTCACAAACGCAGCGCCGCGCCCGTCACCACTCCAATCAAAATCGCCTTCGGCATATATGCCACGCGTAACCAGAAAATCCCGAAGACGCACCGGGGGAGATTTGCGAATGAAAGCACTGAATGATGCCATATTTTGAGACAGACAAATTGATCTAGCCCAAATATGGGGTTCGCGGGCGTTCACCGCAAGGTATTATCCTGCGCGACAGTTCATCCTATGGTTCGGTCAATAAGCGCAAAGTCTCGGGCTGTAGGCATACAAAACAGACAGTGCCCATTGCTGGCGTCCTGCCAAACGGCTCCAATCTGCCGTTTAACAGCCTCCCCTTCGTAGAGATGCTCCCCCTTGTATTCCACAACAAGAATGCGGCCATCGGTCAGCATTGCAATGAAGTCGGGATAGAATTTCCCATGGGGCAATTGCAGCCAGAAGGACGAGCGCTTCCGGTCAATATTGCGGACCCAGTATCGAACCTTGTCGTGCCGGTCTATGTGCAGCGCACAGTCCCGTTCTTCGTCGCTGTCAAATGCGCCAATCAGCGAGAAGTAATGCTTGTTGAATTTGGTTGCGCCGGAATAGGGCCGGTTCGGCGCGTGGCTCTGCTCATCGAAGATGATGGACAGGTCAGCGCTGGTCTGAAAGTCCTCGGCGTTGGCAGCAAAAAGGGCGCTGTATTGGCTTGTTTCACGCTCCCCGCGCAGGTCCTTGATAAACTGCGCAAGCGCTTTGCGAAGGTCATACTTGTTGCGGGCCAGCACATCCAGCTCAATCCCAGAGGCCATCAATTCTTCTATGGCCTTGGATATGAATATTACCGCGCTTGGCTTGGTGATATCGGGATGAACGATGCCGCTATCCAGCCAGTTGGCGAGGCGCGGCAAGGTCCAAGTCGGCTCCCGAATGACGCCTGCGAGCTGGCCTTGTAGCTGGTTGATGAAGTTGATTTCGACCTTGCCTTTATCACTGACATTTATCGTACCGGTTCGGCTCGTATCAGACGGGCGGAATCGGTTCTTGATGTCGCTCACATCGCACGCGTCCAGCCGCCACGGCAGGTCCAGAAAATGCTCCTGTGAAAACAGTTGAAGCTCGCCCTGTTTGCGGAACCCCAACATCGGAACAATGAACGGCGGCTTGTCCTCGTCGTCGGCGGCGCTGGTCTGGAAGTTGTTGGTCTTCGCATAAAGCCGGTCGATGGCCTTGCCCACCTGCGGGACCGAGGCCAGACCGAGGTGCAGCATGTTACGGCTCTCGCGGGTCATTGGCCCGGTGTAGGACAGTGTCCGGGTATCGGCGTCAAACGAAACCCGCGTCTTCACCGAAGGCGGCAGTTTGGCAATGGCCGCGATGATCGTCTCGGGTTGCGCAGTATCCTCCGGCAAGGGATCAGACTCGTGCTGAAATTTGTCGGCCTCGTCCGAGAACCCCAAATTCTGCTGCGGCGCGACGATGTCGTCGGCTTCCAACCGATTGAACCCGGCACCTTCCACAAGGCCGGTCTTGAGCTGTTGCGCCGTCGTGTCGAAGCTGCGCGACACGATATAGGCATAGGACTGGTTTAGCGCGTCGCGCCGTTTGCGCTTGGCCTGCGGCATGCGCAGGATACGGCCCAGGATTTGCTCCACTGCCACGGGCGAAACCTGATCGGCCACCGAACACAGCACATAGGCAAAGGGGCAATCCCAGCCTTCTTTCAGCTTGGAAACGGTGATGATATAGCGCACCGGGCATTTCGGGTCGCGGATATCGTCAATCGCATCAAGGTCCTTGCGCAGCCCCGTGTGAACAGCGATCTGTTCCTTCGGGATGCGCTGGTCCTCCATCAAATGCTTTTCGATGGTCTCCCATGTCAGCCGCGTCGGGTCCGTCTTTGACGCGCTTTGCGCCTGAATCAGGATGATCGGGCGGATGTATTCGCCGGTCTCGGCCTCTTCGGCCTTGGCGGCTTCTTCCAGCATCCGTTGGCAATCCAGCGCCGCGCCCACGGTCTTGGCCCATTCCCCGTCCGTGGTCAGGCGGATCGGCATCTTGATCATCTCTTCCGCTTTCAGCTCGGCGGCGGAAACGGCATAGAGGATGTTGGACGCGTGCTTGCCGCGCTCTGGCTTGTGCTCGGTCTGCGGTGTGGCGGTCAGCTCCAAGATCAGCGACGGGCTGAACCGTGCCAGCGTGCGGAAGGACAAATCACTGCGGCTGTTATGCGCCTCGTCCACGATCACCATGGGTCGGTGCAACCGCAACAGGTTGCCCAGCGACGCCACGGGGCGGCTTGTGCCTTCTACCAGATCAAGCGGCGCTTTTTGCTCTTCGGTCAGGCTGGCGAAGTGGTCCATCAACGCGCCCGCGTCTTCATAGACCTTCAAGCCCTCGGGGTTTTCCTTGCCGCTGTCATCCTCGCGCCGGAAAGATTGAATGGTGGTCACGATCACCACCGCCCCGCCGGTCGCATCGGCACGCGACATGGCCAAGGCCTCGGTCTTGGTCATCACCGTGAAATTGCGGTTGAAGTCGCGAGCAAGGGCCGCGCGGTACGGGTGGCCCTCGGTCTTCAAGGCCGCAATCGTCTGATCAAGGATAGCGGTGGACGGCACCAGCCACAGAACCATGGGGTTGGCCACGGTCAGCAACTCGCGCGCGGCAATGCCGATGGAATGCGCGGCCAGCAAGGTCTTGCCGCCGCCCGTGGGCACGCGCAGGCAGACATAGGGTGTACCTTGTGCCACGGCGGGCGCATTGCGGAACGGGAACTTGGTCGCTTTGTAAAACGCCAGATCCGCGCCCTGTTCGGCGGTGTCCCGCAGGTAAGAGGTCAGCCGTCCAAGCGAGATCTTTTGATATTCTTTCAGCTCGAAATTGGTCGCGGCCATGTCACACGCCCTCGACCTGATAGGGGATCTGTTTGAACACCACGCCCTCGGATTTCAGCCGGTCAGGCGCGACGGTACAGCCTTCGGCATAGACAACGCGGCTGCCTTCGAACCCCTCGGGCGGCGCGGGCAGGTTCGCCAGCGCGTCGGGGGTCAGCACATTGCCCATGGCCTCGCGCGGGGTGCCCTCTTGGCCGGGGGCGAAAAGCAGGTAGACCGCCTTTTCGCCATGCTTGCCAAGGTAAGGGCTGTTGCCATCGGCCTTGGACGGGATCGGCACGCCAGTTTCGGCAAAGAAGATATGCGCGGCCAGATCGGTGAAGTTCACGGCGTTGTCGATATCGCCAAACTCGTTGAAGAGCGGCACGCCAAGGCGACAATAGCGGAAGCCACCGCCCAACGGTGGAACCGTTTCATAAGGCTCAACTTTACTATCGTATCCATCTACTAGCGATTTCAGACGCTTGGCTGTCACGGTCTCAGCAATATGCGTCTGCATTTCTATTAGAATGAACTTTCGGTTACCCTTGTCTCGCTTGTTGAGGTCAAGAACGGCGTGGCCAGTTGTGCCAGACCCTCCAAAAGAGTCCATGATCAGGCAATCCTTTTGACCAAGAGTTACATAACTGATCAGGCGAGCCAAAACTTCATGGTCTTTGGGATTCTCAAAGACCAAGTCACCAAATATACTTCGCTGCAAATCGTTTGCTGGCTGCGTGTGTCGATAAAAAACAGATGGCAAAACTTCCTTTTGGCCATCGTCACCGTCTCCGTCCACGCGATAAATGTATGACTTGTAGATGGGCGGCTCTGTATGGTCATCACGGAACACAACATAGTTATCTTTTATCTTTTGTTTCATCGTGTCTTCGACAAATCTCTACCCCGCATCTGGAACTTTGCAGGGCAGCCCAGTGCGTGGGTGAATAATGTCGTATTTCGGTCCGCCTCCACCATGCCACGAAATATTGTTGTCCCTCCACACGCCCCACTTGTCTGCATTTCGTGCCCGGGAATACTTCTTCGAAGGATGGTCTTTGGGAAGGCTTCGGTAAAACGCCCCCAAGCCTCGGCTCGCTGCTTCAAAATCCCCATCGTGCTCATCAAGAAGACGGTGGTATTCAGTAGCGATCTCTGAAACGCCTTCTTTTTGCGCTCGCCATTTTTGCTCCTTGATCACGTCAAGGCGTTTTGCAACACAGACTATATAGTCGTGTCCAACGGAGAATTTCTTGGCGTCGTTCTTTCTACCCTTCTCCCAAATTAGCTCACAAAACTGATTTTGCGTTCCAAAAAGTTCCCGGATCAGGATTTGAAGATAAGGAAGCGCGGCGGGGCCGATGCTGATAAGCATAATTCCGTCTTCACGCAAGAATTCGCGAAGCAACCGCAAGCGCGGATACATCATGCACAGCCATTTATCATGGCGGGACAAGTCTTCTGCTTCCTTGCCCACCACCTTGCCAAGCCAAGCCTTGATCTCGGGTGAGGCGACATTATCGTTATAGACCCAGCCCTCATTCCCGGTGTTGTAAGGCGGGTCGATGTAGATGCATTTCACCTGCCCGCCGTAATAGGGCAACAGGGCTTTCAGCGCCTCCAAATTGTCGCCCTGCACAAGAAGGTTGCCCGCGTCCGGGTCGCCTGCTGACAGATCGCCATCGCAATGCACCAGCCGATACGGCACCTCCGCATGGTGATGTTCGACGGCGTCTTTCCCTATCCAGTTCAATGTCGGCATGTGTCGTCCCGCTAGGCCTGCCTCGGATTCGGGCAGGTTTTTGATTTTTGGTCATTCTAGACGGGCCAGCTCGACGCGCAACCATGTCGTGCCTTGCCTTTTGCGCGCTCTTAGCTCAGGCTGACAACATTCGGAGCAAAATCGCGTGCGTTCGCAACCGTCGCCCACGCGTCCATCAGCTTCCGCCGTTTGTCGAACAAATCAGACCGGGCGTACGCCGCTTCGGCTTTGTCCTTGATCCCGTGCGCCAGCGCCGCTTCGATGACTTCGCGGGGAAAGCCCGTGGTTTCGCCCGCCCAATCGCGGAAGGTGGAGCGGAAGCCGTGGACTGTGATGTCGTTGCGCTCCATACGGCGCAGTACGGCGGTCATGCTCATGTCGGAGATAGGCTTGCCGGGTTTCGCCTCGCTGCTAAAGATCAGCGCATCGTCCGGTGTGCTTGCTGCGCGTTGCCCGATCAGAGCCAAGGTCGCGTCGGTGAGTGGCACACGATGTTCCTTCGCTGCTTTCATTCGCTCTGCCGGAATGATCCAGAGCTTCGTTTCCAGATCGACTTCGCCCCAAGTCATGCCGCGTGTCTCGCCGGAACGCGCCGCTGTCAGAATAGTGAAGGCCAGCGCCCGCGCAGCGACGCCATTTCGCGCGGATAACTCCTCCATGAAACCTGCGATCTCCGAATGGGGCAAAGCCGGGTGGTGTTTGACCCAGCGTCAGGCGGGCCGGATTTTTGCGGCCTGTGCGAGCTGAGGAAATGCGGCCAGATGGTGGGGGGGTGCGACTGTCTGGAGGGGTCTGCGGCGCGGTGTAATCCATGAGGCTGGCGAAGATATTGAATTTGTTCTCAAAATTCAAGTATTCGCGCGCCACCCCTGGGCCGCGGCCTCTGCGCTCCATATCTGCACATATGTCGGGGGGGCTCCCCTGGGCGCATAAGCTGTTGAACTTATGCGCTGGTTTGTATTGATGCCCTATATCTGCGGGGTTTTAGCTGCGCGCGAAGCTGCTGTATGGCGGGCAGGCGCGCTCGGGATTTGCCTGTTTATTGAGCATATTTGAGAAATCCAGAGTATTCTCGGCGGCCAGATAGTATTTGCATATTTTTTTGTATACTGTTCTTGTATCTCTGACGGGCGGCCAAGCTGTGACCGTTTTGACATGAAAAAACCAACAGGGGTAAAGAATGTTTGATTATCTGAAGTCGGTGATGCTCGGGGCTGGGCTTGCGGCCGTCACCGCAACTGGCCTTTGGGCGCAGGACATTCCTGCAAAGCTCGTGCTTGGGACCGAAGGCGCTTACCCGCCGTTCAACGCCACCAAATCGGACGGCACCGTTGAGGGCTTCGAGATCGACCTGGGCAATGCCATGTGTGCCGAAATCGGTGTGGAATGCGAATGGGTGACGCAGGATTGGGACGGTATCATCCCCGGCCTGTTGGGCAAGAAATACGATGCGATCATCGCCTCGCTCTATATCACCGACGAGCGCCGCAAGGTCATCGCCTTTTCCGATAAATACTATCAGGTGCCGGCCCGTTTCATGGTCGCCGATGACAGCGATATCGAGATTTCCGCCGAAGGTCTGAGCGGCAAGGTGGTCGGCACGCAGCGCGCAACCTCCTTTGAGCGCTTCATTACTGACAAGATGCCCGACGTGGAGGTGCGCCTCTATGGGACCATGGACGAAGCCTATCTGGACCTGGCGTCCGGGCGTGTGGATGCGGTGCTGGGCGATGCCGTGGCGCTGGTTGACGGCTTCCTGAAAACCGATGATGGCGAAGGCTTTGAGCTGCGCGGCCCGGAGTATACCGGCGCTGAATGGTTCGGCTACGGGGCAGGGGTTGCCGTGCGTCAGGACGATCAGGCGATCGCGGATGCCTTCTCGGATGCGATCAAGGCCCTGCGGGCGGATGGCACTTATGAGGAAATTTCGAACAAATGGTTCGGCATCGACGTCTACGGCGGCTAAACGCGGGTGGACACGGCATGTCAGGCAGCGCCGCGCGCGCTGTCTGATGACATAAGCAATACAAAAGGTTCTACATGATACCTGACCTACAGGGTTACGGCTGGCTGCTTGTTGACGGTTTGAAAATGACCCTCTTCGTTGCCATTGCCTCCATGCTGGGCACATTGGTGCTGGGTCTCATCGCGGCGCTTGGAAAGATCTTTGCAAGCAAATGGGTCCGCTACCTGATCGAAGCCTATACGACCGTGGTGCGGGGGGTGCCGGAGCTGGTGCTGCTCCTGCTCATCTACTATGGGATTCCGACGCTGCTTCAGGATAGCATCGGCGCGATGGGCTATGATGTGACCATACCGATCAACCCGTTTGTGGCCGGGATCGGCACCCTGACCTTGATCTACGCGGCCTTCGCCTGCGAGGTCTATCGCGCGGCCTATCTTGCGGTGCCTTTGGGCCAGCATGATGCGGCGCAGTCGCTGGGCCTGCCGCCCAAGATCGCCTTTCGCAAGGTCATCCTGCCGCAGATGATGCGCTATGCGCTGCCGGGGATCGGCAATATCTGGATGGTGCTGATCAAGGCGACGGCGCTGATTTCGATCATCCAGCTGCCGGAGCTGATGCGCAACGCCGATATCGCGGCGCGCTCCACACGGCAGCCGTTCACCTTCTTCTTCATGGCCTGCCTGCTCTATCTGGTCATCACGCTGGTTTCGATGTTTTTGCAGGCGCGGGCAGAGCGCTGGGCGAAGCGCGGTATTTTTGAGGGGGCATCCTGATGATCTCTTTCATCATCGACAACATGCCACGCTTCCTTGATGGCCTGTTTCTGACCATTCAGCTGGCGCTGTTCAGCTGCGTGCTGGGCTTTATGATCGCGCTGCCGGTTGCACTGGCGCGGCTGAGCAAGAATACGGTGCTGTTCAGCCTGGCGACCGGCTATGTGTTCTTCTTTCGCGGCACGCCGCTTCTGGCGCAGATCTTTCTGATCTATTATGGCAGCGGCCAGTTCCGCGGCTTTCTAAGCGATATCGGCCTCTGGAGCTTTTTCCGCGAGCCCTGGTTCTGCGCGGTTCTGTCCCTGGCGCTGAATACCGGCGCCTATACGTCGGAGATCCTGCGCGGCGGGATCGCGGCGATCCCCAAGGGCGAGATCGAGGCGGGCAAGGCGCTGGGCCTGTCCTGGCTTCTGCGGCTGCGGCTGATCGTTCTGCCGCGCGCGATACGCATCGCATGGCCCGCCTACAGCAATGAGGTGGTCTATCAGATCCAGGCCACATCGCTGGTGTCGATCATCACGATCATGGATGTCACCGGCGTCGCCCGGGCCATCGGATCGCGGGATTTCACCTTCTATCAGGCGTTTGGCGTTGCGGCTGTGCTCTATCTGGTGCTGGTTTACGGTTTCCTGCTGCTGTCGCGGCGGATCGAGCGCCGGCTGAGCCGTCACCTGAACCGCGACACCTCTGAGGCGCCCGAGCTGCCAGATGTGGCCGCGGGGCTGATCAGGTAAGCCCTGACACGCTGACAAGACGGCCGCCTCCTGTAGGTGGCCGTTTTGCCAATCCGGCGCCGTCAGCGCGCCGTTTTCTCCTTCTCCCCCCAAAAAAAGCGAACTTGTCAGCTGCGCTCCGCCAGTCAGGCGGGGCAGGGCCAGTCGGGCGGGCAGGGCGCAGAAAAAAGCCCAGACCACCGAGGTGGCCTGGGGTGAGTGGTCGGGGGAGGTGTCTTCGGGTCCGTCGGGCCGACGGGCGGCCCGACTGGAGTGTTGCGGTGATTTGCGCGCGGCTCAGTAGCCGAGCGCCATGCCGTCCTTGCGCGGATCGGAGCCGCCGGTCAGCGTGCCTTGCTCCCAGTCGATCCATATCGCCTGCGCCCCGCCGTGCGGTGCTTCGGCGGCGATGACCTTGTGGCCCTTGTCCTTGAGCCCCTGAACGCTGGCCTCCGGCACGCCGGTTTCCGCGACAACCGCGCCGTTCTCGAAAAAGACGCGCGGGCAGTCGATGGCCTCCTGAACGTCCATGCCGTGATCGAGGAGATTGGTCAGCAGATGCACATGGCCGAAGGGCTGGTAATCGCCGCCCATGACCCCAAAGGGCATCACCGCGCGACCGTCCTTGGTTGCCATGCCCGGCATGATCGTGTGCAGGGGGCGTTTGTTCGGCGCGATCGCATTGGGGTGCGCGGGGTCCAGCTTGAAGCTGTGACCACGGTTTTGCAGCACAACGCCGCTCTTGGGTGCGGTCACCGCGCTGCCAAAGGAATAATAGGTCGAATTGATGAAGCTGACCGCGTTGCGGTCCTCGTCGACGATCGAGATATAGACCGTGTCGGACATGGACAGCTCCGCATCCCGCAGGTGGTCCATCGCGCGGCTCGGGTCCATCTCGGCGCTCAGCTGCTGGGTGAAGGCATCGGAGAGCATCTCCTCCACCACCCCGGCCGATGCGGCGGGATCAGAGATCCGGTTGTTGCGCTCGCGGAAGGCCAGCCGGCCCGTTTCGATTTCCAGATGGAATTTTTCCACCCCGGTGGGGTCCAGCGCTTTCAGGTCGTGCTGCGCCATCAGGTTGAGCATCACCAGCGCGGTAAGGCCCTGGTTGTTCGGCGGCACCTGATGGATGCGCAGGCCCTGATACTCGGCTGAAATCGGGGTGACGTAATCGCCCTTGGTGGCGGCGAAATCTTCCAGCGTATGCACGCCGCCCAGTTCCTGGAGGCGGTTGACCATGTCTTCGGCGACGGGGCCTTCGTAGAAGCCTTCGCGGCCATGCTCTGCGATCCGGCGCAGGGTCTCGGCCAGTTCCGGCTGGCGGTGGATGTCGCCCGCCGAGGGGGCCTTGCCATCGGGCAGGAAGATCCGCGCGGAATGGGGATCGGCGGCCAGATCGGCCTCGACGTCTTTCCAGTCAAACGCCACGCGATCATGCACCACATAGCCGTTTTCGGCATAGTGGATCGCCGGTGCCAGCACGGTGGCCAGATCAAGCCGCCCGTGGTCGCGCAGCAGCTGGCACCAGCCGTCGATCGCACCGGGGATGGTCACGCTGTGGGCGCCAAGCTTGGGCACGCTTTCAAGGCCAAGCGCACGGTAACTCTCGACCGTGGCGGCCTTTGGCGCGCGGCCGGAGCCGTTGAAGGCGATGACCTCATCGCTGCCGGCGGGGCAGTAGAGGGCAAAGCAATCGCCGCCAATCCCGGTGGATTGGGGCTCCACCACGGCCTGAACCGCCGAGGCGCAGATTGCGGCATCCATGGCGTTGCCGCCGGCGCGCAGGATGTCCAGCGCCGCCATGGTGGAGAGCGGATGCGAGGTGGCAGCCATCGCGCTCATGGATCTTGCGGGGGAGCGACCCGGTGCTTGCAGATCACGCATCGGGCTGACCTCCGGCAGACGCCAGCACTGTCACGTCGGCCCTGTTTGGGATTGTGTTCATTTTATTCACTCATTGTTTTGCCGATCATCTCGGCCGTTGTGATTGTTGTTGGTCATGGCGTTCGCCACGCGTTTGAGGCATCGCTGGTTGCTCTGCGGTCGCGGAGTTGGTCCTGCCTCGACGCCATGAGATCTGCCGTGAGATCCGCCATGAGGCTTGGCCTGAGATCAGCCCCTGCCCGTGGCCGGATGGCGGGGCGTAGCAGTCGGCCTTGCGCGGCGCGGCTGCGGGGCGGGGGCAAGGGCGACCCCGAAATCCAGCATCAGCGGCATTCTGTCAGCGACCCAGTTTCGCTTGCGCTTTCCTTCCGTTGAAAATTGCATTCTTTTTTGTATACTCTTCTAGTGGACATAACCATTGTCAACCATCAAAGTAAAGCCAGGGTGACAAGTTGCACCCGGGATCCGGGAGCGTGCCAATTGAGTAATCACCTTCGAGGCAACCTGAGATTGACCACCTATGAGTCGATCAAGATGATGATCGTGACGGGGCAGCTGTCGCCCGGGTCGCGGGTCACGGAGGCGGATCTGGCGGAGCGGCTGGAGGTCAGCCGCACCCCGGTGCGCGAAGCGCTGAGCCGGCTTGAGCGGGACGGTTTTATCCTGCCGCGCCCGCGAAACGGGTATTGTATCATGGAGATCGACTTTGAACCGGTGAACGAGGCCTTTGATGTCCGGGACCTGCTGGAGGTCGAAGCCGCGCGTCTGGCGGCGCGTCATATCGACGACGGTGGGCGCGCGGCGCTGCGGGCGATGATCGCGGAATGCGACGATCTCGCGGCGCTGAGCGAGCGCAGCATGGCGGAGGATCTGCGCGAGATGCAGATCGGGATCGACCTGCATCGCGTGATTGCGGAGCATGCGGGAAATACACTGTTGGCAAATATGCTGGGCGGGCTGTTGGATCGCTGTCAGGCCTATGTCTGGCTGGATGTCAGCAATCTTGACAGTTTTGCGGTTGCCCGCGAGGAACACCGGGAGATTGTCGAGGCGATCTGCCGCGGGGACGAGGAAACCGCTGTCGCCTTGACCCGGATCCATATTTCCGACGCGCGCGAGAACATCCTGAGCGTCCTGCGCCGCCGCCTTGGGGTGCGCAGCATCCTGTCCAAGTCGGTGTAGCCCTGCCCGCTGACGGGGCGGGGCTGTGGTGCCGCGCTGCTGGCTTGGGCGGCGCGGGGGTCAGAAATCCACCTCGATGGCGACACCGCGGGCCTGGGCAAGATCGACCACCGCGGCGGCAACGGCGAGATCCTGAAGCCCGACACCGGTGCCGTCAAACAGGGTGATCTGCTCGTCCGAGGTGCGGCCCGGATTGTCGCCATTGATGACCGCGCCGATCTGGAACACCTCTGCTTCGGTGATCAGCCCTTCGGCAATGGCGTGCTGGGCCTCGCCGATGCTGATCGACTGGGCGATCTCGTCGGTATAGACGGTGGCCCGGGCCAGCAGGGCCGCTTCGACCTCTTGCTTGCCCTTGGTGTCCGTGCCCATGCAGGCGATATGGGTGCCCGGCGCCACGTGGTCAGCCATCAGCGACGGCGCAAAGGCCGAGGTGATGGAGATGATGACATCCGCCTCGACCATACCCGGCAGTGTGACCGCCTGGAACGGCACGCCCGCCTCGGTGGCGACCTTTTCGATATTGGGCAGCATCTCGGGGTGATAGTTCCAGCCGATGACCTTTTCAAAGTTGCCCTGTTCGAGCGCGGCGCGCAGCTGGAAGGTGGCCTGATGCCCGGCACCGATCATGCCGATGACCTTGGCGTCTTTGCGCGCGAGATGTTTGATCGAGACTGAAGAGGCCGCAGCGGTGCGCAAAGCGGTCAGCAGGTTGCCGCCCACCATGGCCGAGGGTTTGCCGGTGTCGGGATCAAACAGGAATACGGTGGACTGGTGGTTGATCAAGCCGCGTTTTTCCAGGTTGTTCGGCCAGTAGCCGCCCGCCTTCAGGCCCAGCGTGAGCCCGGCGCGGTCAAAGCCGCCCTTGAAGCCATACAGCGCGTCTTCGTGACCGATCGCCTCGCGCACCACCGGGAAATTATAGGCCGCGCCGGAGGCCATGGCGGCAAAGACCTTCTCCACCGCGTCAAAGGCGGCGGCGCGGGTCATCAGGTCGGCAATCTCGCGTGGGGGTAGGATCAGCATGGGGAGGTACTTTGAGAGGGAGGAGAGGCGTGGGTCGCCGCACGGGAGGCGCGGCGACCCGGGGCAGGGGTTAGGCGACCGGCGTGCGGCCCTTGGTCAGCAGGTTGTAGATAAACCCGCCGAGCACGGCGCCAATGACCCAGGCATAGCCGTTGAGGAAGCCAAGGAACGGCACCCAGACGGTGGCGACGGAAAACACCGCCGCAATGCCAAAGGCTTTGACCGCCGGGACGTTCCAGCCGTTGCCGTAATGGTACTGGCCGCCTTCGAGATCATAGAGATCCTTGCGGTTCAGCTCCTGATTGCGGTGCCAGTAGTAGTCCACGATCATGATGCCGAAGA
The DNA here is from genome assembly GCF_011806385.1 of Phaeobacter sp. HF9A. Taxonomy (GTDB): domain Bacteria; phylum Pseudomonadota; class Alphaproteobacteria; order Rhodobacterales; family Rhodobacteraceae; genus Epibacterium. The sequence continues at coordinate 1,302 of NZ_JAATOX010000058.1, read as the reverse complement.
TCGGCGCAAGCGTCGCCCCCAGCGTGTTGACGAAGCCACCGATGCCGAATTCGCTGATGAAGCTGGTCCAGAGGCCACCGATGATCAGCGCAAAGAAGGATGTGATCAGACCCCCGGCGCGGAAGCTGATCCGCGTCGGCGACAGGTTTGCGATGCCGTTCACGGCGGGGATGAAGTTGGCCACCAGGGTGATGCCGACGGTCGCCGCAAAGAAGGTCACCGCCGCGATCACGCTCAGCAGGATGCTGTCGGTGCGCTCCACGATCTCGGTCGGGTTGATGATCGCCTCGCCGTACACCACCGCAGCGCCGCCAGTGGTCAGAAGGGCCAGCGCCGAGAACAGGATCATGTTGAAGGGCAGGCCGATCAGGTTGCCTTTGACCATGGCGCTCTTGCTGCGCGAATAGCGCGAGAAGTCGCTGAAGTTGATCATCACGGCGGCGAAATAGGCGACCATGGTGCCGACAATGGCGACAAAGCCGTTGAATTCGGTCAGGAAGGTGCCCTCGGGGTTGGCAAAGATCGTCTGCGTCGCGGAGAGCAGCTCGCCGTCGGATTTCTGCCAGAGCACGATCACCAGCCCCAGCATCACCAGATAGACAAAGGGCCCGGCGATATTCAGGAAGGTCTCGACCCAGGCCATGCCCCGCCAGAAGATGACGATGTGAAAGGCCCAGACCAGCACGAAGGACAGCCAGTCGATGCCGGTCAGGCCGAGGAATTCGGTGCCGCCATGCAGCCCGGTCAGGGAGCGGATCAACAGCGCCAGCGCGGTGGAGGCAAAATAGACCTGCACGCCATACCAGAACACCGCAACCGTGGCCCGCAGGATCGCGGGCAGCTTGGCACCCTGACTGCCGAGGCTGGCGCGGGCAAGAACGGGGTAGGGGATGCCGTATTTCTCGCCCGGGGCGCCGGAGAGGTTGACCATCCACATGGTAAAGAGCCCGGCGGCAATCAGCCCGGCAAAGGCGGTCCAGCCGCTCACCCCGTAAGAGATGAACAGCGAGGCCACCAGCGAGTAGCCAAACAGCGACTGGACGTCATTGGCCCAGATGTTGAAGATCGCAAACCAGCCCCAGGTCTTCTCTGCCGGGGTTACGGGATCGAGCGCGGTATGCGCCCCCGTATCGGCGCCGATGGCGCCCTCCTGCATCACATCAGTCAAGTTTTTCTCCCTTGCGTGTTGTCCTAAACTTTTGCTTTTGGATGATTATCTCATCATTTGGCCCGCTGCCATATCCGAACGGAGTGACGGCACGACGGGCGACGGCCCGGTCCGTTCCCGGACCGGGCCGCCTG
>NZ_JAATOX010000057.1 GCF_011806385.1 Phaeobacter sp. HF9A | reverse complement strand
CCAGCCCCGGGCCCCCGGGGGGCAGGCCGTCGGGGGCTGGCGGAGGCGGCGGGGCGCTGGCGAGGGCGGGTATGCAAACCCGCGGGGGGGAAGGCTTCGGGTCCCGCCCGCCGATGCCGAGCCGGTGCCGCCGCAGGATGCCTGGGCCGATGATATGGTGCTGGCCGAAGGGCTGGCCCGCTATGAGGAGATGGTCACCACCCCCGTCACCCGGCTGGAGACCAGCTGGGCGGGATTGCGCAGCTTTGTGCCTGACGGGGTGCCGGTCCTTGGTGCCGACCCTGAGCAGCCGGGGTTCTGGTGGTGCGCCGGTCAGGGCGGCTATGGCTTTCAGAGCGCGCCTGCCGCCGCCCGGTTGCTGCGCGATCTGGTGGCCGGACGCAGCCCGGAGATCGACGCCGCGACCTGTGCCGCGCTCAGCCCGGAAAGGTTTTCCTGATGCCCCTGCGTTCAGTCCCCGGACAGGCCTCCGTCGCGACACCGGCCGAGGGCGGCAAGCTCTTTGCCGCCTCCGCCGCGCGCAACCTCGCGCCGCTGCTGGAGGTGGTGCGGCAGCATGCCCCGGAAGCGGGCTGCGTGCTGGAGATCGCCAGCGGCACCGGCCAGCATGTCACCGGCTACGCCCGCGCCCTGCCCGCGCTCCAGTGGCAGCCCAGCGATATCGACGCGGCCCGTCGTGCCAGCATTGACGCCCATGTCGCCGAGGCCGGGCTGGAAAATGTCGCGCAAGCGGTGGCTCTGGACGCCGCCCTGCCCGGCTGGGGCGCCGAGAGCGGACCGTTTGAGATGATCCTGCTGGCCAATCTGCTGCATCTGATCAGCGCCGACGAGGCGCGGACGGTGTTGCGTGAGGCATCGCAAGCGCTCGCGCCCGGCGGGCGGATGATCCTCTATGGGCCGTTCAGCCGCGACGGAAAACTGGTGAGCGCAGGCGACCGCAGCTTTCACGCCGCGCTGACGGACCACGACCCGGAGATCGGCTATAAGGATGTGGCGCAGGTCATGACCTGGGCGGCGGAGGCGGGGCTGTTGATGGCAGAGCCGATCGAGATGCCGGCCAGCAACCTTTGTCTGGTGCTGTCTGCCTGAGGCAGATCGGTGGCCGTTCAGGCCGGCGGCGCCTCTGCGCCAGAATCCTTGTAGACGCGCAGCAATGCGGCGTTGAAATCCGCGACCTCGGTGATCTCGGTGACGCCGACGCGCGGGGTGATCCCCTGCGGCAAGCCGCGCACAAGCACCTCGCGCAGCTGCTCGCCCAGCTCGAAGCTCTCATAGGGGCGCCAGCCGCTGAGGGCGATCAGGAAATCCTCGCGCGCCACCCGATAGAGCCGCTCTCGGCGGCTGAGCAAAGGCAACAGCTGCGCCGCCGCATGCGCAATCAGGGTCTCGGAGGATTGATCCCGCCCCTGCCAGCTCTGATCGGTGATCCCTTCCAGGCGGATCAGGAGCACCCCCACGGGGGCCAGTTGCGGAATAAGTTCGGCGTCGCGCTCCAACCGTTCGCGGGTAAAGGCGCGGGTCAGCGGATCGCGGCCCTCGTCACGGTCGAGCTTGGTGCGCAAGGGCACCAGCTCTCCCTCTGCCAGCCAGAGGTAGAAGGCCACGATGCTTGCGCCCGCAAACACCCGCCCCGCATTGGCGACATCGCCCTGGAAGGCGAGGATCAGCGGCACAAGAACCAGCAGCGCCACCCGTGCCAGGCCGGTGCGCAGCTTGACGCTGATAAAGCGCATGCCGACGATCGCCGGAAACAGCCAGATGGCACCTTCGGTACCAAGATAAACCGTTACCAGTAGCACGGTCGCTGTCAGAGCGGAAATAAACAGGATGTCGAGCGAGGCCTGCGCCCGGGTCGTGGTGGGCAGCACCAGATTGACCGCAAGGCTGATGGCCAGCACCACCAGCGCCGCAACCAGACCCCAATGGGCAAAGAGGACGGATTTCACGATCAGCCCGACGAGCAGCACCAGGCAACACAGCCGGATCCCCGCATCCAGCCGTCGCGGTGGCATGCGCCCGAAGGTCGTCAAAAATCTACTCGTACTCACGATCTCTCGTACCTCATGTGCCCCCACCCCCGGGACCCATCTGAACCAATAGTATTCCGCAAAAACGCAACATCACCAATAGAAAATGCGCCCTGGCCCCGCCAAAGCGCATTTTTTGAATATATCGACCAAGGATGCCGCCTGCCTGACCGGCTGATCTGACCATTCGGACAGGTCAGACCAGACCGGGGCAGAGCTTAGCCGTCCTTGCGGATGGTCTCGTTCTTGGGATCATACGGGCTGTCGCAGGTGACAACCGCATCCCAGAGCTTGTCCTGGATCTTGACCTTCAGCTTGGTGCCTTCGACGGCGTAGTCCGGCTTCACATAGCCCATGCCGATGGATTTCTCGAAGGCCACCGAATAGCCGCCGGAGGTCAGACGACCGACGCGAGTGCCATCCTCGGCATAGAGCGCCTCGCGGCCCCAGGGATCAGCATCGTCCGGGCCGTCGATCAGCAGGGTGCAGCATTTCACGCGCACGCCGGTCTCTTCCAGCTTGGCCTTGCCGTAGAAGTCCTTGCTGAGGTCAACAAAGCGCGGCAGGTCGGCTTCGAGCGGGGTCGCGTCGCGGCCCAGTTCGTTGCCAAAGGCGCGGTAGGATTTTTCCTGACGCAGCCAGTTCTGCGCGCGGGCACCAACCAGCTTCATGCCGTGTTTCTCGCCTGCCTTTTCCAGCAGATCAAAGAGGTAGTTCTGCATCTCGATCGGGTGATGCAACTCCCAGCCGAGCTCGCCGGTATAGGCCACGCGGATCGCGTTCACCGGGCACATGCCCAGTTCGATCTGGCGGGCAGAGAGCCAGGGGAAGCGCTTGTTGGAGAGCGCGGTTGCCGGGTCGGCATCAACGATGACCTCTTTCAGCACGTCGCGGGATTTCGGACCGGCGATGGCAAAGACGCCCCACTGGGTGGTGACATCCTGCAGCTCGATACGGCCGAATTCTGCCTCTTTGTCCTCGATCGCCTTCTTCAGGTAGTCGGCGTCATATTCGGACCAGGCCCCAGCGGAGACGAGATAATATTCGTCATCCTTGAGACGCACGATGGTGTATTCGGTGCGGGTGGTGCCAAAGGCGGTCAGCGCGTAGGTCAGGTTGATGCGACCAACCTTGGGCAGCTTGTTACAGGTGAACCAGTCGAGGAAGGCAGTGGCGCCGGGGCCCTTGACGATGTGCTTGGTAAAGGCGGTTGCGTCCACAAGGCCAACCCCTTCGCGGATTGCTTTTGCCTCTTCCACGGCGTGTTTCCACCAGCCGCCGCGACGGAAGCTACGGGCCTGCGCGTCGAAATCCTCGGGCGCGCCGACCGGGCCGAAGTAGTTCGGGCGTTCCCAGCCGTTGACCCAGCCGAATTGCGCACCGCGCGCGGCCTGACGGTCATAGGCGGGCGAGCAACGCAGCGGGCGGGCCGCCGGGCGCTCTTCGTCCGGGTGGTGCAGGATGTAGACGTGCTCGTAGCACTCTTCGTTCTTGCGGGCCGCGAATTCGGTGGTCATCCAGTTGGAGGAGTAGCGTTTGGGGTCGAGCGACGCCATGTCGATCTCGGCCTCGCCGTTCACCATCATCTGAGCCAGGTAATAGCCGGTGCCGCCCGCAGCGGTAATGCCGAAGGAGAAGCCCTCTGCCAGCCACATGTTGCGCAGACCCGGAGCCGGGCCGACCAGCGGATTGCCGTCGGGGGTGTAGCAGATCGGGCCGTTGAAATCGTCCTTGAGGCCGCTATCGGCGCAGGAGGGCACGCGTTCCGCCATCGCCATATATTGTTCGGCGATCCGGTCCAGATCCAGCGGGAACAGGTCGGCGCGGAAGCTGTCGGGCACGCCATGTTCAAAACGCGCGGGCGCGCCGTGTTCGTAGATGCCGAGGATCCAGCCACCGCGCTCTTCGCGGGCATAGGATTCATTGTCGGCGTCGCGGATCACCGGGTGCTCCGGGTTGCCGGCTTCGCGCCATTTGACCAGCTCGGGGTCCTGATCCATGACGATAAAGGTGTGCTCGACCGGGATCGCGGGCATTTTGATGCCCAGCATTTTTGCGGTGCGCTGCGCGTGGTTGCCGGAGGCGGTGACGACGTGCTCGGCGGTGATCACGACTTTCTCGTCGCTCTCGATCAGGTTGCCGCCCTTCTCCACCATCTTGGTGCAGGTGACTTCCCAATGGGTGCCGGTCCAGTGGAAGGCATCCGCTTGCAGCTTGCGCACGATCTCGACGCCGCGCTGACGGGCGCCCTTGGCCATCGCCTGGGTCACGTCGGCGGGGTTAATATAGCCGTCTTCGGTGTGGTAGATCGCCCCTTTCAGGTCGCCCGTCTCGATCAGCGGCCAGCGCTCCTTGATCTGATCCGGGGTCAGCCACTCATAGGCCACATCGCAGGTTTCCGCGGTGGAGGCATAGAGCATGTATTCGTCCATGCGTTCCTGGGTCTGCGCCATGCGCAGGTTGCCCACGACGGCGAACCCTGCGTTGAGGCCGGTTTCTTCCTCAAGGGTCTTGTAGAAATCCACCGAGTATTTGTGGATGTGGGTTGTCGCATAGGACATGTTGAACAGCGGCAGCAGGCCAGCCGCGTGCCAGGTGGAGCCGGAGGTCAGCTCGTCACGCTCGATGAGCATGACGTCGTCCCAACCGGCTTTGGCCAGGTGATATGCGATCGACGTCCCGACGGCACCGCCGCCAACGACTAGTGCTTTGACTTGGGTTTTCATAGGCCCGCTCTCCGAAGTCTCTGATTCACGATTGAATCGGTTATGCCGGAGAGTTGCCGCCTGACGCTAAATCAGTCCGACGCAAAAAATGACAAAACCGACGTCGCGAAGCGGTTTCATCAAATAGATCGCGAAAAGGACAAGGTTTTACCGAGATATAATCTTGCGCGCGGGCTTTGGCAGCTCAGCAGCTCAACACATTGTCCCGCCGCACGCAGGGGCGCTGGGGCTCATCCGCGGCGCCGGATGTCGCATCCCCCGGGGGTGTCTGACGATATGCGGCATCAAACGACCCGGAATGCGCCTGCTGCGCGCCCCCCTGGCCAGAGGCGGGCAAAAGGGCGACATCGTCGCTCGAGGCCTCAAGGCCAAGGAGCGCCAGACGCGCCCGCACCACCCCCTGATAGGCCATCATCGACACATCAAGCGGCGTCGAAGGCCCGCGCAGCGTCTCGCCGCGCAGCCGCCGCTGCACCGTGTCGATATAGGCCATGCGGTCATAAGAGGTGATCGTGCGCCCCGCTGACCTCGCCTGCATGTCGATATCGACGGCGATGATCATCACCCCGACGAGCAGAACATTCGTGTAAAGGCGCAGCAGCCAGATGGCGCGTCTGACAAGAAACATGCAAAGGGCCCCCGTCCCGATTTCAACCCAATTCCCCGTCCGCAGACCTAGCAGGCAGATGGGGCAGAAATTTGGCGGGGGGCCTGTCTGGCGCAGTTAATCAGAGAGCACCTTGCCGGGGTTGAGGATATTGTCGGGATCCAGCGCCGCCTTGATCGCCGCCATGAAACGCGTGGTCTCGCCCAGCTCGCGCAGCAGATAGGGCCGTTTGCCCTGACCGATGCCATGTTCGCCGGTGCAGGTCCCCTCCATCGAGATCGCCAGATCGTTGAGCCAGCCGATATACTCATCCGCCTTGGCGCGCTCCTCGGCGCTCTCCATGTCGATCAGCAGGAGCGCATGGAAGTTGCCGTCGCCGACATGGCCCACCATCGGCGCCATCAGACCCATCTCCTCGGCCTTGGCGCGGGCGGTGGAGACACATTCCGCCAGCCGCGAGATCGGCACGCAGACATCAGTCGAGATGCCCTTGGCGCTGGGGCGCAGGTTCAGGCAGGCCCAATACATGTCGTGACGCGCCTGCCAGAGCTTGTTGCGCTCCTCGGCGGTGGAGGTCGCGGCGATGTCAAAGCCGCCAAATTCCTCGGCGATCTGGGCAAAGGTATCGGCCTGCTCGACCACACCGGTGTCAGATCCGTGGAACTCCAGAAGCAGGAGCGGCACCTCGGGCAGATCGAGGCCGGAATGGACATTGGCGGCCCGGACGCTCAGCTCGTCCAAGAGCTCGATTCGGGCGACGGGGATGCCGTATTGGATCGTCATCATCACCGCGCGGCAGGCGTCATCGACGCTGCGAAAGGAGCAGCGAGCGGAGCGGATCGCCTCCGGGATGCCTTGCAGGCGCAGGGTGATTTCGGTGATCAGCCCGAGGGTGCCCTCGGAGCCCACCAAAAGCCGCGTCATGTCATAGCCCGCCGAGGATTTCCTGGCGCGCTGACCGCTGCGGATCACGCTGCCATCGGCCATCACCGCTTCCAGGCTCAGCACATTGTCCTTCATGGTGCCATAGCGCACCGCATTGGTGCCCGAGGCCCGCGTCGCCGCCATCCCGCCGAGCGAAGCATTGGCGCCGGGGTCGATGGGAAAGAACAGCCCCTGATCGCGCAGGTAGCTGTTGAGCTGTTCACGGGTCACGCCAGGCTGCACCACCACATCGAGATCTTCGGCATGCAGCGCGAGGATCTTGTCCATCCGCATCATATCGACACAGATGCCCCCCGCCGGCGCGTTCACATGCCCCTCCAGCGAGGTGCCGGTGCCAAAGGCGATCACAGGCACCGCGTATTCGGCGCAGATTCTGACGATCTCGGCGACCTCTGCGGTCGAGGTGGGAAAGACCACCGCGTCCGGCGCCTGGTTCTCGATCCAGGTGGTGGTATGGGCATGCTGCTCGCGCAGCGCCTGCCCGGTCTGCAACTGATCGCCAAACCGCTGCGACAGCGCGTCGACAGCTGCTTTGATACCGCCCTCATTGCGGGGCAAAGTGGTGGCCTGAACCATGATGGTCTCCTCCCATAGACATCAGGCCGCCCGCAGAATAGACACTTGCGTTGTTAACGGCCAATTGCTGCGCAACCTATTCCCTGTCCTTGGAAACCACAAGACCGGCCCATCCGCTGCACCCGACCAAATGCGAGGCTCTGCCTCGCGCTCCGGGATATTTTCGGTTAGAAGAAGCACCACCTTCGGCCTTCTTCTAACTTGAAATATCCTGGGGTGAACTGGCCGTCAGGCCAGGAGGGGCAAAGCCCCTAATGCCCTCATTCCCCCAAAGCGATGCCTTCACGACGTGGGTCGGCACCACCTTTCAGCAGCTCGCCGATCTCGATGGCATGCAGACCAGAGTTCAAATCGCGGGCGTTCACCTCATATCCCATCTCTGTCAGCACCGCCGTCAGGGATTCGGCCTCGGTGCCGGCCTCAAGGTCATAGGTGCCGAAACGGTTCACCGCATGGGGCAGCGACAGCGCTTGTTGCACGTTCATACCCCAATCGGCCCAGGCCACGATGGCGGAGACGACATAGCCGATGATGCGGCTGCCACCGGGCGAGCCGATTGCCAGGACCGGCGCGCCGTCCTGCATCACGATTGTCGGCGACATGGAAGAGCGCGGCCGCTTGCCCGGCTCCAGCCGGTTGGCGATCGGCACGCCGTCGCGGTGGCTGCGGAAGGAGAAATCGGTCAGCTCGTTATTGAGCAGGAAGCCATTGGTCATCACCCGCGAGCCAAAGCCGTTCTCGATGGTGGTCGTCATCGACAGCACATTGCCGTATTGATCCACGATGGAGATATGCGAGGTGGAGGGGAATTCGATGCTCTCGTCATCGGCCAGATTGAGCGCATGGTCAAAGGTCGGGCTGCCGGGGGTGACGCTCTCCAATGCCTTGTCACCACTCAGCAATTCCGCGCGGGTGGCGAGGTAATCGGCATCCACCAGCCCCCGGGTCGGCATCGGCACAAAGTCGCTGTCGGCCATGTAGCGGCCCCGGTCGGCAAAGGCGAGCCGCGAGGCATCGCCGATCAGCCGCCAGCTCTCGGGGTTCTCGGCGCCCAGCGCGGCAAGGTCATAGTGCCCCAGCATGCCGAGGATCTGCCCCACGGTGAGCGCGCCGGAGGAGGGCGGCCCCATGCCGCAGACTTCAAAGGCGCGGTAGCTGGCGCAAGTCGCGGGGCGTTCCTTGACCTGATAGAGCGCCAGATCCATTTCCGAGAGCACCCCCGGGTTGCCCTTGGCCGTCTGAACGCTGCGCACGATATCCGCCGCCACGGGGCCGGTATAAAAGGCCGTGCTCCCCTCTTCGGCGATGCGGTGCAAGACATCGGCGTAGGGCTGGTTGGTGATCACCTGCCCGGCCTCCAGCGGTTTGCCCTCGGGCAGGAAATAGGCGGCGGTGCCATCAAAGCGGCTCAGCCGTTCGGCGTCGTTGGCAATGGACTCCGCCATGCGCGGCGACACGGCAAAGCCTGCCTCGGCCAGCTGGATCGCATCCGTGAACAAGCCCGCCCAATTGCTGCGGCCCCATTTGCGATGCGCGGCCTCCAGGAGCGCCGGGGTGCCCGGGGTACCAACGGAGCGCCCGCCAACCACCGCATCAAAGAACTTCAGCGGTTCGCCGTTCTCGTCCTGAAACAGCCGCGGCGTCGCCGCCAGTGGTGCGGTTTCGCGACCGTCGAGCGTCGTCAGCTGGCCGGTCGCGGCGTCGAAATACACAAGGAAGGCACCGCCACCGAGGCCGGAGGATTGCGGCTCCACCAGGCCAAGCACGGTCTGCACCGCGATCATCGCATCCGCCGCGCTGCCCCCGGCGCGCAGCACCCTGGCCCCGGCCTCGACCGCGAGCGGGTTGGCGGCGGCGACCATCCAGTTCTCGGCCTCCACCACCTGCCCCGCATCCCGCGCCTGCATCGCGGCGGCGGCTGCATCTGAGAGCGCAAGCGTGGCCCCCTTGGTTGCGACCTCGGGGGCCACCGCATCGGCGGCCTGCTGCGCCATGGCAGCCTGGGAAAGGGCCGCAAATAGGACCCCGGCATAAAGATATGACTTCATCGTATTCTCCCTGATTGTCCGGCCTCGTCGGCAATGGTCGAGCCGCGGATCTTTGCTTATAGCATGGCGGGCACGACCTGATCCGGTGGCCGGTGCCCGTCTTCAAATGTCTTGATATTCAACAGAACTTTTTCGCCCATCTCGATCCGCCCTTCGAGCGTGGCCGAACCCATATGCGGCAGCAACACCACATTGGAGAGTTCGCGCAGGCGGGGGTTGATGGTGGTGCCGTGTTCGTAAACATCCAGCCCGGCGCCCGCGATCTCGCCCGCGCGCAAGCCACGCGTGAGGGCGTTTTCGTCGATCACCTCGCCGCGCGAGGTATTCACAATCACCGCCTCCGGTTTCAGCAGCTTCAGGCGACGGGCGTTCATCAGGTGAAAGGTCGACGGCGTCGAGGGGCAATTGATGGAGATCACATCCATCCGCGCCACCATCTGATCGAGGCTCTCCCACCAGGTGGCCTCCAGCTGCTCCTCGATTTCGGGGCGCAGGCGGCGGCGGTTGTGATAGTGGATCTGCATGCCAAAGGCCTGAGCCCGGCGCGCCACCGCCTGACCGATGCGCCCCATGCCGAGGATGCCAAGGCGACGCCCCGCCAGACGACCGCCCAGCAGCGCGGTGGGGGCCCAGCCGTCCCATTCGCCCTTTTGCATCACCGCGAGCCCTTCCGGGATGCGGCGCACCACTGCCATGATCAGCGCCATGGTCATATCGGCTGTGTCATCGGTCAGCACGCCGGGCGTGTTGGAAACCAGGATACCGCGCTGGCGGGCGGTGGCGACGTCGATGTTATCGACGCCCGCACCATAGTTGGCGATCAGCCGCAGCCCTTCGCCCGCCTGTGCCAAAAGCCCCGCGTCGATGGTATCGGTGACCGTCGGCACCAGCACATCGGCTTCCCGCATCGCGGCAGCAAGCTCCTCGCGGCTCATCGGGGTATCCTCACTGCGCAACCGCACATTGAACAACTCGCTCAGACGTGTTTCCACCGGCTCTGGCAGCCGTCGCGTAACAACAACACTCAGGCGTTCTCTGGGCACGGGCCTACTCCCTTGGGCTATGCAAAATGATCCATTCCATGACATGGTGTCGCAAGATAATTGCGGGCACAAGCACCCTTCCGTCCTGAGTGGCGATGCGCTAAAGGAAAATGCAGGATCACTTGGCGCAGGGATCATAAAAACAAGGCGCCCGCGAAAAAATAGGCGTTGAGGCCGTGCAGATACACAAAGGATCAAAAGGCCGCCGGGACGGTCTGATTGCCGTCGCTGCCAGCGCGCTGGTGGCGCTTGGGCTGATTTGGAGCGCAAATGTCGGCTCCGCCGCGCAGGATGCCCCTGCCCCTGCCCCGCCGCCCGAGAGCCAAGAGCGCGGGCCGGTGACAAACCTGCCGCTGCCCCGGTTTGTCTCCATGAAAGCGTCAGAAGGCAACGTGCGCCGGGGGCCTTCGCTGACCCATCGCATCGACTGGGTGTTCCGCCGCCGTGGCATGCCGCTGGAAATCACCGCCGAATATGGCCACTGGCGCCGGGTTCGCGACCGCGATGGCGCTGGCGGCTGGGTGCATTATTCGCTGTTATCCGGCATTCGCACCGTGCTGGTGGAAGAGGACATGCTGCAAGTGCGCGCCAAGCCCGACGCATCCGCGCCGGTGATGGCCGCCTTTGAGCTGGGCGTGGTGGCGCATCTTGGCGCCTGCAATCGCGACTGGTGCGAAATCTCTGCCGGGGGACACAGCGGCTGGGCGCCGAAAAAAGACCTGTGGGGCGTCGGCCCTGACGAGCTGCGAGACTAGGACACAGGGCGCGCACCCTTGCCAAGCCCCTGCCCCGCGTGGTCTCTCTCGGGGCAAAGATATCTCCAGCGAGGCCCCGCATGATCCCGGACCCTTCCCCCGCCCATTCCACCCATGACGCCGAGGCGGATGCGCGCAATGATCACATCAAGATCTATGTAAACGGCGAGATCCTGCCCAAGGCCGAGGCCAAGGTCTCGGTCTATGATTCCGGCTTTATGCTGGGCGACGGCATGTGGGAAGGGATGCGGCTGTATGATGGGGAATGGGCGTTTTTTGACGCTCATATGGACCGGCTGTTTGAGTCGCTCAAGGCGGTCTCGCTCGATATCGGCATGGACCGGCAGGCGCTGCGCAAGATCCTGGACGAGACGGCGGCGGCCAATGGCATGACCGGTGATGCCCATTGCCGGTTGATGATCACCCGTGGCCGGAAGGCCAAACCCTTTCAGCACCCGGCGCTGTCGCAATGGGGCCCGACCATCGTGGCCATTGTCGAACACTCCAAACCGGCCCAGAGCCTCGCGGCGCGGGGCATCCGTCTGGCGACAGTGCCGCAGGTGCGCGGCCTGCCGATGAGCCAGGACGCCAAATACAACAGCCACTCCAAGCTGAACTGCGTCATCGCCTGCCTTCAGGCCGAACAGGCCGGGGCCGATGAAGGGCTGATGCTGGATCCGCATGGCTTTGTGAATACCACCAACGCCTGCAATTTCTTCATCGTGCGACGCGGCGAGGTTTGGACCTCGACCGGCGATTATTGCATGAACGGCGTCACCCGGCAGAATGTGATCAACCTCTGTCGCGCCAATGATATCCCGGTCTTTGAAAAGAACTTCTCGCTGGTCGAGGCTTACGGCGCCGACGAGGCCTTCCTGACAGGCACCTTTGGCGCGCAAACCACGGTGGCAGAGATCGACGGCAAGAAGATCGGCACGGATACACAGCCTGTGACCGACCGTATCCGCAGCCTCTATCAGGATTTGATCCAGCGCACCGTCACCGCCCAAAAGCAGGCCCGCCGCTGACGCCAGCCTCCTTGCGACGGGATGACCCCGCGATGAGGCTGCGACAGATCGCCCCTGCGACGGTGCCCCTTGGCCAGAACCCCGCCGCCGCCCGCGCCCGAGGCGGGCAGCGGCAGGATATATGGGCAGACGCGGGCGCCCCCCCTTTGATCAGCACCGAGGGGATCAGATATGCGGTGTCATATCCGAGCCGGTTTCAAGTGCCTTCGCCTCAGGCCGCGTGGCGCCGTCCTGTGCCCTTGGCCTCCAGTTGGAACTGCTGGGCGCTGCCAGCCAGGGCACGGGCTTCATCGCGCAGCCGCTGGGTCGTCGCTGCGGTTTCCTCGAACATTGCGGCGTTTTGCTGGGTCACCTGATCCAGTTGATCCGCCGCAATCGTGATCTCTTGCAACCCGGTGGATTGTTCCTGTGCCGCATCGGCGAGCCCGCTGACGGTTTCGTTGATGGCGCTGATATGCGTGTTGATCTCATCCAGCGCCAGGCCCGACTCCCGCGCCAGAGCGACGCCTTTTGAAACCTCGTCGCTGGCGGCGGAAATCAGCGTTGCGATTTCGCGCGCCGCATCCGAGGATTTGCCAGCCAGGGCCTGCACCTCGCCCGCGACCACCGCAAATCCGCGCCCGGCTTCGCCCGCGCGGGCGGCCTCCACGCCGGCATTCAGCGCCAGCAGGCTGGTCTGAAAGGCGATGTCATCAATCAGCGAGGTGATGCTGGAGATCTTCTGCGAACTCGCCTCGATCCCCTGCATCGCCTGGATCGTGCGCTGCACAACCTCTGCGCCGGCGGTCGTGCGGGCACTGGCCTGATGGACCCGATCAGAGGCACCGCGGCTTTCCTCTGCCGAGGACCGGACCGAGGCGGACAGCTCTGTCAGCGCGGCAGAGGTCTCTTCCAGCGAGGCCGCCTGCGTTTCGGTGCGCATGCCCAACTCCCGGGAGGAGCTGTCCAGCGCTTCGCTTTCGGCCTCGATGTGGGCAACCCCTGTCTTGAGCTTGCGCATCAGATCCGAGATCTGCGTGACCGTGGCGTTGAAGTCCTGAGCGACCTGACGGAATTCCTCCGGCATGTCATCGTCCACCCGCACGGTCAGATCGCCTTTGGCAAATTCCGCCAGGCGCGCGCTCAGGATCGCGACCACGCGCTGGCGCTCCTCGTCCTTGATCTTTGCTTCTGCTTCCAAGGCGGCCTGCATTTGCAACCCGTCCCGAAAATTCGCAACCGTCAGCGCCATTTTCCCGATCTCGCTGCGATCCGCCAGGCCGGGGACATCGCTGTCCAGCTCCCCTTGCGACATTGAAATCATCCGCTCCTTCAGCGCATTCAGCGGCGGCAAGGTCCGACGGGTGATGAGCAAGGAGACGCCCAGAAGAATCGCCAGGGTGACCGCAAGCCCGGCAAAAACGCCCCCGCGCAAGCGCGTCATCGCCGCGTTGATGTCAGTCGCATAGGCGCCGGTGCCGATGTACCAGTCCCAGGGCGCGTAATATTGGACCAAGGTCAGCTTGGGCTCGGCGACTTTTGTTGCCGGATTTTCAAAGTAGAAGGTGCTTTGCGAGATGCCAGTCTCGTCCAGGCTGTCAAGGATGATGTCGAAAATCCGGCTGCCCAGACTGTCGGTCAGATCCCGCATGCTGTCCTTGCCAACCCATTGGGGGCGAAACGGGTGAACCTGATAGACGATATCGCTGTCAAAGGCATAAACATAGCCATTTTCACCAAAGCGCAGGTCGTTCAGGATCTGCGCGACTTGCGCCTTGGCGTCCTCCCTCGACAGCTCTCCGGCCTCCACGCGGGCCTCATAGGCGATCATATGGCTGTGGGCGATATCGGTGATATTGCGCAATTCGGTCATGCGCTGTTCATAGGCGTGTTTTTCGGCCTGGTTCAGAATGAAGAAGGTCAATCCAGCCGCGGACATGATCGCAAGCGCAACCAGGGCATAGATTCTGGTGGAGAGACTAAAGAGAGCAGTTGGCATGGGACGCCCTGTAATTTGAGGTTTTCGCCTTGGGACAATAAGACAAAACCCCTAATGAGCGATTTACGGTACCCCGCGCGATGGGGTGCCTGCGTTGCAAAAAAAGACTGGCCAATGCGGAACGGCGCGCTGCCGCCGGGCAAAAAAACGCCCGGCAGAACCGGGCGTTTCTGGATTGTTCATCTCAGCGAAGGATCAGTCGATGATGCCGTTGAGCGTTGCGGAGGGGCGCATCACTGCGGCTTTTTTCTCCGGCACGGCAAGGTAGTAGCCACCGATATCACCTGCCCCGCCCTGTGCGGCGGCCAGTTCGGACAGAATCGCCGCCTCGTTGGAGGCCAGCGCCTCGGCGACGGGTTTGAACTCTGCTGCCAGCTCGGCATCATCGCCCTGCGCCGCCAGCGCTTCGGCCCAGTAGCGGGCGAACCAATAGTGGCTGTCGCGGTTGTCGGGCTCGCCAACCTTGCGCGAGGGCGAACGGTTGTTGTCGAGAATACCCTGCGTTGCGACCTCGGCAGCGGCGCCAAGCACACCGGCTTTCTTGTTGCCTTTGACATCGGCGAGGAAGTTCAGGCTCTCGCCCAGGGCACAGAATTCGCCCATGGAGTCCCAGCGCAGGTGGTTTTCCTCGACCAATTGCTGCACGTGTTTGGGCGCAGAGCCACCGGCCCCGGTTTCAAACAGCCCACCGCCGTTCATCAGCTTCACGATCGACAGCATCTTGGCAGAGGTGCCAAGCTCCAGGATCGGGAACAGGTCGGTCAGATAATCGCGCAGCACGTTGCCGGTGATGGCGATGCTGTCCTTGCCTGCGGTGATGGTGTCCAGCGACTGGCGGGTCGCTTCGCGCGGGGCCATGATCTGGGACTTGTCAGCCCCCCCCGCCGCTTCCCGCGCCGGGGGGGCGTATTTTTTCAGCTCGGCGTCATGGGCGCGGTTGGCATCGAGCCAGAAGATCGCCTCGGAGCCGGTCAGGCGCTGACGGTCGATTGCCAGCTGAATCCAGTTCTCGATCGGCGCCTTGTTGACGGTGCAGGCGCGCCAGATGTCGCCAGCCTCTACGTCCAGCGCATGCAGGGTCTCGCCATTGGCCAGCACGATACGGATGGTGCCGTCGGCGGGGGCCTCAAAGGTGGTCGGGTGCGAGCCGTATTCCTCGGCTTTTTGTGCCATCAGACCCACGTTGGCAACGCTGCCCGCGGTGGTCACATCCAGCGCGCCGTTTTCTTTGAAGTAGTTGATGGTCTCGTCATAGACGGTGGCATAGCAATTGTCGGGGATGACGCAGTTGGTGTCGCCCTTTTCGTTCTTGCTGTTCCAGCCTTTGCCGCCAGCGCGGATCACCGCCGGCATGGAGGCGTCGATGATCACATCGGAGGGCACATGCAGGTTGGTGATGCCACGATCGCTGTCAACCATATACATTTCGGGACGCTCGGCGCGCACTGCGTCAATGGCGGCCATGATCTCGGCATTGCCCTTCACGCGCTCCAGGAGGTCACCCATGCCGGAATTCGGGTTCACGCCCAAGGCGTCCAGCTCGGCCTCGAATTTGTCGAACACCGGCTTCAGCCAGGCTTTGACCGCATAGCCAAAGATGATCGGGTCGGAGACCTTCATCATCGTCGCCTTCATATGCAGCGAGAACATGGTGCCGTCTGCCTTGGTGTCATCGATCGCGCCTTCAAGGAAGGTCGAGAGCGCTTTGACGGACATATAGGTCGCGTCCACCACGGTGCCGTCGCCCAGCGCCCAGCCGTCTTTCAGAACGGTCACCGCGCCGTCCTTGCCAACGAATTCGATCTTCGCCTTGCCCGCCTGTTCGGCGCTCAGGGTCGCGGAGACCTCATTGGCGTAGAAATCATTGCCCGGCATGCTCGACACTTTGGTCTTGCTGTCGGCGCTCCAGCTGCCCATCGAATGCGGGTTCTTCTGGGCGTAGTTTTTCACCGCCTTGGCGGAACGACGATCCGAGTTGCCCTCGCGCAGAACCGGGTTCACCGCGGAGCCCTTGAGCGCGTCATAACGCGCGCGGATTTCTTTTTCCGCGTCGGTTTTCGGCTCTTCCGGGTAGGCGGGGATGTCATAGCCCTTGGACTGGAGCTCTTCGACGGCGGCCAGCAGCTGCGGCACGGAAGCCGAGATATTGGGGAGTTTGATCACATTGGCGTCGGGGGTCTTCACCAATTCGCCCAGCGCGGCGAGGTCGTCGCTCTGGCGCTGATCCTCGGTCAGGTTTTCCGGGAAGGCGGCAATGATGCGCCCCGCCAGCGAAATATCCTTGGTGCCGACGCTCACGCCCGCGGCGGAGGCGAACTTGCGGATGATCGGCAGGAAGGACGCCGAGGCCAGCTCGGGCGCTTCGTCTACGATGGTATACAAAATGTCCGGCGTTGAGTTTTCTGCCATGTTCCACAACCTTTCTAAGAATACGGATGCTGTTGGTTCGTCGTCTTGCGGCGCGCGGGAGGCCGCGTCGCCAGTTGGCCTGTCGATTGGACCATGCGTTCACGCAGGTCCCGGCCAGGCGTTAAGTTCACAGGCCCCTCCTAGACCAGCGCGCTGCGCAAACCCCGGCGCGCTGGGCAGGGAATTTGTCGCGGGGCACAACCGCAAAAATGAGCGCGCAGGTTTTTGGGGTTTGGAACATAAACCCGCCATATCAAGCTTGTGCAATGGGGCGACAGGCGGACATTGTGCCGCGGCACAGGAAACCAGGACGGGCGGACCCAGCATGCAGCAGCCACAGGACCAATCGACGCTGATGATCTATGCGCCGGTGCCGGTGCACCGCTGGCAGGGGCAGCTCTATGTCGAAGCGCAGGCGGCCAATGGGCTGCGGCTGTGGTCTGATCATTTCGCCCGGGTGATTGCGGTGATGCCGGAAAAAGCCGCCCCCCCGCCCGACGGCTGGGTGGCACTGGCGCAAGTGCAGGACGATTTTCCCCGGGTGCGTCTGGAAACCGTGCCCGCCGCCTATCGGCCGGATGCCTTCCTGCGCGCGCTGCCGCAGCAGCGGCGCCGGCTCGCCGGTTGGATCAACGAGGCCGACTATCTGAGCTTTGCCATCGGCGGGCTGTTTGGCGATTGGGGGGCGGTCTGTGCCCGCGAGGCGGTGCGTGCCGACCGCCCCTTTGCGGTCTGGACGGACCGGGTGGAATCAGAGCTCACCTATCAGGCCCGCAACTGGGGGCGCTGGCGTCATCGCCTGCGCGCACGACTGTATCACCGCCCGATGGTCTGGCTGGAACGTTGGGTGATTTCCCGCGCGGCGCTTGGCCTGTTTCATGGGCGCGAGACCTATGAGGCCTATGCCCCCTACTGCCGCAACCCGCAGATCGTGCATGATATTCACCTGAGCGCCGAGGATCACATCTCTGACGCCAGCTACGCCGAAAAATGCGCAGCTCTCGGCGAGCGGCTCCTGCGCCTGGTCTACACCGGCCGCGCAGACGAGATGAAAGGACCGCTGGACTGGGTCGAGGTGCTGGAGCGGCTGGCCGCAGAGGGCGTGGATTTTGAGGCGAATTTCCTGGGCGATGGCCCCTGCCTGCCCGAGATGCGGGCGCGGCTGACGGCGGCGGGGCTGGACCGGCAGGTCACGCTGCATGGCTTTGTCGAGGAGCGCGCAGAGGTGCTGCGCCACCTGCGCCGCGCCGATGTGTTCTTGTTCTGCCACAAGACCGCCGAGTCGCCGCGCTGCCTGATCGAGGCGCTGACCTCGGCGACACCGATCATCGGCTATGAGGGCGCCTATGCGCGGGATCTGATTGCCCCCCATGGCGGCGGCATCCTGGTGCCCCGGAACGATATCGCGCAGCTCAGCCAGATCCTGGCGGAACTGGCAAACTCCCCCGCCCGCCTGCGCCAATTGATCGCCGCCGCGCGCCGGGACGGCACCCCATTTACCGACGTGGCGGTGTTTGAGCATCGCTCCGAGGTGATCAAGACCCATCTGCCGCCGCGCGCCAACCGGCAAGCAACCTCATCGCACTAGCGCATCCCGCGACAACCGGGGCGCGGGCGTGCAGGCTCATTCATATAAAGAGATGGCGGGGAGACAGGGATTCGAACCCTGGGAACGCTCTCACGTTCAACGGTTTTCAAGACCGCCGCATTCGACCACTCTGCCACCTCCCCGGTCACAGATCGAATTGAGGTGCGGTGTATGATGCAAGATGCGCAGAGGCAAGAAGAAATCCGCAAACCAGGCCGCATCGGCCCGCCGTCGGAGCCTGACAGATCACAAACGCGCAATCTAACGCGCATTGGGCGCTGATCGCCAAAGCGCAGGGTTTTCATGGCAATCCGTTCTGTTTATGCTTTGGCGCAACGGCGCAGCAAACCGGCAAACCGGACCGCCCCAGATGCAAAACGCGGGCGACATCGCGCAGAGGCAGACACTATAGTATGAGCAGGCAGGACAGGCGCATGAAAATGACATTATTGACCGGACCCCGCGTTCCCAAGCGCCCCTCGGTGCGGGCCAGCTCGGGCACGGCGGCGCTGGTGCTGCTTGGTGCCCTCGCCCTGAGCGGCTGCGAGGAAGGTGCCAATCTGTCCTTCCTGCACCCCAAGGGCGACAGCGCAGAGGCGCTGCCTGGAAATGCCACCAAACTGGTTGAACGCGATGTCGAGGCGCCGGATGTCTTTCAGGTGACCGAGGCGGGGCTCTGGGATGGGCGTCCGTCGATCGGCGGGGTCTGGGTGGCGCATCCCGACGTCGAAGAGCCGGAACGGGTGATCATTCGCAACAACAGCAATGGCAAATTCGTCATCGGTGCGCTGTTCCGCCGCGAACGGGCGATCCCGGGGCCACGGCTTCAGGTGTCCTCGGACGCTGCCGCCGCGCTCTCCATGCTTGCGGGCGCGCCGGTGGAGCTGAATGTGACCGCCCTGCGCCGCGAGGCCGTTGCCGAGACACCGCCCGCCGCCGGGATCACCGAGGAGACGCTGCCGGAGGGCGCCGCCCCGGTGGCCTCGGCCTCTGACGTTGAAACACAGACGCTGGACCCGATCGCGGGGGCCGCCGCGGCAATCGACGCGACCGCGCCTGTCGCGACCCCGGCACCGACAAGCGCCCCCAGCGCCCCGGCAGCACCGCAGCGCTCGGCCCTGGCGAAACCCTATATCCAGATCGGCATCTTCAGCGTCGAGGCCAACGCCAAGCGCACCGCCGATCAGATGCGCAATGCCGGCATCATCCCGACGATCTATGAGCAATCCTCGAACGGCAAACCCTTCTGGCGCGTTGTGGTTGGCCCTGCCCAATCCAAGAGCGAACTCAGCCAGCTGCTGAAGAACGTCAAGAAAGTCGGATTTGCAGATGCCTATGCGGTGACCAACTGACCCGGATCATCTCCCGGGACCACCACCGGCCCCTCGCCCGGCCAGACCACTGGCCCGACGACCGGATCGGAGAGAACAGAAAAGCGACCCAAGGGAGGACCTCCCCCGTGACACTCCGCTTCCCCTCTGCTGTTGGCCTCGGCGCCCTTGCCGCGCTCTGGCTTGCCGCCTCCGCCCCGGCGGCAATGGCTTTTGATACCAAGGCCCGTGCCGCCTATGTGATAGACCAGGGCACCAATACGGTGCTCTTGGAAAAGAACGCCGATACGCCGCTGCCACCGGCCTCCATGTCCAAGCTGATGACGCTCTATGTGGCGTTTGAGGCGGTGCGCGATGGCCGGTTGACGATGGATGAACGGCTGCCGGTCAGCGAACATGCCATGAGCTACAAGGGCTCTACCATGTTTCTGGACACCACCGACCGGGTGCGGGTCGAGGATCTTTTGCACGGGATCATCGTGCTGTCGGGCAATGACGCCTGCGCGGTGATCGCCGAAGCGCTGAGCCCGGATGGCACAGAGGCCGGTTTTGCCCGCTACATGACGCGCCGGGCGCGGGAGCTGGGCATGATGGACAGCACCTTCATGAACTCCAACGGCTGGCCCAACCCCGGCCATCGGATGTCGGTGCATGATCTGGCGATTCTGGCCGAGCATCTGATCGAGGACTTCCCGGAGTTCTACCCCTATTTCGCCCAGACCGAATTTGCCTTTGACGGCCGCGCGCCCTCCAACACCCAGAACCGCAACCCCTTGCTGGCGCTGGATATCGGCGCGGATGGGCTGAAAACCGGCCACACCGAGGAAGCGGGCTACGGGCTGGTGGGCTCTGCCAAACAGGGCGACCGGCGGGTGATTTTTGTGATCTCCGGCCTCAACAGCCAGCGCGAGCGCGCCGAGGAGAGCGAGGCGCTGGTCAACTGGTCCTTTCGCCAATTTACCAAGAAAACCATAGCCCACGAAGGCCAGCCGGTGGAACAGGCCGAGGTCTGGATGGGCGACAGCCCCACCGTCGGGCTGGTTCCGGCGCAGGATCTGGAAATCCTGCTGCCTGCGCTTTCTGATGATGCGGTCAAGGCAGAGGTTGTCTATACCGGCCCGATCACCGCGCCGATTCAGGCCGGTCAGCAGCTTGCCGAGCTGGTTGTGCAGCCCGAAGACCTGCCCGAGATGCGCCTGCCGCTGGTGGCGCAGACCGACGTGGGCACCGGGGGCTTTCCGGTCAAGGTGATGACGGCGGCCCGGGTTCTGGTAAAGCGCTTTCTGAACGGTCCAGAGGACGCATCGTGATCCAGACGAATAACCGTGGCCTGTTTCTGACCTTCGAGGGGATCGACGGGTCGGGCAAATCCACTCAATGCCGCATGCTGGCGGATCATCTGCGCGCCCAGGGGCGCGAGGTGGTTCTGACGCGCGAGCCTGGCGGCTCTGCCGGGGCCGAGGAAATCCGCCGGTTGGTGCTGGAGGGCGACCCTGCGCGCTGGTCCGCGGAGACCGAAATCCTGCTGTTCACCGCCGCCCGCCGCGACCATCTGGAGCGCACCATCCAACCCGCGCTGGAGGCGGGCAAGGTCGTGGTCTGCGACCGCTTTGCCGACAGCACCCGGATGTATCAGGGCCTGTCGCGGGGCGACCTGCGCGCCACGGTGGATCAGTTGCACAGGCTGATGATCCAGCGCGAGCCCGATCTGACGGTGCTGATCGACATGGACCCGGAAACGGGTCTGTCGCGCGCCAAGGGGCGACAGGGGCGCGAAGAGCGCTTTGAGGATTTTGGCCTCCAGCTGCAAGAAAAGATGCGCGCGGGGTTTCTGTCGCTGGCAGAGGAATTCCCGGAGCGGTTCCGGGTGATCGACGGGGCCCAGGATCTGGCGGCTGTGGCGGCTGATGTGGCGGCGATTGTCGAGGCCGCGCTGGACGCAAACGCATGAGCGAGGCCGACGACCTGCCCCGCGCGGATCAGGCCGAAGGCGCGCCGCACCCGCGCGAGACACGCCAGCTCTTTGGTCACGCCGACGCCGAGGCGGAGTTCCTGCGCGCCTTTGGCTCGGAGCGGCTGCATCACGCCTGGCTGCTCATGGGGCCGCGCGGGGTTGGCAAGGCGACGCTGGCCTGGCGCATCGCGCGCTTTTTGCTGGCGACGCCGCCGATGGCGGATGATGGACTCTTTGGCGCACCGCCGCCGCCAGAGCGGCTGGATATCGACCCTGATCACCCGGTCAGCCACCGCATTCAGGCGCTGGCGGAGCCCGGGCTGGCCGCGATCACCCGCAGCTATAACGACAAGGGCCGGCTGCGCGACCAGATCGTGGTCGAGGATGTGCGGGTGTTGAACAAATTCTTCGGCCTCTCCTCCGCCGAGGGCGGCCACCGGGTCGTGATCGTCGACAGCGCCGACGAGATGAACCCCAACGCCGCCAATGCGCTGCTGAAAATGCTGGAAGAGCCGCCCGCCCGCACCACGCTGTTGTTGATCTCGCACCAGCCCTCGCGGTTGCTGCCGACCATCCGCTCGCGCTGCCGCACCCTGCGGCTGGGCGCGCTCGGACCCGAGGACATGCAGGCCGCGCTGACCCAAGCCGGGGCGGAGCTGCCCGCCGACCCCACCCATCTGGCCGCTTTGGCGGCTGGTTCTGTCGGGGCCGCCATGCGGCTGTTGGCGCTGGATGGGCTGAAGCTTTACGGCGAGCTGGTGGCGCTGGCCGACAGTCTGCCACGGCTGGACCGCCAACGCGCCATGGCGCTGGCCGAAAAGGCCGCCGCGCGTGGCGCAGCAGAGCGGTTCGAGCTGATGCTGACGCTGATGGATGTGCTGCTGGCACGGCTGGCCCGCACCGGCGCCACCGGCCAGCCCCCCGCACCAGAAGCCGCCCCGAACGAGGGCGCGGTGCTCAGCCGCCTTGCCCCGACGCCGCAAAAGGCCCGGGCCTGGGCCGATCTGGCGGCAACGGTTACGGATCGCAGCCGCCACGGGCAGGCGGTGAACCTTGACCCTGCCGCGCTGGTCCTAGATACGGTGTTCAAGATGCAGGACACCGCGTCGCGCTGAAGGGTCTGCCCGGCGGCGCGCAACAGCGGACTGAACGCGACAGAGGCTCCGACATGACGACCCCCCTTCCCCAGATCACCGACAGCCATTGCCACCTCGATTTCCCCGATTTCGCGGGGGAGCTGCCCGAAGTCCTGGCCCGCGCGGCCGAGGCGGGCGTGACCCGCATGGTCACCATCTGCACCAAACTGAGAAACGAACCCATCGTGCGGGCTCTGGCCGAAACCCATGCGCCGGTCTTTTATGCTGCGGGCACCCACCCGATGAGCGTGGCCGAGGAACCGATGGCCAGCGTTGACGAACTCGTCGCCCTAGCCCAGCATCCGAAATTCGTCGGCATCGGCGAAAGCGGGCTGGATTATCACTATAGCGCCGAGAGCGCCGAGGCGCAGAAAGAAAGCCTGAAGATCCATATTCAGGCGGCACAGGACACCGGCCTGCCGCTGATCATCCATGCCCGCGCCGCCGATGACGACATGGCCCGCATCCTGCGCGAGGCCCATGCGCAGAAGCCCTATTCCTGCGTGATGCATTGCTTCTCCTCCTCCGCCGAGCTGGGCCGCGCGGCGCTGGATCTGGGCTTTTATCTGTCGATGTCGGGCATTGCCGCCTTCCCCAAGAGCCAGGAGCTGCGCGATATTTTTGCCGCCGCCCCGATTGACCGCATTCTGGTGGAGACCGACAGCCCCTATCTGGCGCCGCCGCCCCATCGCGGCAAGCGCAACGAGCCCGCCTATAGCGCCCTGACGGCAAGGGTCGGCGCCGAGGTCTTTGGCCTCGACTATGCCGACTTCGCCGCCCGCACGCAGGAAAACTTTGACCGGCTGTTCTGGAAGGTCGCGCAATATGAGGCCGCCGCCTGATGCCAGAGCTGCGCTGTACCATCCTCGGCTGTGGCTCTTCCGGCGGGGTGCCGCGTCTGGGCGGGCTTTGGGGCGACTGCGATCCGCAAAATCCCAAGAACAGCCGCAGCCGCTGCTCCATGCTGGTCGAGCGCGACGGGCCGGAGGGCACCACCACGGTGCTGATCGACACCAGCCCCGATATGCGCAGTCAGTTGCTGAAGGCTGACATCGGCCGGCTGGATGCGGTGGTTTACACCCATGCCCATGCGGATCATGTGCATGGCATAGATGATCTGCGCATGATCGTCTTTAACATGCGGGCCCGCATTCCGGTCTATGCCGATGCCCCCACCCGTGCCGATCTGATGGGGCGCTTTGGCTATGCCTTTGTGCAGCCCGAGGGCTCCAGCTATCCGCCAATCCTGGAGATGCGCGACATTGATGGCGCCTTCGAGATTGACGGCCCCGGTGGTGCGATCCCTTTCCTGCCGTTTCGGGTCAACCATGGTGGCATTGATGCGCTGGGGTTTCGGATCGGTGATCTGGCCTATCTGCCGGATGTGGCCAAGATCCCCGAAAGCGTGGTGCCGCTGCTGGAGGGGTTGGAGTGCTGGGTGCTCGACAGTCTGCGCCGCACGCCGCATCCGACCCATTTTTCCATGGATGACGCGCTGCACTGGATCGACCGGATGCAACCGGCCCGCGCGGTGCTGACCAATATGCATATTGATCTGGATTACGACACCGTCGCGGCAGAGACGCCCGAGCATATCACCCCCGCCTTTGACGGTATGGTGATCCATACGCAATACTAGCGCAAAACCGTCAGCCGGTTTGACGCGCAACACCATGATTTAACAGGCCGGGGCGACACCGACATGCTTTTGAACCTCATCACTGTCGTCCTGCCGGTTTTTGTGGTGGTGGGGATCGGATATACGCTGACCCTGCGCGGGATGTTCCAGCAGGTCCAGATCGACGGGTTGATGAAATTCGCCCAGGGCGTTGCCATTCCGTTTTTGCTGTTTCGCGCCATGGCCAGCATTGATCTGCATGCCGGGTTCGATCTGCGGCTGCTGTTCAGCTTCTATACCGGCGCGGCGATCTGTTTTGCCGCGGGGCTGATGGGATCGCGGTTCTTTTTCAAACGCGACTGGGAAGACAGCATCGCCATTGGCTTTTGCTGCCTGTTTTCCAACTCTGTGCTGCTGGGGCTGCCGATCACCGAACGCGCCTTTGGCCCGGATGCGCTGATCGGCAACTATGCTATCATCGCCTTTCACTCGCCGTTTTGCTACGGGCTTGGCATCACCGCGATGGAGATCACCCGCAATCGGGGTCGCGGCGGGCTGCGCACCGTGACCTCGGTGCTGAATGCGATGTTTCACAACAATCTGATCCTGGCGATCATGGCCGGGTTTGCGGTCAACCTCTCCGGGCTCACGGTGCCCGCTCCGCTGGATGATGCGCTGGCGCTGCTGGCGCGGGCGGGGCTGCCGGCGGCGCTCTTTGCGATGGGGGGCATCATGGTGCAATACCGCCCCGAAGGCGATCTGCGCACCATTGCCATGGTCTGCGTTATCGCGCTGCTGCTGCATCCGGCGATCGTTTACGGGCTGGGTTCGGCACTGGATGTGCGCCAGGATCTGTTCCGCTCCGGGGTGCTGAATGCGGCGATGGCGACGGGCGTCAACGGCTATATCTTTGCCAATATGTATGGTCGCGCCAAGCGAGTCGCCGCCTCCTCGGTGCTGATCGCCACCGCCGCCTGCGTGGTCACCGTATTGTTCTGGCTGACGCTACTGAGCTGACCTCAAAGCGATGAAAAACCAGACAGTTTCGACGCCGATGCGACCTCGGTTTGCAGGGATTTGCCGAAGTTTGAAAACCTGCCCAGCGCCCCCTTGCAC
>NZ_JAATOX010000056.1 GCF_011806385.1 Phaeobacter sp. HF9A | reverse complement strand
GCCCCATTGGGGCGCGGCGGCCCGGCCCAACGCAAGCAGGAGCGCCTTTGGCGGTCGTGATTGGGGCGGGAGCGCCCCCGCCCTTCTGTCTGGACTCACAGCTCGGAAGACGGATCCTTCAGCGCTTCTTCCAGCATGCGCTCGTTGCGCACATCTTCGATCCGGCGGATGCGATCTTCGCTCTGGCGTTGATCAAAGCGGTATTTCACCACATTGATCAAGCTCAGGGTCAACAGAAGGATTCCCATCCCCCAATAGCCCTTGGTTGCCAGCGGCACCTCGGTGGAGAGCCAGAGCGACACCCCCAGCATGCCATAGGCCAATACCACGCCGACGATGTTGAGGTTGATGATCAGAGCGTTGTCATTGCGTGCGTCGAACATGGGTTTATCCTGTGATATCTGTGTCTTGTCTGTACATGAGGGCGGCATGCCCCAAGATTGATCGTCTGCGTTCTTCGGGCCTGGCCCGGTCAGTCTTCGGACTTCAGACGGCTCAGCACATCGGCGGCGGTGCTTTTGCTGGCGGCACCAAAGCCCGCCTCTGCCAGCTGATCCGCGACCGATTGCGGCGTCAGGCCGGTTTCGATTTCGCCAAGGATCTCCGAGGCCTCAAAAGGATCTTCCTGGCCCAGCACCTCGGCGATCAGCTCTGCGGCCTCATCCATGGGCTGGCGGGCCACGGAGCGCCCCAACCGCACCTGCGCCCTCTGCTCGCCCTTCACCGCGCGGGCGGAGATCGCCCCCTGACGCAGGTCGATCAAGCGGCGATGGCCTGCCTCCACAGATTGGCGCAGACGCAGGATCCGCGCCTCCAGCCGCGCCTTGGTGTCCTGGCGCAGGCGACGTTCATTTTCCATCTCGGCAATGGCGCCGACAGCGCCGCCGGCGAGATCCTCGCGCCCCTCGGACAGCGCCGCCCTGGCGCGGCTGGTCAGGTCGGCGATCCCCGCGTCCAACGCGGCAATCTGGCGGGCCTCGGCGCGCTCTTTCTGGATCAGGCTCACCAGCGTCGATTTCGCCGCTTTCAGGTCGTCCGCGGCCTGGGCGATTTTTTCCTCGATCAGTTCGATGGAATAGGCCTGACGCAGCTGCGTTTCGGCGCGGCGATTGGCGCCGGTCATCAGGGTTTTGAAAGTCGAGAACATGCAAGCTCCTCCATTCTTGAACATCGTTCATGAAATGGATGTAGCGAACACATGAACAACGTTCAAGGCGAAACTTGAACATCGTTCAAAAGGTAAGGTTTACCTGACCGTCAGCCGGGACAGAACCAGGGCAATCATCCGGCGGATATCCTGCGGCGGCACGCCAGAGATCCGGTTTTCCAGCCCCAGAAGCACAATCCCATGCACAGAGGAAAACAATGCCCGCACCGTCAGCGCCTGTTCCTCCGGGGATTGTTCGGGAAACAGCTCTGCCACCGGATCGGCAATATGGCTGAACAGCCGCGCAAGGGCGGCGCGATACCACTCGGGCACCGCGCCATCTTCGGGCAGTTCCAGGTCAAACAGCGCCCGCCAGAGGCGGCTGTTGGCGCTGGCGAAATCCAGATAGGCCTCGCTCATGGCGATCAGCCGCGCGGTGGCGCTGCCCCCTGCGGAGGCCGCGACGGCCGCCTCCACGTCTGCGCCCAGCCGCTGAAAGGTAAGCCCGTTCACCGCCATCACCAGCGCTGTCATGTCGTCAAAGGCGTTATAGATCGCCCCCACCGCGCAACCGGCGTCCTTGGCCAGATCCCGCGCCCGCAAGGATGAAACGCCTGCCGCACGGATGCGCGCTTCTGCGGCGCTGACCAGTTTGTCGCGCAGCTCCGCCCTGCGTTGCTCTGCCTTAGTTGCCATCGCCCTGCCCCATCCTGAACTGCGTTCACGGCATCTATAGTCAGGGCCGGACGCGCATGCAAACCCTCTGTCCGCGATCAGCTTTGGGGCGGATCAGCCTGAAATCTCCCCCTAAATTCATATGGACTTTGCCCGCCACATCCGCTCATCTGCCCTGCATGACAACGCCGCCCCCTGCCCCGAACCGCACCCGCCGCCTGGAGCGCGCGCTTGGCGATCACATGCGCGCGCGCCTGCCCTTTGCGGTGGCCGAATTTGTGATGTTCACCCTGAAACAGGGCTGGGCCGCGATCTTTGGCATCCTGCTTCTGGGCGGCCTGCTGCTGAGCAATCACATCTGGCAGGCGGATTGGCCCATCGCGCGCTATGACGCGCTGCTGCTCTATGCGCTGGCACTTCAGGTGCTGTTTCTCGCCACAGGCATGGAGAGCTGGCGCGAGGTTCGGGTGATCTTGCTGTTTCACCTCACCGGCACGGTGATGGAGATCTTCAAGGTCGATGCGGGCAGCTGGGCCTATCCCGGCGCGGGGGTGATGAAACTCTTGGGGGTGCCGCTGTTTTCCGGCTTCATGTATGCCTCTGTCGGCTCTTACATGGCGCGGGTGATCCGGCTTTTTGAGATGCGCTTTGCGCCCTATCCGCCGACCTGGATGGCGATCGGGCTGGCGCTGGCGATCTATGTGAATTTCTTCAGCCACCATTTCCTGCCGGACGCGCGGCTGCTGCTGTTTGTCGCCACGGTGCTGATCTTCATCCGCACCCGGATCTGGTTCTTTATCGGCGGACAGGCCTATTGGATGCCGTTGCCGCTGGCGGCATTTCTGTCGAGCTTCTTCCTCTGGGTCGCTGAAAACGTCGGCACCAGCACCCGCACCTGGCTCTATGCCGGGCAGGATCACGGCAGCTGGGTGAGCCTTGCCAAGATGGGCAGCTGGTATCTGCTTCTTTATGTGAGCTTTGTCACTGTGACGCTGGTGGTACGCGATGCGCTGTCACACCGCCCCTATCATCCGTCCCGCCAGACGCTCAGACAAAGCCCCGCCAGCGCAGGACCAGAACCAAAAGCGCAATAACGCTCAGGAGCGCAAAACCAATGGTGGCGCCCAGATCCAGCAGCCGCCCCTTGCGCCGGTCCCTGAGGTCGATCCCCGCCAGATAGGCCTTGAGGCTGCGGGCTTTCTTGACCAGCCGATCCTCGTCGAGGGTGCGGGCGATACGCGGGTTCTCAAAGCACTCTTGCGCGGCCAGAAGCTCCTGCGCCGCCTTGCGCAGCCGATGCGGCAGGTAGCGCCGCGCACGCGGCAGCGCCTCGGGCAGCGGGCCAGAGAGCTTCAGCCGCTTGTCCAGCAGCGTGTGGATCTGATCCAGTTCGGTCTCCAGCGTCTCGCTCATGGCACGGCCTCCTTCGGCAACGGGGCAACGGGGCAACGGGGCAACGGGCGCAGCTATAACCGCCAGCGGTGGCGAGCTCAATGGCGGGCTTGGGCGCGCGGGCTGACAGGAAGGGGCTGACAGGCGTCAGGGATGCGGCTATCACCGGAGCTATGCTGAATACTATCACACATGGCACCCCGACCGATCACCCGCCGCTGCTGATTGCCCACGGGCTTTATGGCTCTGGCCGCAACTGGGGGGTGATCGCCAAGCGTCTCTCGGACGAGCGGCAGGTCATCGCGGTGGATATGCGCAACCATGGCACCAGCCCGCAAAGCGACAACCACAGCTATCATGATCTGGCCGGGGATCTGGCCGAGGTGATCGACGCGCAGGGCGGCCGTATGGATGTGCTTGGCCATTCCATGGGCGGCAAGGCGGCAATGGTGCTGGCGCTTCTGCACCCGGAGGCGGTGAACCGGCTGGTGGTCGCAGATATCGCCCCGGTGCCCTATCAGCACAGCCAGGCGCAATATATCACCGCCATGCGCAGCGTGGATCTGTCGCAGGTGACGCGGCGCTCGGATGCGCAGGCGCAGCTGGCAGAGGCCGGGGTGGATGCGATGCTTCAGAGCTTCTTTACCCAATCGCTGGATATTGAAGGTCAGCGCTGGCGGCTGAACCTGGATGCGCTGGAGCGCGAGATGGCGCATATCGTCGGCTTTCCCGAGGTCAGCGGCGCCTGGGCTGGCCCTGCGCTGTTCCTGACCGGGGCGAATTCGGACTATGTGATCCCCGCGTATCGCGACCGCATCAAGGCGCTGTTTCCCAAGGCGCGTTTTGCCAAGATCCCCGGCGCGGGTCATTGGCTGCACGCGGAAAAGCCGCGCGAATTCGAGGCCGCGGTGCGGGCGTTTCTAAACAGCTGAACCCTATCGGTTGCAAGTGCAGCGGCTACGGGGGCGCTGCCCCCGGCCCTGGCGGACCTCCCCCGGGATATTTTTGTTAGAAGAAGCCGGGCTCAGTAGGTCAGCAAGAGCCGATCCCTGACGGCCTCGCTCTGCATCTGTTGGCCGCCCATCTGAAATCGTTTCAGCATCGACTGGCCCATATTGACGAGGATTTCGCGCTCAAAAAGGCCCGAGGGGATCGCGATGTCGCAATAGACATCGCCGGATTTCTTGCTGCCGTCGATCGACATCGCCACCCGCACGCCGCGCGCCTTGCAGGCGGCGATGCTGGCAAAGAGCTCCTCCAGACGGAAGGCCTGCGCGCCGTAGAGGATGGTCTGGGAATGGGCATAGGGCGGATCGCAGTAGATCACTTCCCCCGCCCGCGCCTGCGCCATGGCGGCACGGTAGTCGAGGCAGGCAAAGCGCGCCCCCGCCATGCGCGCGCGCCACATGGTGACGCGCTCGGCGAATTTATGTGGCTTCATCAAGGGATGACTGCCGCAGGGGGTGGACATATGCCCATCCTTGCGGCGGAACCGCACCACCCCGCCATAGCAGGCACGGCAGAGGAAGAGGAAATCGGCGCCATTGGGGGCAGCGTTGTAGCGCGCCTTGATCGCCTCGTAGACCTGCACCCGGTCACCGGCTTCGGCCTGCGCATAGCGCGCGCCATACCACTGATTGAGCTGCGCGGGATCCTCTTGCAGCGCCTGCCAGATCTCGATCAGCGGCGGGTAGATATCAGAGCCCACAGCCCGCACGGGGCGCAGATTGGCCATCACCCCGCCGGCGCCCAGGAAAGGTTCGAAATAGGTGCCATAGTCCTGCGGCAGATGGGCGACGATCTCGTGGGCGAAGCGCTGTTTGTTGCCGACCCATTTCAGCAGCTGGGTCTTGAAGGGTTTTATCTGCGCCGCCTCGGCCCCTGCGATCTCTGTCGCGTCAGAGCGCATCGCGGTACTCGATCCGGCGTGCGTAGCTCAGTGCGTTGGCGGCGACCAGCCGGTAGTGGCGTTCCTGCAAGACCTGGATCTCGTCGCCCTGCACCGCCAGTTCAAACAGCGCCACGATACTGTCCTGCATGAATTGCGCGGCAATGGCGCGGCAGCGCATGCCAGGGAATTTGGCCGCCGCATAGGCGATATCCTGGCTGACCTGCACAAGGCCGATCTGGTCCTTGCCGCCCTTGGCCTGCACCGGGATGATGCTGTGGCAGCCGTGGCGGTCCAAACCGACATAGAGTTCGTCAATCTCGATCTGGCCCATGCCCTTGACCGTGGTGCGCAGGTGGTTTTGCAGACTGTAGGAGGTAAGCCCCAGAAACGTGTCAATGAGCCGGTTGTAGCGCACGATCGCCAGAAGCGCCTGTTCATCATCCAGCGCGTAGGCGCGGATGATCGCCGGGGTAGCGTCTGGGATGTCGATGATCTCCAGATCCTCTTGCGGCAGGATGCGGTTGATCTTGACCAGGTGAAAGCGATAGAGCGCGCGCCCGGCCAGCTCGATCACCCATTCGCGCCCCTGCGGCTGGGTGGCGAGGATCGCATCGGGCAGCGCGGTGCGAAAGCGAAAGGAATAAAGCACATCGCCGAGGTTCTTGGGCAGCTTGATGGCCAGCTCCGCGGCGGCTTGTTCCAGATCCTCCCGGCCAAAGCCGACCTCGGTGTCGCCCGCCCGGTAGCGCGCGACAAAGATCTTTTCGATCAGCGCGCTATAGCGGTTCTGCTGCCTAGCCATTGGCGGCCTTTTGCGCATCACTCTGCTGCTGGAGATCGGCCTCGATATCGGCCTGACGCCGCTTGGTCGCACCGCTCTTGCGGTCCCGGCGGGACGGCATCGCCTCGACGTTGAAATGGGCGGCGGCGCGGGTCAGGTCAAACTGCAAGAGGTTTGGATCGCCAAGCGCCAGCACCCCCTCGGGGCGCTGCGGCGCATAGCCGAGGGCCACCATCATCTGCGCCGCGACAGCGCGGGCCAGCGGCGGCGGCACCGAATTGCCGATCTGGCGCGCTCCATGCCATTTGGTGCCATTAAAGCGGAACCAATCGGGAAAACCATGCAGCCGCGCCATCTCTCGCACGGTGATACAGCGGTTGTATTTGTAGTGGATCGGGCGCGGGCTGGTGAACGCCCCGCGCGCGCCGTCCGTTCCGGCGCGCAGCGTGTTGGAGACGCCATCGGTCGCCAGTTTGAAAAACCGGCTGATCGGCTCCACCGCGCCCTGCACCGTGTCGCGAAAGCGGCGGCGGGTGATTTCGGTATGATCGGTGCGCGCACTGGAGGTCAGCAGCGAGGGCTGCCAGTCGCGCATATAGCCGTGGTGCCAGGCGGTATTGGTGAGCCCGCGCAGCTCTGCCGCGTACTCCGAGGGTTTGCCAAAGCGCACACCGCGCGTGCTGTCGCTGGCGACAAGCGCGTCAAAGCGCTCCGCATCCGGCAGATCGCCAAGCGCCTCTTTGCAGTTCGGCCCATAGGGCAGCGCGTCAAACGCCTTGGGTTTGCCGCTGATATTGGTCTGCGGCGCGGGGTAGTCGGGCAGCGGCAGGCCCCTCTTGACTCCCATCAGGATCAGCCGTTCGCGCGATTGCGGTGTACCAAAATGACCGGCATTCAGCACCTTCCACGGCGTGCGGCAGGCATATCCGGCGGCGTCAAAGGCTTCGACCAGCTCTTCGAGGAAGCGCTTGTGCTTGCCCACCGTCAGCCCTTTG
The DNA here is from genome assembly GCF_011806385.1 of Phaeobacter sp. HF9A. Taxonomy (GTDB): domain Bacteria; phylum Pseudomonadota; class Alphaproteobacteria; order Rhodobacterales; family Rhodobacteraceae; genus Epibacterium. Next base: position 18,311 of record NZ_JAATOX010000056.1, on the reverse strand, counting down.
ACGTTCTCAAACACAAAGGAGCGCGCGTCCAGCTCGGTGACGATACGCAGGAAATCCATCGCCAGCCGGTTGCGCGGGTCGTCCAGCACCCGCTTGCCGATGAGCGAAAACCCCTGACAGGGCGCGCCACCAGAGACGCAGTCGATCTGCGCATCCCCCAGCCCTGCCGCCTCGCGGATCTGATCGCCGCTCAGCCCCTCGACCGAGCGCGCCAGAACGGCGGTATGGGGAAAGTTGAACTTGTGAACCGCGCAATGCACCGGGTCGATCTCGACGGCGGCCTTGACGTCAAACCCCGCCTGCTCAAACCCCAGGCTCAGACCGCCGGCCCCCGCAAACAATTCGACTGCGATCGGTCTCACGTCTCTGCGCCCTTCGTTCACGTTTGATTCTCATTATCCTAGCATGGCAGATACGCGATGTTGATCGCGTCCGCCACTCTTAGCCAAGTTGCGGTCGGAATGCCAGAATGACCACGCGCGCCGGTTCCGCGCCGTGATCGCAAAGCCCGCGCAGCAGAAACTCTGCGCAAGGGTTTGAAACACCTATTGAACCCGGGCAAAGGCGCGGATAAATCTGAAGCTCTGACCCCTCCGCGCGGGCGTGGTGGAATGGTAGACACAGGGGACTTAAAATCCCCAGGCTTTAGCCGTGCGGGTTCGAGTCCCGCCGCCCGTACCACGCTTTCTTGCGTGTCTCATCTGATTGTGTGACCGCATATTGCCTTGATCAATCCGGGGGCAGCCCTCGTTAGGCAAGGCCGATAGCAGCCCATCGTCAATGTCGCGCGCCCGCATGGCGGCGGGGCGCGCTGTCAACCGCGCAGTGTAATCGGCAAAGCCCGGACGCTCGGGCAAGACCCGCCTCGGGAAAAGCGGCCGCGAGATAGGCGCAACAGGCGGCAGCCTCGGTCACCACGGTGTCGCCATGCCGCACCGCAGGCACCTTGCCCATGGGGTTGATCGCCAGAAAATCGGGCGTTTTCATCTGCGGCCCATAGTCCAACAGCAGCGTTTCGTAGGGTTGGCCCAGTTCCTCAAGCAGCCAACGCACGATACGCCCGCGCGACATCGGGTTGGTGTAAAAGACGATATCGGACATGCAATCTGCCTCCTTGGCTGCGGCTTGTGCATCAATGACCCCATGCGGAGCATTCTGACAAGAGCTGGGCGCGGCAGCGTTTGCTTGTATGTGGGTCACATCGCTTGCCAGTCTTTCCGGTGGCTCTCCCGCCCCTTTTCAGTGCCCCTGACGGGCCCCAAAAAAGCGTTGGGCCGGGCGGGGGCCGCGCCTTTGGCGCGGCCCCCGCCCCCTCGCGATTTGCAACGCAAAGCGCAATCCCTCGGGCGCATCGTGTTCTGGCCTGTCGTCCCCTTGCATGTCGCCCCTTGCCTGACGCGCCCTCGCGGGAAACAGGATCAGCGCGGTGCCTTGCGGAATTTTCCCAAACCGCTTGTCCCGCGCCGCAAATCCGCCCATATCAGAGCAATGCTGAGACTGACGCCAATCCTGCTTGCGGTGATCTACGGGCTGGTCATGTACCGGCTCTCGGTCTGGCGCACCCATCGCGAGCTGAGCGCCCGCTCGACCGAGCTCGCCGACCCGAAACTCAAGCGCATGACCGACCGGCTCGCCGCCGCGCTCGGGCTGCCGCGCATCCCGGTCTATATCTATGAGATCGACCCCGTGAACGGGCTCGCCGCGCCGGATGGGCGGATCTTCATCACCCGTGGGTTCTATCGCAAGTACCAGAGCGGCGAAGTCTCGGACGCTGAAATAACCAGCGTGATCGCTCATGAATTGGGCCATGTGGCGCTGGGGCATGCCAAACGGCGGATGATTGATTTCTCCGGCCAGAATGCGCTGCGCACGGTCTTGATGATGGTGATCGGCCGCTATGTGCCGGTCATCGGTCCCTGGATCGCGGGCATGCTGACCAACCTGCTCGCTGCCCGGCTCTCGCGCGGCGATGAATATGAGGCCGATGAATATGCCGCCGCCCTGCTGACCAAGGCGGGCATCGGCATCGCGCCGCAAAAGAGCCTGTTTCACAAGCTGGAGGAGCTCACCAATGCCCGCGCCGGCATGGCCCCCGCCTGGTTGATGAGCCACCCCAAGACCGAAGAGCGCATCGCCGCGCTGGAGCGTCTGGAAGCCAAATGGGGCGATACCTGAGCCGAGGTTTTTGCCACGCCCCCCTTGCGGGATGCCCTGCCCGACCCCACCTCTACCTTCCAGCAAGGAGAAGGTTTCATGCGCTATTCCGTCCTCGATCTCGCCCCGGTCCCGGAGGGCGCCACCACCGCACAGGCGTTGAAAAACAGCGCCGATCTGGCCCGCCACGCCGAAACCTGGGGCTATCATCGCTATTGGCTGGCGGAGCATCACAATATGCCCGGCATCGCCAGCGCCGCCACGGCGGTGATGATTGGCCATATCGCGGCGGCGACCTCCACCATGCGCATCGGCGCCGGTGGCATCATGCTGCCCAACCACGCGCCCTATATGGTGGCCGAGGCATTTGGTACACTCGCTGAAATCCACGGACCCCGCATTGACCTCGGACTGGGTCGCGCGCCGGGCACCGATATGGCCGCCATCCGCGCCATGCGCCGGGGGCTGAGCGACTCCGGTGATCGCTTTCCGCAGGATGTGCAGGACCTCATCCGCTACTTCGGCCCCGGTGAAGAGGGTGCCGCCCTGCGCGTCATCCCTGGCGAGGGCACAGAGGTGCCGATCTGGATGCTCGGCTCCAGCCTCTACGGTGCGCAGCTGGCGGCGATGCTGGGGCTGCCCTATGCCTTTGCCTCCCATTTCGCGCCGCAAGCCCTGACCGAGGCGCTCGCGGTCTATCGCCAGCAGTTCCGCCCCTCCGCGACGCTGGAAAAGCCACACTTCATGTTGGCGATCAACGTTTTCGCCGCCGAGACCGATGCCGAAGGGCAGCGCCTGCGCACCACCATGCAACAGGCCTTTGCTCGCCTGCGCACGGGGAAACGCGGCAAGCTGCCCGCGCCGGTCGAGGATATCACAGAGGTCATCCCGCCACAGGTTCTGCCCGGCGTGGAAGAGGCGCTGTCGATCTCGGCCACCGGCGCCAGGGAGACGGTCCGCGCCCAGCTCGCGCAGCTCATCGAGACCTATCAGCCCGATGAGGTGATCCTGACCGGACAGATCCACGACCACGCGGCGCGGCTGCGATCGTTCGAGATCGCGGCAGAGATTCTCGGCGAAGGGTGAAAGCAGGATCGCGCCTGTCCCGACGTCTTGACCTCCTAAGCCAGCGCCTTGGCGATGCGTGGCAGGCGTGCTTTTTTCAGGAGCGCCCGCATCTCCCAGCTTTGGCCGGAGAGGCGATTGGCCTGCGCCAGCACCTTGGTCCCGACGGTCTGTAATCCGTCGCGATCTTTCAACCAGAGCTCATACAGCAGCTGATCCGGTCCCAGCCGCTCCAGCCCTTCTTCGGTCAGCAGGTTGCGCGGAAAATCCTTGATGTTCATCGTCACGAGACCATCCGCATTGCCGCTGATCGCCGCCGAAAGCACATGGATGTCGTTCTCATCCGGCAGCCAGAGCCGCGAGGTCACCCCCGGCTTCAGGCGCACCTCGGCCCGGGGCCAGGCCGCGCGCAGGAGCGCGATCTCCGCCTTGGCCTGCGCCGCACCCTCGGGGCCGAGCTTTATCGCCGCGCGCTCCCATTCGCCGAGGATCCGCTCGGACCACAGCGGCGTGAAATGCCCAAGCGACGCCGCGCCCAGCAGCATCTCCCGCATCACCGTCGGATAGAGCACGCAAGTGTCCAGCAGCGCCTTCATCGGCCGTCCCCCCGGTCAGTCCGCTTCGGTCAGTCGAGGCGGAAGAACACCGCCTTGAGATAACCGCTCTCGGCCAGCTGCGGCATCTGCGGATGGTCCACCCCGGCATAGCCGGTGTGCAGAAGCTGCCCCCGCCGCCCGCCACGACCAATGCCCCGCGCCGAGGCATTGCGGAACAGGGTCAGATCCGCCGCATGGGAACAGGAACACAGGCCCAGATAGCCACCGGGTTTGACCAGCGGTGCGGCCAGTTTCGCGACCCGCTCATAGGCGCGCAACCCGGCCTCAAGCGCTTGTTTTGACGGCGCAAAGGCCGGCGGGTCGCAAATCACCACATCAAATTGCGCGCCCTCCGCCGCAAGCGCCGCCAGCACGTCAAAGGCATCGCCTTGACGGGCGGTAAACCTGTCGCCGTGGCCGGAGGCCGCGGCGCCCGCTGAGGCAAGCTCCAGGGCGGCAGCGGAGCCGTCAACACAGGTCGCATGGCCCGCCCCCGCCGCCAGCATCGCCAGACCAAAGCCGCCGACATGGGAAAACACATCCAGCACCTCGGCCCCCGGCGCCACCAGCCGGGCGGCAAAGGCCTGATTGTCGCGCTGGTCATAAACAGACCGGTCTTCTGGCCACCGGTGAGGTCCGCCATATAGGTGGCGCCATTCATCTGGACCGGCAGCGGGGCCTCGGGCGCCGTGCCTTTCAGCACCGCATTGACATCGTCCAGCCCTTCCAGCCCCCGGGTGCGGCCCGCGGCATTTTTCAGGATCACCTGACAGCCGGTCACCGCGCCCAGCGCCTCGGTCAGCGCCTCCAGATGGGCCTCCGCCCAGGCGGCATTGGGCTGCACCACGCAGGCCTCGCCAAAACGGTCGATCACCACCCCGGGCAGCCCATCGGCCTCGGCATGCACCAGCCGATAATAGGGCGCCGCATACAGCTGGTTGCGCAACTCCTGTGCGCGGGCCAGCCGGGCGTGGAACCAATCCGGGTCGATCTGCGCGTCAGGATTGCGATCCAGCATCCGGGCGATGATCTTGCTGTCGGGGTTCACCGCCACCAGACCCAGGCTGCGCCCGGCCTCGTCTTCCAGCACCGCAAGGCTGCCGGGGGCAAGCTTGCGGGTGCGCCGGTCGGTTACAAGTTCATTGGCATAGACCCAGGGAAAGCCGTGGCGGATCGCCCGGGCATTCGATTTGGGTTTCATTTTCACGCGCGGGCGCGGCAGCGGGGAGAGGTCAGCATCTGTCATGCCTCCCCATAGCCTGCGCCGCGCAATTCCCCAAGACAGAAAACGCGCACGCCCTGCGACGCGCTAATGTCCAGACGTGGGAGCGTGCAATCAGGCGGGTTTGCGGTTGCTGTCAGCGGCGAAGCCATGGGGCATCGGGGCGATCAGCGGCGTGAGGCCGGTCAGCGGCAGATCGTCGGCGTCAACGCTCTGCAAGAGCGGGTCGGCCTTGGTGGCTGCGGCGGTCATCGCGGTGGCCGAGAGATCCTGCGAGGCGCCGCCTAGCAGCATCAGGCCAAAGGTCAAAACGGAAAGTTTTCCAAAAATTTTCATTACTATCCCCTCAGGGCCCCAATAGGCCCGTTGTGTAACCTGATCCTGTTTTGCTGGCAGATCAGGGCAGAAATGGGGCTAGATCAGATCATTTTAACGCCGCGTTAACCAAGATTAAGATCCCCAGGCGGAGGGGACAGGAGACGGCACCGCAGCACGCGGCTTAGTCGCGGGGGCGAGAGCGCCAGCCGCCGCGGCGTTTGGGGCGGGCCGATCCGGCAAGACCCTCGCGCAGCACAGATGTCATCGGGTGATCCGGGTGATCGCTGCCGTAGGTCTCCAGCATCGCGGTCAGGGCGACGGTATTGTCCTGATCCACCGGCAGCGACAGCGCCCAATCGAGGAAGATACTGCGGCATTGGCCGGCGTCGATGCCGGCAATGCGATAGGATTCGCGGATCAGCCCCTTGGGGTCCAGCTCTTTGGCGCCCGTGTCAGGTTGTCCGGTGTCTGGTTGTCCTGCGTCAGGTTGTTGGCTCGTCATCGTCCGCCTCGTTCCTTGGTCCCACGGCGGCGTCGATCTGCGCGGCCACGGTTTCATATGTTGTCTCCAGCGCCTGTTGCAGCACCGCGATCTGCTCGTAGCCGCTGCTGCGCAACAGGAAGGCGGTGCCGCCCTCGCCCTGGATCGCCGCCTCCGCGCCCTTGCCCGCGATCAGACGGGCCGCGCTTTGTACCGACCAATATAGGCGATAGGCCGCGCTCAGCGATTGCGCGCTGGCGTCATCCAGCACCCCAGAGGCGACACCGGCATGCAGCCCCTCGATCACGCCGCGCGCGCTCTGCCCGGCAAGGAGCGTGCCCGCCTGCCCCAGGAGTTCGATATCCAGCATCCGCCCCGGGCCGGTCTTGGCATCCCAGGGGCCCTCGGGGGTCTTGGCGGCGGCAAGACGGGCGCGCATCTCGGCCACCTGCCCCAGCACGGCCGCAGTCTCGCGCGGCGCGGCCAGGACAGCGGCGCGAAAGGTTTCGACATCCTGCGCCAGTGTTGCCTCGCCGGTGATCACCCGGGCGCGGGTCAGCGCCAGATGTTCCCAGACCCAGGCGTCATTCTGTTGATAATGGGTGAAGCTGGGCCAGCTGGTGGCGACGGGCCCCTGATTGCCCGAGGGCCGCAAGCGCATGTCCACCTCATAGAGTCGCCCCTCGGCCATCGGCGCGGTGAGCGCGGTCACCATCGCCTGGGTCAGCCGCGCATAATAGGGCCGCACCGCCAGCGGGCGCTTGCCGTCGGACATCTCCGCATCCAGCGGATCATAAATCATGATCAGATCCAGATCCGACGTTGCGGTCAGCTGCCCCGCGCCAAGCGAGCCCATGCCAAGGATCACGCAGCCCCGCCCCGGCATCTCGCCATGTTTGGCGGCAAATTGCGCGCACACCACCGGCAAGAGCCCGGTGATCACCGCATCAGCAAGATCGGCGTATTGCTGCCCCGCCGCGGCCGCGTCGATCAACCCGCGCAGGTGATGCACACCGGTGCGGAAATGCCATTCGCGGTGCCAGCGCCGGGTCAGGTCGAGCTGGCGCTCATAGTCGCTCTCGGCGGCGAGCGCGGTTTGCAGCTCGGTGATCAGCGCGTCGCGCCCGGGCCAGTCGGCAAAGAAACCGCCATCCAGCACCGCGTCAAACACCGAAGAATTGCGCGACAGGTAATTGGCCAACGCCGGAGAGGTGCCGACGATATCCAGCAACAGGTCAATGAGCTGCGGATTGGCCTCGAACAGCGAAAACAGCTGCACCCCCGCCGGCATGCCCGCCAAAAAGCCATCCAGCGCCAACAATGCCTCGCTTGGGTGGGCCGCGCGGGAGAGCCGCGCCAGCAGCTCCGGTTTCAGCCGCTCAAAGATGCGCGCGCCGCGATCAGAACGCAGCGCCGGATAGGTGGTCCAGCGGGCGATCACCGATTGATCCAGCGCCTCTGGCAGGGTTTCGGCGGGTTTGGAGCCCCCCGTGGAGGGCACAAAGAAATCTTCGGTCAGGCGATGCACCTCGCCGAGCCGCTCGCGCAGCGTCGCGACCATCAGCTCGGGGTCGATATCCATCAGGCAGGCGATGCGCGCCACCCCTTCCTCGGAGCTGGGCATGCGGTGGGTCTGGGCGTCATGCACCATCTGGATGCGATGCTCGACCTCGCGGTGGTCGCGGTAGTGGCTTGCCAGCGTCGCGGCCACCTCGGCAGAGATCCACCCGGCGGCGGAGAGCGCCTCCAGCCCCTCGACGGTGCCGCGCACCCGCAGCGAGGGATCGCGCCCGCCGGCGATCAATTGCCGGGTCTGGGTGAAGAACTCGATCTCGCGGATGCCGCCGCGCCCCAGCTTCATGTCATGGCCCAGCACCGTAATCGGCCCGCCGGTGCCTTTGTTTTCGCGGATGCGCAGGCGCATGTTGTGGGCGTCCTCGATGGCGGCGAAATCCAGATGCCGCCGCCACACGAAGGGGGTGAGCGTCTTGAGGAAGCGCTCGCCAGCCTGGATGTCACCGGCGCAGGCGCGCGCCTTGATATAGGCGGCGCGCTCCCAGGTGCGGCCAAGGCTCTCGTAGTAGCGCTCGGCGGCCTCCATCGCCAGGGCGACCGGGGTGACCGAAGGGTCAGGACGCAGCCGCAGATCGGTGCGAAAGACATAGCCCTCGGCGGTGCGGTCATTGAGGGCGGCGCTCATGTTGCGGGTGGCGCGCACCATGGCCTGGCGCGCCTCCATAAAGTCATCGGGCGCAAAGCGGGTTTCGTCAAACAGGCAGATCAGGTCGATGTCGGAGCTGTAGTTCAGCTCATAGGCGCCCATCTTGCCCATGGCAAAGACGCTCATCCCGCCGGCGGTGGCGATATCATCCTCGCTCATGCCCGGCAGTTTCTTGCGTTTGATCAGCAGCGCGATCTCTCCCTCCCGGGCCACATCCCCCGCCAGTTCGCCACAGCGGGTGAGCGTGCCGGTCACCTCCTCCAGCGGCCAATGCCCGGCCAGATCACAGAGCGCACAGAGCAGCGCCAGCCGCCGCTTGGCCTGCCGCAGCACGCTCTTGATCTGATCGGGCGGACAGGCGCGGCACAGCTGAAACACCGCCTGACGCGCCGCAAGCGGATCGGCGAGCGCCTCTTCCAGCCAGTCTTGTTCCGACTGGATCAGCGATCTGAGAAAGGGGCTGCTGCCTGCCGCGCCTTGCAGCAAGGCGCGCTGGTCGCGCGGCAAATGGGACAGCTCCGCGTTAACCTCGGCGCCAATCAGGGAATCATAGGAACGGGGGCAGCGAAGAACCTGGAGCATCTGTGACATGGCGCGAGACTGTGACGCCCGGCACAGGCCGTCAATCCCAAAGCGACGTAGAAATTGACCGGAGCATGGCGCATCACGTTGCCACATTAAAATTCTGAATTATTTCAAATGCTCGCAGTAAAGCCGACCCCCTGTGCCATCGGCGTGTTTGCGGCGCATAAGTGGGGGAATACCTGACCGAATTTGCCTTCAAAACCACTTCCCCGCAGAGTGACGTTACGATAACATAACAGTGTGGTCACGTTCTCGTATCGGGGACCGAGTGATTTTTTAACCAGTGATCCTTGTCCGCACAGTGTTCTGCGCGGACACCCCTTGGGACACCCCCAGGTGGTGCGTAAATGTTAACACGTGGTTTTGAGAGCGTGGCCGCACTAGCCCATACACTGTGCTTGCTTTTGTGCGTGCTGAAACGCAGCCTCGCGCCTGTCTGACCAGCGTTCTGGCTGCTGCCCCCTGTCTTTTCTTTGCGCACCCGGCCTCCACTCTGTGAGCGTGCGCAGATGCGGGCGCCCAGCGCGGTCTGCGATGGCGCAGCGGCGGGTCAGCCCATGCTGGCGGTGATCCGTGGCGCGGCAAAATCCAGGAAGGCGCGCAGTTTTTGCGGAATGAGCGCGCGCGGCTCATACATCAGATGCACCGGCCAGGGCGCGGGTTCAAAGGCTTGCAGCAGCCGCAGCAGCCGCCCCGATTTGATCGCTGCCGCCGCCTGATAGGACAGCACCCGCGTCACCCCCAGCCCATCGACCGCCGCGTCAATCGCCGCTTCGGCGGTGTTCACAACCAGGCGGGAGCGCATCGACGGCGCTTTTTCCCCCCGCTCCGAAACGAACTGCCAATTTGACGGCGACATCAGGCTTTGAAAGGTGATCGCATCCAGCTGTGCAAGATCGCCGGGGCGTTCCGGGGTGTGGTGCTGCGCAAGATAGTCCGGGCTGGCGCAGACGATACGATGCACCTCGCCCAGCTTTCGCGCGATGAACAGGCTGTCGGAGAGCGGCCCGATGCGCAGCGCCAGATCAAGGTGTTCTTCGTGGAGGTTGACCGGTCGGTCCGTCAGCTCCAGCCGGACATCGACCTCCGGGTAGGCCCTGAGGAAGGCGCTCACCACCGGCAGCACGTGCAATCGGCCAAAGACGATGGGCGCGGTCATGGTCAGCGTTCCGCGCGGGGCGGTGAACTCACCGCTGGCGTTGCGCTCCGCCTCGGCGACCTCTTCGAGGATCCGGCGACAGGCGGCGAGGTAGGTCTGGCCGGTATCGGTCAGCGTCAGCCCGCGCGGAGAACGCAGCAGCAGCTCGGCGCCGAGCTTGTCCTCCAATTCGGAAATCCGGCGGCTGACCGTGGCGATCGGCATGGTCAAAGCCCGCGCGCCCGCTGTCAGGCTGCCTTCGTCCACCACGCGCACAAAGATCGACATGGCCTCAAGACGGTCCGTCATGATGCTTCCAAAATTTGAGAATCTCTATCCCAACATTACAAACTACCCCCATTTCATGGAAGCCCCTAAGTCTGGCTCACACAGCAAGCAAAGGAGCTTTGACATGCCCCGCATCCCCTATCCCGCCAGTATTCCCGCCGCGCCCGAAGCCTCGCAACCGCTGTTGCAGGCGGTTGAAAAACAGCTGGGCTCGGTGCCCAACCTGTTCCGCCTCGTCAGCGTCAGCCCCGCCGCGCTGGAGGGCTATCTCGGCCTTTCCGGCGCCCTCGGCAAAGGCCGACTGCCCGCCGCCACCCGCGAACGCGTGGCGCTGGCCGTGGCGCAGGCGAACGGGTGCAACTACTGCCTGTCGGCGCATAGCTATCTTGGCAAGGCCCTCGCCAAGCTGGATGAGGCCGAGATCGCGGCCAACCGCGCCGGTCGGTCAAACGATGCCAAGGCCGACGCCGCCGTGCGTTTTGCCGTCAAGGTGCTTGAGGCGCGCGGGCGGGTTGCTGGCGAGGATCTGAGCGAGATCCGCGCGGCGGGCTATGACGACGGCCAGATCATCGAGATCGTGCAGCATGTCGCGCTGAACATCTGGACCAACTACCTGAACGAGCTGGCGCAGACCGAGGTGGATTTCCCGGTGGTCGATGCCGCCGAGATCGCGGCCTGACCCCACGCTTTGCGGCGCGGTCGGACCTGAGCCAGCCGCGCCGCCCTCCCCCCCCCTCGTCACATCAGAAAGGACAGACCAATGCCCCGCCCCCCGCTTCCCCCCTTTACCGAAGACAGCGCCCGCGAAAAGGTGCGCCTGGCCGAGGATGGCTGGAATTCCCGCGATCCGGCCAAGGTGGCGCTGGCCTATACGCAGGGCAGCCGTTGGCGCAACCGCGCCGAATTCCCCGTGGGCCGCGCCGAGATCGAGGCCTTTCTCACCCGCAAATGGGCACGGGAGCTGGACTATCGCCTGATCAAGGAGCTCTGGGCCTTTGCCGGCAATCGCATCGCCGTGCGCTATGCCTATGAGTATCGCGACGACAGCGGCAATTGGTTCCGGGCCTATGGCAACGAGAACTGGCAATTTGATGCGGAGGGTCTGATGGAAGAGCGTCATGCCAGCATCAACGAGCATCCGATCCGCGCGCAGGAGCGCAAGTTTCACTGGCCGTTGGGGCGGCGCCCCGACGATCATCCGGACCTGTCCGATCTGGGCCTTTGAGAGATGGCGGAGAAGATGACCCGGCCCGACCCCGCCTTTCACGCCGGCGAACGCGCGGTGCAGGATCGCGCCGGTGTGCCCGAAGACTGGCGTCAACGCGCCGCCCGCGCGATCCGGCCCGACATGTCCGCACAGCATCAGGCCTTTTTTGAGAGCCTGCCGCTGCTGTTTGTCGGTCTGCGGGATGGGCAAGGACGACCCTGGGCCACGATCTGTCCGCTGCCAGACGGGGCACAGGCGACGCGGGAGCGGCTGAGCGCCCGCAGCCGCCCGTTGCTTGCGGATCGGCTTGACCTCGATCTGAGGCCGGGCAGCAAGGTGGCGGTGCTGGGGCTGGATTTCGCAACCCGGCGGCGCAACCGGATGAACGGTGTGATCACGGAAACGGCGGCGGAGAGGATGACGATCCAGGTGGAGCAGAGCTATGGCAATTGTCCGCAGTATATCTCGCCCCGCGAGATGCGCCCCGCCGCCGCGCCTTTGCCCGCCCCGGAGGGCCAGCCTGTTGCCATCCAGGATGCGGTCGCGCGGCGCATCCTCTCTACCGCCGATACGTTCTTTATTGCCAGCTCTGCGACATCCGGCATGGATGTGTCCCATCGGGGCGGGCGAGCTGGGCTGCTACGCCAGCGCGAGGATGGCCGCCTGTCCTTTCCCGACTATCCGGGCAATCGCTATTTCAACACGCTTGGCAATATCGAGATCTCGGGCCGCGCGGGTCTGTTCATACCCGAGTTCGCCAGCGGCGAGGCGTTGTTGCTGACGGGGCGCGCAGTGATCGACTGGTCGCCAGCACGGGCCGCGCGGTATGAGGGGGCCGAGCGCATGCTGGATATCCACCCGGAAGAGGTCTGGCATGTCCGCCACGCCCTGCCGCGCACCCGTTTCGCAGCGGAATGACAAATCCCTCGTAGGAGCCCCACATTCCACACGCGCAGGTCGCCCTTTGCGCAATAAGCGGGTCGGTCAAAAACCGAAGTTTCATTAAGCATCTCCCACAGCACAACAAATGGAGACGGGCATGCTTCTCAACGGAAAGACAATTATCATCACCGGCGCAAGCAGCGGCATCGGCGCCGCAGCCGCAAAGATCTTTGCAGCCGAAGGTGCGAATCTGGTCCTCGGTGCGCGCCGCGCCGACCTGCTTGAGCAAATCACCGACAACCTTATCACTAACGGGAACGAAGCGGCCTTTCTGGCCGGCGACGTCGCAGACAGCGCCTACGCCGAAGAACTGGTGAACGTGGCGGAGGTGCGTTTCGGCGGCCTTGACGGCGCTTTCAACAATGCCGGCACCACCGGCGACATGGGGCCAATCCCCGATATGGCGGACAGCAACTGGCACCGGGTGATGGCGGTCAACCTCAATAGCGGGTTCTATGCCGCCAAATCCCAGATCCCCGCCATGCGCAAACGCGGCGGTGGCTCTCTTGTCTTTACCTCCTCATTCGTCGGCCACACAATCGGTTTGCCCGGCATGGGGGCCTATGCGGCGGCCAAAGCGGGGCTTATCGGCATGACCCAGGTGCTGGCGGCGGAGCACGGACCGGAAAACATCCGGGTGAACGCCCTCCTCCCCGGCGGCACGATGACGCCAATGGCCGGAGATGACGCAGGCTTTCATGAGATCGTGCGCGGGTTCCACGCGTTGAAACGCATGGCAGAACCGTCCGAAATCGCCAGTGCTGCTCTGTTTCTGCTGTCCGATCATGCGTCTTTCGTGACCGGAAGCGCGATGATCGCCGATGGTGGAAACTCCATCAACAAGATCTAGGCGCGCACCACCGGACATGGGTTCAAAAACAGCCGGTGTCCGGTTTTGTCTGGCCTCACACACGCAGCAGGGCGCCATCCCTGCGAGAGGGTGCGGGGGGTGATCGAAATGCGGGGTCGACATTAAGGCCAAGCATTTTCTAAATTTGGCCTTATTCCCGGCCTAGGTCTTATCCTGAAACGCCGGACAACAGGTGACAGGTCGCTCCTATGCACGATGAGACAGATATCCTAGAGCAGGATCTTACCGGGATGAAGCCGCTGGAATGGCAGGCCTCGGTGGCGGAGATCGCCGAAGAGGTTGGCATGTACCAGCCGCTCGGCAAGCGGCATTTTGCGGCCTTTATTGATCAGGGCAACACGCTGCTGGTCACCTTCGAGAGCCGCCAGGGAATTCACCTCTTGTCCGACATGGCGCAGCCTCTGGGGTTTGAACTGGTCAAGGACCAGGGCTGGTCGCATCTTTGTCTGGTGTCGGATGGCGACACCTGGTTCCGCGACGAGCGGGTCTATGGCTTCTTTGATCAGCTGGTCGATGACGGTTTCTTTGAGGAATTCGACAGCGTGCTGTTTTATGGCGCCGGTCCCTGCGGCTATGCGGCGGCGGCCTATTCCGTTGCGGCGCCGGGGGCGCGTGTCGTTGCCGTGCAGCCGCAAGCCACGCTGGACCCGGAGATGGCCGGATGGGACGACCGCTTTAGCGAAATGCGCAAGCTCTCGTTCACCGACCGCTATGGCTATGCCCCCGATATGCTGGATGCCGCCCAGCAGGCATTTGTGATCTATGACCCCTATCAGCCGCTGGACGCGATGCATGCGGCGCTGTTTGCCCGTTCCAATGTGACCCGGCTGAAGCTGCCCTGCATGGGCGACGAAATCCAGACCCGGCTGCTTGAGATGGACATGCTGTTTCGCAGCCTGTCGCTGGCCGGCACCGATGCGCTGGATGCGCAGGTGTTTTACCAGATGGCGCGGGCGCGGCGGGACAACAATGTCTACCTCAAGAACCTGCTGACACGGGTGGATCGCACGGATCGGCCCTATCTGACGATGATGCTGTGCCAGAATGTGAACGCACGGCGCAGCATGCCGCGGTTTCGCCGCCGCGCCCAGCATCTGGCCGAACGCGCCGCCGCCGGAGAGATCGAGTTGCCGGAGTTAAGCGCATAACGGCGACTTTTCAAGATCACGGGGGTATGCTAACGGCTGGCTCATGACCCAGAGCCTCACCCTCACCCGCCCCGACGACTGGCACCTGCATCTGCGCGATGGCGATATGCTGCGCGCGGTGCTGCCAGAGACCGCCCGCGATTTTGGCCGCGCCATCATCATGCCGAACCTTGTGCCGCCGGTGGTGACCGCGGCCCAGGCTGGCGCCTATCGCGACCGCATCCTTGCGGCGCTGCCCGAGGGCATGGCGTTTGAGCCCTTGATGACGCTCTATCTGACCGAGGAGACCGACCCGGAGGATGTGGCCGCCGCCCATGCCTCGGGTCTGGTGAAGGCGGTGAAGCTCTATCCCGCCGGGGCGACCACCAATTCCGCCTCCGGGGTCACGGATTTTGAAAAGGTTCGCCCGGTGCTGGAGAAAATGGCCGAGATCGGCCTGCCGCTCTGCACCCATGGCGAGGTCACCGATCACGACATCGACATCTTTGACCGCGAGGCGGTGTTTATTGACCGGGTGCTGGATCCGATCCGCCGCGCCACCCCCGGGCTGCGGGTGGTGATGGAGCATATCACCACCGCTAATGCCGCTGATTATGTCCGCAGCCAGGAGGCGGATCTGGGCGCGACGATCACCACGCATCACCTGATCATCAACCGCAACCATATCCTGGTGGGCGGTATCAAGCCGCATTACTACTGCCTGCCCGTGGCCAAGCGCGAAGAGCACCGTCTGGCCCTGCGCGCCGCCGCCACCTCGGGCGATGCGCGGTTCTTCCTCGGCACGGACTCGGCGCCTCATACGGATGCCAACAAGCTGCAACCCTGCGGATGTGCGGGCTGTTTCACCGCCAGCAACACCATGCCGCTGCTGGCGCATGTATTCGAGGAAGAGGACGCGCTGGAGCAACTGGAGCGCTTCGCCTCGAAAAACGGCCCCGCCTTCTATCGCCTGCCGGAGAATGACAGACAGATCACGCTGGTGAAACAAGACGCCCCCGTTCGGTTCCCCGAAAAGATCGACACCCCAGACGGGCCGGTCACAGTGTTTGACCCGGGGTTTGATGTCTACTGGTCTACTGAAAGCTAACGTCGCACCTGGCAAAGCGGCCATTTCGGCGGTGTCGGGGAGTTCCGCGGCGCTTCACGTCTGTCAGGACTTCAAACCAGCGCCCATCCGGTTTATGGGACCATGTCAGTAGAGCGCCCAATTTTCTGGCTCAGAAAATTGCCCGGAAAATCTGCATTTTCCGGCCCCACCCGCAAAGGACTTCGCCATGATCCCCTCTTCCTATCCCAGCAAAGAAGAAATCGCCCGCCTGTCTGCCCGCATGCTGCTGGAAATCGGCGCGGTCAATTTCAACACCGATGAGCCCTATACGCTGGCCTCTGGCCTGCCCTCGCCGAGCTATATCGACTGCCGCAAGCTGATTTCCTTCCCGCGCATCCGCTCGACCCTGATGGATTTCATGGCCGTCACGGTGATGCGTGACGCCGGGTTCGAGGCTTTTGACAATATCGCCGGGGGCGAAACCGCAGGCATTCCCTTTGCCGCCCTGGTCGCCGAGCGGCTGGCGCTGCCGATGACCTATGTGCGCAAGAAGCCCAAGGGCTATGGCAGGAACGCCCGTATCGAGGGTGCGATGAGCGAGGGAGAGCGGGTTCTGCTGGTTGAGGATCTCACCACCGACGGCGGCTCCAAGTTGTCCTTTGTGGATGCGATCCGCGACACCGGCGCCACATGCGGCCATACGGCGGTGATCTTTTATTACGACATCTTCCCCGAGACCACCAAGACGCTGGGCGATCACGGCGTTCAGCTGCATTATCTCTGCACCTGGTGGGATGTGCTGGCCGAGGCCCGCGCGCAGGGCAGCTTTGGCGGCGACACGCTGGACGAGGTGGAAAAATTCCTGCGTGATCCGCGCGCCTGGCAGGACGCCAACAAAAAGACCTGAGGAAAAAATACTCCCCAGACTGTGGGTAAGTTGTGAGTAAGCCTGCCGCGAATCGCGGTAGGCTTTTCCATATATATGCGCAAAGTGCAGTCAGACCCCCCATATCGGGTAAGCCTGCGGGATCAGGTCTGATTTTGTAAAAATTGCCCACATCGCCAGCGGGGGTTATCCTCAAACCATCCACAGAGATTTCCAGATAGCCATCTGGGCCGGACCTGGCGTAGAAGACCGTCTCAACGAAAGAGAGCAGAGATGAACGAGATCACCCCTTTCAACGGCGATCCGAACCCGCCCACGTCACAGGACGGGGGCGCTGATACCGCTGGCGCGCAGAGCTCTGAGTTGCCCCATTCCGTCGAGGCGGAACAGCAACTCCTGGGGGCGATCCTCACCAACAACGATGTCTATGACAAGATCGCCTCGATCATCAACAGTTCGCATTTCTATGACCCGGTGCACGCCCGGATCTACGAGGTTGCCGCCGCGCGGATCTCCAAGAACGCGCTGGCCTCGCCCGTCACGCTCAAGGCGTTTATGGAAGATGACGCCGGGCTGAAGGAGCTGGGCGGCCCTGCTTATCTGGCGAAACTCGCCTCGGCCTCGATCTCCGCCTTTGCGGTGCGCGACTATGCGCAGATGATCTATGACCTGGCGATCCGGCGCGAGCTGATCGCGCTTGGGCACACCATCGCCGACAAGGCCCGCCGGGTTGATGTGGCGTCTGAGCCCAAGGAACAGATCGTCGAGGCGGAACAATCGCTTTATCAGCTGGCCGAGCAGGGCCAGACCGAACAGGGGTTCAAATCCTTCCTGCGCGCGGTGACCGAGGCGGTGAATGTCACCAATGAAGCCTACCAGCGCGGCGGTGGCATGGCGGGGATTTCCACCGGCCTGGATGATCTCGACAAGCAGCTGGGCGGCTTGCACCCCTCGGACCTTCTGATCCTGGCCGGTCGTCCCTCGATGGGGAAAACCTCGCTGGCGACCAACATCGCCTTCAACGTCGCCAAGGCCTATAAGCGCGGGCTGAAACAGGATGGCACCGAGGGCGCGGTGGATGGTGGCGTTGTCGGGTTCTTCTCCCTGGAGATGTCGGCCGAGCAGCTCGCCGGCCGGATCCTGGCCGAAGCCTCCGAGATTTCCTCGCATAAGATCCGTCAGGGGGACATGACCGAGGAAGAGTTCCGCCGCTTTGTGCAGGCGGCCAAGGATCTGGAGAGCTGCCCGCTGTTCATCGACGACACGCCCGCGATCCCGATTTCGCAGCTGGCGGCCCGGGCACGGCGCCTGAAGCGGACCCATGGGCTTGACCTTCTGGTGATCGACTACTTGCAGCTTTGTCGCGGCATGGCGGACAATCGTGTCAACGAGATCGCCGAGATCTCCATGGGCATGAAGGCGATCGCCAAGGAGCTCAATATCCCGGTGATCGCGCTGTCGCAGCTTTCGCGTCAGGTGGAAAGCCGCGACGACAAACGTCCGCAGCTCTCGGACCTGCGGGAATCGGGCTCGATCGAACAGGACGCCGATGTGGTGATGTTCGTGTTCCGCGAGGAATATTACAAGGAACGCGAAAAACCCGGCGATCACGAGCTGGACAAGATGGAAGAGTGGAAACAGGCGATGGAACGGCTGCACGCCAAGGCGGAGGTCATCGTCGGCAAGCAGCGTCACGGCCCCATCGGCACGGTGGAGCTATCGTTCGAGGCGCAGTTCACCCGCTTTGGCAATCTCGCCAAAGCCTGGCAACAGCAACCCGACTACTGAGCGCGTTCATCCTGTTCAGAAATCCCGGGGTGCGGGGCAGCGCCTGCTCGCGTCTCGACCTTGGGATTGAAGACCGCGCGACATCAAAAGAAACGCCGCATGGAGTGCTCCATGCGGCGTTTCCGTCTTTGAGGAACGGGGACCTCGTTCTGTCAGGCCACCGGGATCTAAACCGGCAAGGCCAAAATCTCGTTTGTGCATCAGGGCGGATTCTGCCAAGAGTGGCAACCATAGGTGGTGTCTCAGCGCCGCAAGGTTCTTTTTTGCACGTTTAAAAATATCGTTATTGCGCCAAGCCCCCCCGAGGGAGACAATAAATTCGGTAGGGTGACCTGATTTTTCTGCCCCCTCCT